>JBAQCH010000151.1:0-23777 GCA_049294015.1 Anaerolineae bacterium
ATCATGGCCTGTGGCGCGCGTGCGCACGTGCAGCCAGACCGCGTCCTCGCTCTGCCCCTGGTCGATGCGCCGCCAGTGCAGCAGGCCGGTGTTCTCCACATGGTCGTCGACGCCGGTGCGCAGCCGCACCTCCGCCTCGCCCTCCACCACTGCGACCTGCGTCCGCACCAGCGCCGTGTGCGGGTCGGCCAGACTGGTGCAGCGCTCGAAGTGCAGCGCCACCGGCGGGCCGCCCTCGGCCGGCTGCCAGTGGAACGAGCGGCTCAGCACGCCCGTGCGTAGGTCGAGCTGGCGCCGGTAGGCGCTGACCCGGCCGCAATCCAGCCGCAGACGCTCGCCGTCGATCCACACGTCCACGCCGCTCCAGCGCGGGATGTTGGCCAGCTCGGTGAAGTTGATGGGCATGTCGTCCCAGACGCGGTGGACGAAGCAGGCCGGCATGTCGCCGGGATAGCCCTCCTCCAGCGAGCCGCGCGCGCAGAACGCGCCGTTGCCGACCGTGAAGATCGTCTCCTTATGCAGTTGGTTGGTTGGGTCGAAGGCTGCCTCGGCCACGGTCCAGGCCGCGTTTTCCAATCCAGCCAGTACAGCGCCTGAGGTTACGCCCTGCAGGTCGTCGAAACGCACATGGGCGTGGCCGACCCGTTCCTGCGGCCCCAGGCCAATGGCCCACATGCCGGCCGCCAGCGCTGCGTCGATGCCGGCCGCGGCGTCCTCGACCACGGCGCAGGCGGCTGGCGGCACGCCCAGCTTGTCAGCCGCCCAGAGGAACAGATCCGGTTCGGGCTTGGGTCGATCGACGCTGTAGCCGTCGGCGATGACGTCCAACAGATCGGCGATAGCCAGGCGATCGATCACCGACTGCGCGTTCTTGCTGGCCGAGCCCAGCGCGGTCTTGACGCCGGCCGCGCGCAGCTCCTGGATGAAAGCGACCGCGCCAGGCAGCAGGTCGGCCGGCGTGATGTCGTCCAGCGAGGCCACGTAGTAGGCGTTCTTGCGTTCCATCCACTCCGCGATCTGCTGTTCGCTGGCCGCGCGGCCGTTCTCGTCCAGCATGATCTGCAGCGAGGCTCGCCGCGAAACCCCGCGCAGCCGCTCGTTGATCTCCCGGCTGAAGCGCATGCCCTCCTCGTCGGCCAGGCGCTGCCAGGAGCGGTAGTGATATTCGGCAGTATCGGTGATGACGCCGTCCAGGTCGAAGATGACTGCTCGTAGTTCCATGGACCTTTCTCCAGCAGACTAAAGCTGATGCGAACTCGATGCGCGCACGATGAGGGTGGGATCCAACAGGACCTGGCGCGGCTGAACTGGCCGGCCGTTCAGCTCGTCGATCAACATAGTCACTAATTGTTCGCCGATCTCGGCGATGGGTTGGGCCAGGGTGGTCAATCCGGGGCGCAGATAGCGGGCGATGGGTGCATCGTCGAAGCCCACTACGGCCAACTCTCGCCCGACCTCCAGACCAGCATCCCAGCCAGCGTTAAGGACCCCCAGGGCCATCAAGTCAGAGGAGGCAACAATGGCGCTGGGCCGGCGCTGGGCCGGCAGGGAAAGCAAGCGCTGCGTCGCCATGTAGCTCTCATCGTAGAAGTTGCCGGCCAACTGCTTCCATTCGGCGTCCACGGTCAGCCCGGCCGCGGCCATGGCATCGAGGTAGCCCTGGAGACGATAGTGGCCGGTCTGCGATTTCTCCGGCCAAGCCAGAAAGCCAATGCGCTGGTGTCCCTGCGCCAGCAGGTGCTCGGTAGCCATGCGCACGCCGGCGGCGCCATCCACATCGATCCAGATGAAGTTCCAGTCGGCGTTGGCCCGACCAAAGGAGACAAAGGGAAACTCGTTCTTAACCAGCGCCTGCACGCGCTCGTCGTCGAAGTTGGTGTTGGTCAGGATGAAGCCATCGACCTGGCCGATCAGCATCATCTCTTCGTAGGCCGATAGCTCCTCGTGGACGTCGATACTGGGAAAGGCCAGGATGCGATAGTCATGGCGCGCGGCGGCCTGGGCGATGGACTGCAGGAACTGGTCGAGAATGGGGTTGAATTGGTCGATGGGGGAGGGTCGCCACGAGTAGCCGATCAGGCGGGTCTCGCTGGCTTGCAGGTTACGAGCGGTGAAGTTGGCCCGGTAGCCCAAACGGCGCGCCGTCTGCAGCACGCGCTCACGGGTCTCATCGCCCACGCGTCGTGAACCGTTAAGCACATAGGAGACTGTGGCGGTGGAGACGCTTGCTTCTTTGGCCACGTCACGGATCGTTACACCGGCCATGTTTAATCGTTTAACCTTGGCTGGAGAAAAAACGCCGTTGGGACGACGGCGTGAGACGCACTTGCTTAAACGTTTAACACCCGCTAGTATACACGTTTTTTTGCGCCGTGTCAATACCCAAATTCACAAGCTACACATCAAAATAGAGCTGCATCTCATACGGATGCGGCCGGTTGCGCACGGGATAGTACTCGGCCTCGCGCTTGAAGGCGACCCACTGGTCCAGCAGCTCCTCGCTGAAGACCTCGCCGTGCAGGAGGAATTCATGGTCGGCCTGCAGCGCGTCCAGCGCCTCCTTGAGCGAGCCAGGCAAGTGCTTGATGGCCGCGCGCCGCTCGTCGCTCCAGCTAAAGATATTGGCGTCGATGGGGCCGAAGCCGGCCGCGGTGGGGTCGATCTGGCGGCGGATGCCGTCCAGCCCGGCCATGAGCTGGGCTGCCAGGGCCAGGTAGGGGTTGCAGGTGGCGTCGGGCGGCCGAAACTCCATGCGCGCGGTCTCAGGCTGGTCGGCGTATTTGGGGATGCGCACGGCCGCGCTGCGGTTACCCAAGCTGAAGAAGGCGTTGACCGGCGCCTCGTAGCCGGGCACCAGCCGGCGGTAGGAGTTGGTGCTGGGGTTGGTCAGCCCCAACAGCGCCGGGCCATGGGCCAGCAGCCCGCCGATGTAGTGCAGCGCGGTCTGGCTCATGCTGCCGTAGCCAGCCGGGTCGAAGAAGAGGTTCTGCCCGCCCTTGAGCAGCATCTGGTGGAAGTGCATGCCGCTGCCGGCCTCGCCGTAGAGCGGCTTGGGCATGAAGGTGACGGTTTTGCCGCGGCCGCGCGCGGCCATCTTGGCGACGTACTTGACCAGCATGGTCATGTCGCCGGCCGCCAGCAGCCCCACCAGCGGCGTCTCGATCTCCGACTGGTCCGGCCCGCCCACCTCGTGGTGGTGGTACTTGACCTCGATGCCCATGGCCTCCAGCAGCAGGCAGATCTCGGAGCGCAGGTTGTAGAGCTGATCCTTGGGTGGGATGGCGTGGTAGCCGCCGTGCAGCGGGATGTAGTGGCCGTGGCCGCCCTGTGCGCTGTTCCAGTCGGCCTCGTCCGACTCCAGCCGGTAGCTGGCGAAGTTGACGCCGTTGTCGAACGCGACCTGGTCGAAGACATAGAATTCGAACTCCGGCCCCCAGACGCTCTGGTCGGCGACGCCGCTCTCGACCAGATATTCCTCAGCGCGGCGGGCGATGTTGCGCGGGTCATTGGGGAAGACGGCCAACGTGCCGGTCTCGTGGGTGCTGCACACAAAGCTCAACGTCGGCGCGTCCCAGAAGGGGTCCATGGCGCCGGTGGCCAGGTCAGGCAAGAGCACCATGTCGCCCGCCTTGACGCTTTTCAGCCCCACGGCCGAGCCATCGAAGCCGACGCCTTCCCGCAGCAGCGCGTGGTTGAACTGCTTGGCCGGGATGGTCAGGTGGTGCCACCGTCCCCACAGGTCGCAGAACTTGAGGTCGATCATGCGCACGCCGCGCTCGGCGACGAAGGCTTGGGCCTGGTCGAAGGTTTGGAACATCGTTGTTCTCCTGGTTGTGTTAACTGTTGGACTCTAGAAGCGTTCAGCCTTGCTACGGAGTTGGCGCGCAAAATCCAGCGAGTCGGTAATGTCCGTGCGATCTGCCCAAAGGCCCACCACGTCAGACTGGGCTAGATCGATCGCTGTTAGATGTGGGTAGGACCATAGTGCTGTCTCAGTGTGAGAGCGCAGATAGCCAATAAAATCCAGGACCGCCGGCCACTGCTCTTGCTGCAAAGCACGCAGAGCGTTCAAAACCTGACTCTCTTCTATTGTTGCTGTTGCGTTTGACATGGTTCACTCCGATGCCTATCCAATTCGCTCGGTCATTCGTGCCCCACAAGCATCATACCGCAACCAATCGGCTTTGGCAAGGGTGCGACAAAACGCATCAGGCGGTTGAGCAGTTCACACTATGAGTGTCCGAGAATTGGATGCGGCACATACGGCTGCTCCAGATAGGCGAGCTCCTCCGTGCTGAGTTCGATCTCCAGCGCGGCCACAGCCTCCTCAAGCTGATGCATCTTGCTGGCGCCGATGATGGGGCTGGCGACGCCGGGCTGGGCCAGCAGCCAGGCCAGCGCGATCTGCGCCGGCTTGACCGCGCGGCGGCCGGCCAGTTCGACCACGCGATCCACCACGGCGAAATCGGCCTCCTGATAGTACATCTCGCGCGCGAAGTCATCGGTCTTGGCGCGCACGGTGGGAGTTGCCTCGCTGCGCGTGCGGTTGCCGGCCAGGAAGCCGCGCGCCAGCGGGCTCCACGGGATCAGCCCCACGCCCTGAGTCACGCACAGCGGGTTCATCTCCCGCTCCTCCTCGCGGTAGACCAGGTTGTAGTGGTTCTGCATGGAGACGAAGCGGGTCCAGCCGTGGCGCTCGGCGGCGTGTTGGGCCGTGGCGAACTGCCAGGCATACATGCTGGAAGCGCCGATGTACCGCGCCTTGCCGGCCTTGACCACGTCGTGCAGCGCCTCCATGGTCTCCTCGATAGGCGTCTCGTAGTCCCAGCGGTGGATCTGGTAGAGGTCGACGTAGTCCATGTCCAGCCGCCGTAGGGAGCCGTCGATGGAGGCCAGGATGTGCTTGCGCGACAGGCCGCCGCGGTTGGGGGTGTCGCTCCAGCGGAAGAAGACCTTGGTGGCGATCACCACGTCGTCGCGCTGGGTCAGATCCCGCATGGCCCGGCCCAGCACCTCCTCGCTGACGCCGCGCGAGTACATGTCGGCCGTGTCGAAGAAGTTGACGCCCAGCTCCAGCGCGCGGGCGATAAACGGGCGGCTGGCCGGCTCGTCCAGCACCCACTCGCGCCACTGCGGCGTGCCATAGGTCATGCAGCCCAGGCAGATGCGGGAGACTTTCAGGCCGGTGCGGCCGAGGTTAGTGTAATGCATGACAATACCTCCTGACTCGAACATAATCGCTCGGGCCGGTCTCCGACCGAGCCCGCTGTTTCCTTACATGGTGGTGCGCCCAACGCATAAATACCGCGCCGATGACGGCAGCGAACGCACTGCTCACGGCCTCACCTGCTTCCAGGCGCGCTGAAGCTCGCTGGCTTGGGCCGTCAGAGACTGAATCCGCTCGCGCAGCTTGTCGCGCGCCAGGTTTTTAACCTCTTCCCAGTAGGGATCGGCGTTGGCAGGCCGCAGCCCCGGCTCGAAACCGATCTTCAATATCCAAGTCCACGGCACGCCATGGCGTCGTAGCCCTTTGACCGCATTCTCGTCGAAGCTGCTGGGATAGGCTGCTTCTTCGAACAATTCCTGCTGCTGTCCCAGGGCGATCTCCACCAATGTGGCCTTGACCAAGAGCCGACGCGCCTTGGCCTGCAAGGTGCTACGCTGCATGGCGACGAACTCGGCGCTGCGTTCCTCGTAAGCCTTGCACAGCGCCGTGACCTGATCCTGGAAGAGTGCGCCGGCTGCTTCAAACGAACTGTGCGGCGCAGCGCAGGTCAGCGTTCGTTTCAGGTCGCCCAGCGTGGCTACTAGCGCCGGCGCTGGCCCGCTCAGGTCGTACCATTCCCGCACCGGCGCCTCCTCCCTATCGTCGAAGCGAGCGACACACCCCTCGATGACTTCAGGCTCTGGCACGCTGTCCAACAACGCGTTGAAGAGCGGGTTGCCGTAGGACAGGAATTGCAGCGTGTCAGGATGGGCGTCAAACTGCTCGCGCGAGAAGGTCACGGCCGCGGTCGCGCGGTCCAAGGTCAGCACGAAGGCATCGGCAAGCTCAGGATGCGGCTGGAAGAGGTGGCGGGTGGCGTCGGACTGGGTCAGCACAGCTTGTAGGTCGGCCAGGGTGATCGGCGAACAAAGCTGGCCGTCTGGCTGGCGCGCCTCCTGGTATTCGTCCAGCTTGAGCGCCTGCAGGCGGGCCTCGTCGATCTGCGACCGCAAGCGCGCGATCTCCTGCTGGAATGCCGCCTCCTGCTGGTCGGCTGGCAGCATGGCCAGCTTGCGGGTGACCTCGCCGACCTCGGCCAGAATCGGCTGCAAGTCGCCCACCACGTCCTCGAACCACTGGATGCGGTCTTCCAGCGCCTGGTAGATGCGATCCTCGATGGTGTCCCGGTAGAAGTAGCTGTAGATCCACACCCAGTCGAACTCCTGGCCGATGCGGTCGATACGGCCAATACGCTGCTCGACGCGCATGGGGTTCCACGGCATGTCGTAGTTGATCAGCACGCCGCAGGTTTGCAGGTTGAGACCCTCGCTGGCCGACTCGGTGCCCAGCAGGATCTGGATCTCCCCGGCGCGGAAGCGGGTTTTGACCAGCTCCTTGCTGGCCGGCACCCAGTCGATGCCGTTCCACACCTCGCCGCCGCGGCCGGAATAGCAGGCCACGCGGCTGCCATAGACCTCCTTCAGGTGGTCGCGCAGGTAGTCCATGGTGTCGGTGTACTGGGTGAAGATCAGCACGGTCGAGCGTTGGCGGAAGAGGCGCTCCAGAGCATCCTTCAGGTAGGAGAGCTTGGAGTCGGCCTGGCTCAAGCCGCGCAGCTCGCCGATGAAGTCGTTCAGGTAGTCCAGCTCGACAAGAAAATTGCTGCGCTGCGCGGGCGTCAGATACTCGAACGCGTCCTGCGCCAGCGCTTCCTCGCCGTCCTCGTCCTCCACGTCGGCCAGGTCTTCCAAAGTCAGCGCGTCCACAGGGTCGAGGCGGCCTTGCAGCCAGTCCCGGCGGCGCTCCAGGCTGCGGCGGGCCGCGAAGAAGCTGCTGGTCAGCCGGCGACGATAGACGGTCATGATGAAGCCCAGGCCGCGGCGCTCCTGCTCGTACTTCTGGTAGAAGTGGGTGATGTACTCGGTGATCCGCCCGTAGAGCGCGGCCTCGTCAGGGCGAAGGTCGATGCGGCAGATGTGCGGTTGGCGGCGCGCGACCTTCTCCTTCAGGATGCCCTGCTGCTGGTAGCTGCGCAGCAACTGGCGCGTGTTGCGGAAGACGTAGCGGCGCAACGGCGTGTGGCGGCGGGCTAACTCGTAGACCTGCGGCCTGGCCTGCACCGGCAGCGAGCGCAGCGTGCTGGCTCGCGCGCTGGGCTGCGTGGGCAACTGCTCCACCGCGGCGGCCAGGGCCGGCCCCAACGTCGCTTGCAACGCCTGACGGAAATGCGGGTCAAGCTGTCCTGCTGGCCCCAGGCTGTCTCGGACCAGCCCAAGCGTGAAGTCCCAGTCTACCTCGTCGAAGGGCAAGCGCAGTTGGCTGAAGAAGCGCAGGAAGTTGGCCTCGTCCGCGCCCCACTGACCGCTCAGCCCCAGGGTCATCAGCAGATCCCAGACATCCACCGGATGCACCTGCATCGGCGTGGCGGTCATCAGCAGCAGGGCCCGATAGCGCCCGCTATCGCGCAGGGAGTTGAGCAGGGTCAGCATCCGGTTGGGCCGATACTGCGGCTGCAAGAAATCGCGGCGGCGGGCATGGTGCGCCTCGTCCACCACCAGCAAGTCCCACGGCTCGGCCTGCCGCAGCTCTGCCACCCGCTCCCGCCGCCGCGCCAGGTGGCTGGAGGCCAGCAGGACGTTGTGATCGCTCCAGGGGCTGGCGGCCGGCGCGGCCAACGCCCGGTTGCGCACGTCGAGCAGCAGGCCGCGGTCGAAGCGCGGGATGTCCAGGTTGAACTTCTCGTACAGCTCCTCCTGCCACTGCTTGAGCACGCTGGCCGGCGTCAGGATCAGGCAGCGCTGGACCTGGCCGGAGAGCAACAGTTGGCGGATGAGGAGGCCGGCCTCGATGGTCTTGCCCAGCCCCACCTCGTCGCACAACAGCACCCGGTCGGGGAAGCGGCTGAGCACGCTGCGCGCCACCTGGAGCTGGTGCGGCCAGGGGCTGATCGGCGCGGTGGCTGCGCCCAGGTCGGTAGCGCCCAGCAGATAGGGCGCATCGCGCAGGTACTGGAAGATCAAGCGTTCCTGGGGTGGGATGGCGATGGCGCGCGCCTGGCCGTCGGCGATCTGCGGTTTGGGCCGGCGCTCCAGCGGGTCGAACTCGGGCGGCTGGGCCGGCGCGTAGCTGATCAGCCGCTGGCGCACGGCCTCGGGCAGGTCGAGCGCCACCCAATGCGGGTCGTCGCCGCTCCACAGCAGGTCGAAGGAGCGATAGATGTTGCGCAGCGCCTCCCGCTCGCGCTCGGTTTCCCAGGACACCGAAACCTGAAACTCCTCGAAGTTGCCCATCCAGGCCTGCGCCGACTCGTTGACGCTGCCGGTGAAGGCCACCTGGTTGCCCTCGGCGTCGGTGAAGATGCCCTTCTTGACGTGGTAGTAGTCCCTGGCGGCCGGGCCGGGGATGGGGCGACCGTGGACATCCAGCGGCAGCACCACCTTGATGTCCAGCCGGTCGTTGGCCACCAGCCAGGCCAGCGCCTCGACTCGCTGTCGCAGCAGGGCGTCGTGTAGCTCGTCCAGCGCCAGCAGCATGGCCGGCGCCAGCGCCGCGCGCAGGTCATAGCCCTGGGCGATGGCGTCTACGTCGTCCTGCGACAGCTCTGCGCCCACCAGCAGGCGCATGCGCCCGCCGTTGGCGATCAGCCGCGCCACTCCCGCCGCAGCCGCGGCCAGCGCGGACGAGCGGAAGTAGCCCGCGCTGCGGTCGTACTGCACGCTGGCCGCCAGCGCCGGCAGGTAGAAGCTGTGCAGCGGGTCGTCGGCGGGGCTGTAGTAGACGCGGAAGGGGATGTCGCGCAGGGTAGGCGTGTTGGGCATGGTGGTTGTTATTTGGGCACGCCACCTTGAAAGGTGGGGCTTCGTGGGTCGGGTGGCACCCCACCTTGGAAAGGTGGGGCATCAGTCCAGGTCGATCCAACGCTCCCAGGCGGGCACAGGCTGCCAGCCCCGCCGTCCCAGGTGGATTGCCTCCTGGTTACGAATGTAGTCGCGCACGGCGTCGACAGCATCAGGCGGTACCTCGCCAGCCCAAAAACGCCGGCTCCACAGGTGGTTCTCGCCCATCTGCCAGCGCAGGTCCGGCAACTCGAGAAACACATTGCGAGCGCTGCCACCTTTGATGAGCTGCACGTGATCGCTCAAATCCTCAGTCGGGCGCACGAAGATTAGCATGTGCCCGTGGTCCAGCCACGTGTTGAACTCGCGCAAATCGATGTTGTGCTCCTGAACTTGATGCTCGATCCAATAGTGGACCCGTTCCTTGATCGGCGGCACCAGCACCTTCTTGCGACGCTTGGTCGAAAAGACGACATGATGGAACGCATTGGGCCGGTACTTGAACAGTTTTGGCATCGACTCTGACGTTGACATCCGTCCTCCTACCCTTGATTGGAATGTGCCATCATACCCGCAGACGCTGCGGCGGCGTTGCGGGGTGGGCCAGTACCCCACCTTGGAAAGGTGGGGCTTCGCATGGCAAGCTCCACACTTCCAGTGTGGAGTGCTTGCATCGCCAGTACCCCACCTTGGAAAGGTGGGGCTTCGCACAGCAAGCTCCACACTGGAAGTGTGGAGTGCTTGCATTGCCAGTACCCCACCTTGGAAAGGTGGGGCTTCGCACAGCAAGCTCCACACTTCCAGTGTGGAGTGCTTGCATTGCCAGCACCCCACCTTGGAAAGGTGGGGCATCGCCCGGCAATCTCCACACTTCAGTGTGGACTGCCCGCCATACCAGCAGACTCACAGCTACGCGTCTTCTTCCTCTGCCTCGTCCTCGTCATCCTCCGCCTCCCACGCCAACGGCAACTGCTCCGCCGCCGGCAGTTCCGGCTCCTCGACCACCGGCACCGTCAGCTCATTGGCGTAGAAGGCCAGCCGCAGGTTATCTAGCACCGCCGCCTCGGGACGGACGAACTGGCCCTTGACCTGGGTACGGGGGATGGCGTTAAGCAGGGTTTGCAGGACGGCCTTGAAGGTCGCATCGCGCTTCAGGCCAGTGCGCAGCAAGAACAGGTCGCACGCGCCCGGCCCGTCCTCGTCGTAGACCAGCATGGCCGTGTGCACCGCGTCGATCCAGTGGCTGAAGCTGAGCAGGTCAGGATCGACCATGCCCTTCTTGCGACGCTGGGCCGGCCCTTGCATGACCACGTAGGCGCCCTTCTTGGCCGCGATGCGCTTCGTGGCCATCATAGTGCTGTCCAGCTCCAGCCCCAGGGCGATGGCCAGCTTGCGGGCCTCGTCGTAGGGGAACTCCTCGGCGGCGAACGCGTCCCAGGCCATGACGTACCAGTCGGTCACCGGGTCGAACTGGACATTGCGGCCCTCCAGCAGCCCTTCCTTGCGCAGGCGGATCACTTCCTCCCTCGCCAGGTCGAGGGCCGTATCCGGGCGCAGCGGCTTGGGCTGGCTGGTCTTGGGGTCGATCTCGCTGGTGAGCACCGGCCAGTGCTCCGAAATCACGCTCAGCGTCGGGCCGAAGGTGCTGATGTACAGATCGACGCCGCGCATCCCCTGCGCCATATACTCGCGCGCCTTGTCCCGCGCCACCGCGCGTACCTTTCCCTGGATGTCCTCCCACCACACCGGCTCGCGATCTTCGACATCCCTCTTTCGACACACCAACAAGATCGTGCTGGCCGCCGCGTTCTTCTTGGCCTGGTGCAGGCTGTGCTCGCTTTCGGTGTGGACGGGCCAGGAGGCCTTGATGGCGAAGCCAGCGCTGATCAGGGCGGTGGCCAGGGTGTCCCAGGCCTCGACCCGCTTGTGGGTGAACATCACCGTCAGCACGCCGTCGGGGCGCAGGACGCGGTGCATCTCGCGGAAGGCCGCGGCCATCTTACGTTCGTAGTCCTGCTCGGCCAGCTTCTTCTTTTTATTACCCATGGCCTCGAAGCGGGCGGGGTTGGCGACGGCTTCGTCGTCCTTGTTGGTGAGCTCGTCGCTGAAGAACTTCGGGAACAGGTGGCCGACGCTGCGTTTGAGCCAGACGTAGAAGAAGTCCGAAAGCTCGGCGTACTGGACGTTGTCGTAGTACGGCGGGTCCAGAGTGATGTTGGTTATGCTAGCATCAGACCATTTGTCGAGCCTATTAGCAGCATTATGTTCAATGGAAAGGCGGTCTGATATAACACGCTGCTGTCTTGCGCTAAACAACGTTTGACTTGGTTCGGATAGAATGGCCAGTTCTTTATATGCGTCAACTATCTGAGTAACTGCCCACGGCAACAAATTGCTGGCGCTGTCAAACTCACCATGTGACCAAGCAAAAGCAAAGTCATGTCGATTGAACGTGTTCGCCATTGTAGAACGATAGGGATGCCAGACCGACAAGCGTGAATTATAGTTTGGACACTTATCAAGAGCGATTCCAAGATAAGTGAGGATTGCATCTGCACGGTCTTCATCCAGTTCCTTCCGCATCTCGATTTCCAAGCTACGGAGAGATTCAACAAAAGTGCCCATCGATAGAAGCTGACGCGGCGAGAACATGCTATCCCACGTATTCATCCCGTAGCGAAGTGGCTCGGAAGTTTTACTGCCGTCAGGAACTTGTTCTGTAGGAATCGTATCTGTAACAATCCACTCATGCCTCCTTTGAAGCATCAACACACTAGCCTCCCGAGCCGCTTCAATGTCCGAGGTCGTGGGCACACGAAAAACGAGACCGCTCGACAGTTTTGTAGCAACCGCATACAGCATTTGTCCCATGCGCCCTGCTTGAGCTTCAGCTTTGATGTATGAGGTGCGCCCCTACGACTGGACACGAAAATGGTCAAAGATAATGAAAAGACGAGGTGGCTTGGCTTGGAGACCTGGCCGCTCTCGCCTTCTCTGGGGGGTTGATCCCATTGTAAGCGAGATTGACGGAATGTCAAGTCAGCTCGGTCGGGCTGGCCTTCCGAGCCAACCACTGGCTCTCGAACTCGGCCGGGGTCAGGTATCCTAATGAAGAGTGAATGCGCTTGCGCATGTAGACCTCATCCAGGAACCGGCCCAGTTGACGATAGGCATCCTGATAGTCGTGATAATCCGATAGATCGACCTCCTCTTCCTTGATGGTTCGGATCAAGCGTTCGGCGTAGCCGTTCTGCCAGGCCTCGCCGACCTCAGCCATGCTGATGCTTGTGCCTCGCAGGGCATCGATGTAGGCAGCAGCAGCGTACTGAACGCCTTGATCCGAGTGATGGATTTCTGGTCGGCGGCCAGTGGCCAGCGCTTGTTGCAGAGCCGTCAGGGTCAGCTCCTGATGCAGCGTCCGGCCAAGATGCCAGCCACGGATCGAGCGAGTGAAGATGTCCATCACCACTGCCAGGTAGACGAACTCGTCTCGCAGGCGGATGTAGGTGATATCCGATACCCAGACTTGCTCCGGTCGCTCGACTTTCAGGCCCAAAACCAGGTTCGGATACCTGGGAAAGCCGTGCTCACTGTTGGTTGTGCGCCGTTTTCGGCGTGGCGGCTCGCCTTTCAGGCCCATCTCGGCCATCAGACGCCGCACTCGCTTGCCGTTGACCACCAGTTGCTTGTCTCGCCGCAACTGGACAGTGACCCGGCGATAGCCGTAACGAGGCCACTGGCCGGCGATCTCCTGGATGGCATCCTTGCAGTCGCTCTCGTCTGACTGTTCCACCTGGTAGTAGAAGGAGCTGCGTGGCAAATCCAGCAACTCGCAAGCCAGGCTTACGCCATAGGTCGGCGCCAGTTCACTCACAACCGCCCGTTTCTGAGCGACGCTGAGCTCGAGATGCTCAAGGCTTTTTTTACCGCCTCAAGCTCCATCGTCTGCCGGCCGATCTGCCGCTCCATCTCGGCGATCCGCAGCTCGGCTTCGTACAACCGACCGTCGCTCTGAAACACCGTTGCCGCATTGGCAAGAAAGGTGGCTTTCCAGTCGGATAGCAGTTGCGGCTTGATCTGGTGTTGTCGGCACAGCTCGGCCGCACTCTGCTCGCCACTGATCACCTTGAGCACCAGTTGGCTCTTGAATTCGGCGGTGAAAGTCCGTCGTTTAGGCATGGTTGCGCTCCTTGTCATGAACATCATAGTTCGGTTAGCTATGTGTCCAAATTTAGGGGCGCAGTACAGTATTCACCTGCAATTGGCTCTCCCGTCCATGGTGAGCGGCCAACACCTCTGCTGATGGTACCACTTTCGGGTCTTGACGCTCGTACATCTGCTCCGCTGACAATTAGGAATCTTGGTTCCTGCATGGAAGGTTCTGCCATGAGGCGCACCGCTACTGGATCGCTACCGGCACGTAGCCACCAATTGGGGCTGAGCGGCACCGGCTTGCCGGTCACCGGACAGGCCACGGTGCGCGCCCAGAGGTAGGCGAAGATGCTCTCGCCCGGCTGCTTGGGAAAGTACGGTGAAAGCTTCTCCTTGACCCGCTGCGCCCAGATGTCGCCCCACTTGCGGATGTCGTCGGCTAGGGAGGGGCCGAAGCGCGCGGGATAATCCAGGGTGGCCTTGAGGATCACTGCGGCCACCGGGTTCAGGTCGTTGGCGATGGTGGTGAAGCCGTAGCGCAGCGCCTCGAAGGGGATGGAGCCGCCGCCGGCGAAGGGGTCGAGCACCGACAGGTCACGCGTGCCCCAGGTGTGCTCGATCAGATCGTGCATCAGTTCCAGGTCATCCGTCGATGGGTTGACGGTGAAGGCGCGCGGCGCGCCGCCGTAGGGGTGAAAGTCGAGCTTTATCCCCTTGGCCTTGGCCCAGTCCACCACCTGACGTCCCTTCACCGGGTCGCCGCGGATGCCGACCAGATGGATGAACCACTGGTGGTAGGTCTCCTCGTTGGGGAAGCGCGCTCGCAGGTGCGCCGGCCAGTCGGGCGACCACTGGGGCAGCACGCCAGCCAGGATCGCGGCGCGGCTGGTGGTCAACGGTCGCCGCGCCCACCAGACATGCAGGAAATAGAGCGGCGGCAGGGCGCTGCTGGCCCCGCGCTCGCGCTTGCTCTCCGCGCCAATGGCCTCGATGGGCAGCCAGGATTCGATGAGGAGGGGGGGATGGGACAAAGGGGACGCTCCTGTGGCCCGCGGGTGTCGAGCCGTCGACGGTTAAGGGCGCTGCTCTGACGTGGAGTTTTGGTGCTCTCCCAGCGGCCCGAAGTAGAAGGTGTCTGTTGCAGGATCAACAGCGAACCGAAATCGTTCAAGACAACCGGTCAACCCCAAAAACGACGGAAGCATGCCCCACGCTTCGCCAAATTCGGGATCGGGCACAAACGCCGTGACTTCCAGGGCTAACGAACTGCCTCGGTCAGCACGTATCCTCATCTGAAGCAGATGAAGCCCCCCATTCACTGAGGCGCCTCGGATCGATAGGCGGACATTCTCCAGCGCGCTCGCAGCATCAAGCCCGATGGCGTCGGCGATTTGCGGTGCACAGATTACGTACGGCGTTCCTGTGTCCAGGATAGCTTCGGTGAGACTGCCCTCAAGCTGTACCGGAAGCAACAGCCGTGATGATCGCTCGTCTCGGCCTATCGGCAGCTGACTGTACTGAACGGCTCCGGTGGCAAAAGGGCCATTGTCCGCAAAGAAGAGAAGCATGATCATGCCACCGTGTAGAGGATGTCTTCCCTCTTGCCGACGCGCTCAATCAGAGCAGTCAGAGTCGCAGCTACCCCAAGGAGTCGGCCCGCTTGAACGGCCACCCATTGGTTGCGATACTGGTCACGATGATCCTTCAGCCACTGAACGTTTTTCGCCATGTTGGGATCAGGTGGTAAATCACTGCGAACGACGCCGGCCGGCGTCAGAATGCGGGCGGCTTTCTGCAGCTCGGCGTGTTCAGGATGCCGCTGCGCCCCTTCCGTTGCCAGCTTGCGCGCCGCCAGCGGCGCATCGGCGCTGATCGCCAGGCGCACCGCTCGCATGATCGCGCCAGGCGGTTGCTCGGTCCAGTCGACGCTCGCGTAGGCCGCGATGAAGCGGCGCTCGTCGGCAGCCTCGGCAGCAATGCGCAGATGCTCCCACACTCCGGCTAAGTTGTGGCTTCCGTTCATCGTCGTTCCAGTGCTCGTAACTTCCAACGCGTCCACGTCGTACTCCGCCAATGTAGGTGCATCTACCCCAGTTTGGGCCATTTCTGTGCGGAAGGGCACTTGCAGCGGAGACCAATGTAACTCATAGTCAGCTAGCGTCACATCATGAAAAGGCGAACTCGTCCAGCCAGTGTTGGTCTGGTTGGCATAGATGGGCAACGAGTAGCGTTCCAACGCTAAGGACGCGATGAAGCCGTCAGGTACGTTTCGGTGACTTGCCTGAAGAGCGGTTGTCATGTCAGCACACCTCTATAGGTCTTGAACCAAAGACAGCTAGGCTTCTGTCAGAGAGACACCAGCGAAAAGCCCTATAGATCACCTGGTGGTACCGATTGACACGCTCGCGAAGCTCAGAAAGAGCGACCTGTCCCTGCTCGAAGTAATCGAAGTCTAGCTGGAAATACGGTTCGGCTTCGGTGCTGTTGAACACAAAGCGTAGAGCTAGCTTGCCCTCTCGGTCTGGCAGAACTAACTGCGAGGTCCACTCCTCCGGGTCGCTCCATGCCTCGCTGTGCAACACAGCGATCAGTTCGGGACGGACCAAGCCTAGAATATCCGGGATGTTGTCCAACCCAGTGGTGGTGCGGTTCAGCCGGTTGACATAGCGCAACCCGATGCGACTTGCATAGGCCGGACGGTATGTAGCCTCCACAGCCTTGCTAACCACCATGAGGTCATCGACAAAATTCGACCAGTGACGGTATCGAGTGGTCGACAAGGCGAAGAAATCAACTGCCAGCGTTGCAGTAGTATGCCCGTCCTTACTGGTAAAGCGCAGCAGCCGAGGCGGCAGTTCCGCCGAAGGCTCGCCGATAGCCCCTGCACCAGGGATCGACAACTTGAATGGCTGTTCGATACCATACTCCGGAAAACGCTGCCGAATGCGCTCCTGGAACTTGGTCGGCTGCTCTTTGGCGATACGCAGGATCGGTGGATATCGCACCTGACAGATCACCTCTGCCAAAGGTGGGTTTGCCAGCGGTATTTCCGTTTTCTCGGGAAACTGCAGAGACATGATGGCACCTCCGAGCGAACAAGCATAACAAACGCCCCCAAGTATACACCATTGGTGAAACTATTGAAACTGGGATGAGCTGCTGGTCGCAGGCTGCATCATTCGCCGGCAAGCAGCACCCGCAGCGCCTTCTGCGCCCGCTCGGCTGTGTCCCTGGCCGTACATTTGCTGTACCAGTAGTAGGCTTCCTCCGGCGGCATGGTGCGGATGCCGTGGGAGATGGCCTCGATGCGGCCGGCCTTGCTCAGCGGCTTGATGGCCAGCATCACCAGGCCCAGCCGCACGCCTAAGGCCTCGGGCAGGTAGAAAGGCGCTTTGCGTCCTGGCCCCAAGTCGGTGGGCTTGTAGCCGGCCTGGCGCAGGGCTTCGATCACCTGGTCGGCCACGGCCCGCAGCGTGTCGCCGCCCAGGGTGACCACGGTCGTCAGGCGCGCCGGCCCCTTGTCGTACAGGTGATCCTCGGCCGGCTGCACCACCCGCTGGCGCAGGGCGAGTGCGTAGCCGGTGGCCGCCGTGGCCTGCGGGTCAGGGACAACCTGTAACTCGAAAGGCCGGGCCTGGCTGGTTCCTTCGCTGTCATCCGAAGAAGCAGGAGCAGTTTCGACTACCAGGCTGGGCAGGCTGCCGTTGGGTGAGGCAGCGGCATTGCCAGGGCTGATGGCCAGGTCGACCGTGAACAGGTTGCGCTGGCCGCGCAGCGGGATCATCTGCGGCAGCCGTTGCGGATCGCGCAGCGCCCAGCCGTACATCGGCGCGCGGTAAGAGCGGCCCCCCAGGTGCTCGTCCCTGCGCGCCGCGTAGGCGACCTCGTCCAGGGGCATGATGTCCACCAGCTCTACGATCCCCACCACGCCGCCGATGGGCAGCGCTTTAGGATCAAAGCCGTGCTGCAAGCACACTGCACGCTCGATCTCCAGCGAAGCATGGATGGCCAGCGGCCCGCGGTAGTCCCGGCTGTAGGTGCGCAGGTCCAGAGTCTTGCGGCCTTGCAGGATCAGCTCGGCCCAGGGTTGGCGGAAGCTCAGTGCTTTCATGGAGTTTCGCCATACACGGGCGTCGCGCTGACGTCCAGCGTGCTGACGCCCATATTGGTCAGGGCGTCGCGCATGTCGCCGAACTGCCTGTCGCCCAGCGCCAGGTCGCCGTCGAAGTCCACCACCAGCCGGAACTCGACGTTCAGCGAGCGCAGCTTCTTGTCCTTGACCAGGGCGTCGCTGACCTGCTTGATGCGCTGGTAGCGTTCCCAGCCGCCCTGGAACTTGATGGTGACCTGTTCGTTGGCCCCGTCGCCGAACTCGACGATCAGGTTGAGCTGGATGCCGAAGGTGGCCTTGCCCATCTGGGGGATGGCGAGGCCCATGGCGACCAGATCGTTGGCGCGGCCAGCTTCGATGCCGCGGAAGGCCAGCTCCAGGCGGTGCAGGGCTACGGCGCCGTGCTCCTGCGCCTGGTCGAGGATCTGCTGGAAGGCCTGCGTGGGTACGCCGTGTCCGCGCAACTGGCTGGGACGCCCGCCGCCCAGCAGCGCATCCAGTTCCTCGTCCGATGGCCCATCCTCCTCTTGCTCGACCGTTGCGCCACCCCCTGGCGGCTGTGGCGGCGTCCACTTGCCCTTGATGCGCAGGCCCAGCCGCCGCGCTTCCTCCGGCGCATACAAGTGCATGTCGTCGCTGATCTGCCAGACTGTCAGCGGCGACTCGTGGTCGTAGGCAAAGTCCTCGCCGGCCGCGTAGTAGAGCCAGGTCTGGGTCTTGACGCCGTTCTCGATGCTGCGCTTGAGCTGGTTGACGTCCAGCAGCAGCGGCAGGCCGATCTTGCGGGCGAACGCGCGGCGCAAATCCTCGGTGCTCATCTCGACCTGGTTTCGGTCCCAGGCCTTGGCTTTCACGTAGGGGCCAGATTTCGGCGGATCATCGGCCGCCAGCGCCTTCTGCAAGGCCCGCAGCACCCGCACCACCACGTTGCTCTGATCCTGGTCGGTGTCGCCCTGGTCTTGCGGCGGCATGGTCTCGCGGCGCAGGTAGCTGTGGCCCTTGGGCGCGTCGCTGCTGGGGTAGAACAGGTAGCGAAAGGCCGTGGTGATGGCCAGGCGCACCTGCAGCTCGGCCGCCTCGCCCATCTTGCGCAGCTCCTTCTGGTGCTCCTTGTGGAACTCCTGCATGCGCTGGGCATTGCTGGTGATGCGGTTGATGGCCAGGTAGCGCCGCGCCACGGCCACCATGTTCTCGGCCTGATCCTCGTCGGCGATCAGGAAGACCAGGTTGTTGGGGTAGGCGCGGAAGCTCTCCAGCGCGCCGGCGTGCTCGTAGAGATGGCGCACCAGCTCGGGCGGCGTCTCCTGGTCAGCCTTGAGTTTGACCGCGTCGAAGTGCATGATCACCAGCTTGGGCTTGCCCGCGTCGTCGTCCACCTCGGCCGGCGTGCTGGGGAAGGGGATCGGCTTCATGAAGCCAGCGCGCCAGATGCGGCGCACCCGCTCCTCCACCTCTTGCTTGGCGCGGGTCAATCCGACCAGCGGGGTCTCATCCTCGACGATCTTGTTCAGCGAAGGCTCGGTCTTGAAGCGGTAGCGAAAGCCGTCGTACTCCAGGAACCAGGCCGTCTGGTAGAGACGTTCCAACGCGCGGCCAGCCACGGCCGGATCGTCGCCGTCCTTCTCCGTTGGCGTGAGCGTGGCCAGCAGCAGCTCCGGCGCTTCGACGCCGCTGGCGATGCCCTGGGTCAGGCTGTGCAGCAGGATGGTGGTTGCCAGCCGGCGCGCGTAGGGCGGCTTGCCCGAGGCCAGCAACGGCCGGTCCACCTCGGCTGCGTGGGAGGGAATGCCTAGCACGGGGCTGACGATGTCGGCCTCGCAGACCTGCTTGAACTTGGGGCGATCCAGCCGGCTGGTGAGATCCTCGACGATGGCCGGCTTGGACAGGTCGACGTGGTAGGGGTGGATCAGCCAGGCGTTCTTGGGCTGTTCCTCCCACAGCGCTCGCACCACGTTGGCCAGCAGGCGCAGGGCGCCGCGCGTGCGTTGGAAGTTGGGGATGGTGGCAACCTTGAGGTTGAGCACCCGGATCAGCTCAGGATGGAAGGGGTACGAGGTCTTGAACTCGTCCAGGTAGTCGCCGCGCAGCGCCCGGTCGTGCAGGGACGCGCCCTGTTCGCTCAGCCGGTGGTAGTAGCCGCCGTAGCGCTGCACCACGGCCGGCACAGCGTTGCGATCCACCCGCTCGAAAAGGCGATGGACGACGATGGCTGCGATCTCGTTCTCGCCGGTGGGGGTCAGCACCCGTTCCTGGCGGGCTGACACCTTAAGCGCCTCGGCCAGGCTGGCTTGCAGGCCGGCCGTCTCCTTGCCGAAGGCATCGCGGTCGCTGGCCATGGTCAACACCAGCACCACGCGCTGCTTGCTGGCCACAAACTCCATCAGCGTCATCAGGAAGGCGACAGTCTGATCGGCCAGCGTGCCCTCGCCGGTGGCGGTCGGCACGCCGCTGGCGCTGCGCAGGTGGCGGGCGATCTCGTCGATCATGATCAACGTGGGCCGGTCGCCGACGATGGCCTCGAACAGCGCGGTGCCTGGGGCTGCGCGATCCCGGTCGCTGTTGGCCGCCAGGGCAAAGCCGGCCGCGCCGCCCAGTTGGTAGGCCAGCTCACCCCACAGGGTGTAGGTGGTCACACCATCGGCAGGATGGGTCATGCCGTTGCTGGGGTCAAGATCGGAGCCGACGACGCCGGCCACGGCCACCTCGCCCGGATCAGGCAGGCGCGCAGAACCCAGGCCAAAACGCTGCAGCGCCTGTGGCGGCGCATAGCCGGTCGCAGCATGGTAGAGGGCAATCAGGTTGTGGGTCTTGCCGCCGCCAAAGGAGGTCTCCAAGCGGAGGATGGGGCTGCTGGTCGGCGCTTGCCCCGTCACACGCCCCAAAACCTCGCTCAGCAGGGTGCGCAGGCCATCGGTGGGGTAGCTGTTGGCGAAAAAGCGGTCGGGGTTTTGGTAGACCTCGTCGGCCTTGTCGTCCATGACGTCGCGCAGACGCGCTGCGAACATGTCCTCGCTGAGCGCGCCGCGGCGGACTTCGTCGCGAGGGGTGCAGGTGTCGAAGATGGTTTGCATCGTTGCAAGCTTTCCAGGGTGCTGGCAAGCCAGGGCCGCTCGATCAGGAAGGTTGGAAGATCGTACCGCCCTACTGGGGAGGAGGACACTGCGGACAAGATCGTAGCAGTGACCGGGACGACGAGACGCCCTATTCTAGCCTGACTCGCGCAAAACGTCAATGCCTGAGTCGTTGGCCAGGTCCAACTGCATGACCGTCAGCGTCACTCCATCCTGTGTCCGCTCGCCGGTGCGGAAGAACCCCAGGCGTTCATACAAGCCCTGCGCGTGCGTTGTCTCCAGGACAACGTGTTGGCAGCCCTGCTCTCTTGCGATCATCAGCAGGCGCTGAGCAATTGCCAATCCCAACCCCCGCCCTCGATGGCTTAGCTGTACCGCCATACCCGTGATGCAGAACACCGTGCCGTCCGCGTGATGCCTGAGCGCCGGGTCTTCATCCAGCGCCGGTTCGTCCAACGCCAGCCACTTCTCGCCGCATCCATAGCCGAGGATGGCGCCTCGATCCTCGGCCACGACAAAGCCTTCAGGAAAGACGATCAGCCGCTTGGCAAACACCTCGGCGCTCTCGGCCGTTCCATAGGGCGAGAACGCTTCATAGTCCAGGTCGACGACCTGGGCAAGATCCGATCTCGCTGCAAAACGCAACAGAGAGGTTGAGGAGGCTGGTTCTTGCTGGTCGTCGGCGCTCATAGCTGCGGTTCGCCTGTCATCTGCGCCAGTTCCTCGATCTCTTCCCTGGTCAAAACCGAGCAGCTTCCAGTCGCAGCGTACGCCAGCAGGACCTGCTGCGCGGCCTGCTCGATCAGAATGCTGCGCAGCAGGGCTTCGTCGCTGCTGGCCGCCACCAGCGCCAGCCCGTGGTTGCGCAGCAACACGGCGTTGTGCTCGGCGATGGCCTGCCCCACGGCATCGGCCAGCGCCTGCGATCCCGGCGTGTTGTACGGCAGCAGCGGAACCTCAGCGCCCACGGCCAGGTAGAAGTCGGGGGAAATCGCGCCGATGCCCAGCCCCGCGCAGCCCAGCGCCAGGCAATGGGGCGGCTGGACGCGCAGCACGGTCAGGCCGTCGGGCCGGGCGCGGTAGCAGGCCAGGTGCAAGGCGTATTCGCTGGAGACGCGCGCCAACTGCCAGCTGTTCTGGCCCTCGATGGATAACGGCACAAAATCGGCTGCGCTTAGCCGGTCCAACTGCGCGCCGGCCGGCGAGAGGTAGCAGCGCTCCTCCCAGCGCAGGCTGACGCTGCCGGCCGCCCCGCGCACGAAGCCGTTCTCCACCAGCTTGCGCGCCACGGCCGCCAGGTTGACCAGACGAGAGTCAAGGGACATGGGGTACTCCTTTCATTGATGGCGCAGCCCTCAGGGAGGAGAGGGACTGGAGGGTAAAGAGGGAACACCGAAGGTTTGTGCAGACAATCTCATTTCCCTCATTTCCTTCTTTTCCTTCTTTTCCTTCATCTCCTCCTCCCCTCACAGCCACTCTGCCAAATCCGCCGTGCTGGCCAGCACCAGGTCGGCCCGCTGGAGGTCGGCGCGGTCGCCGAAGCCGCACAGTACGCCCACGGCCAGCGCGCCCGCCGCCTGCGCCGATTGCACATCGGCGGCAGTGTCGCCCACCATGACGACGTTCCTGGGATCGACGCCCAGTCGGCCGGCGGCCCAGAGGATCGGCTGGGGGTGCGGCTTGATGCGCGCAGTGCTGTCGGAGCCGGCGATCACGGCCACGTGGCCAGCCAGCCCCTGCTGCGCCAGATAGACCCGCACCTCGGCTGCGCTGCGGGTGCTGACGATGCCCAGCAGATAATGGCCATAGAGCGCATGCACCAATTCGGTCGTGCCAGCCACCGGCGTCAGCGGATGCTCCAGACTGTTCTCGTGGACCAAGTCCCAGCGGCGGGCCAGGCGCTGGAACAACTGGTCCAGCCTGAGCCAGTCCAGCACGGCCAGGCCGCCGTTGAAACGCTCGTTGATCCAGTCGGCCAGGCGACGCGCGGCGCGCGGCGCGTCCTGTTGGGGCAGCAGCGCGCGCAGCGGCTGCAGGCGTCGCGCCAGGCGGGCGACGGTTTCGTCGTCGGTCTCCACCAGCGTGCCGTCCAGGTCGAAGAACACAGCCAGCACCGGCCGCCCGCGCAGGATCGCGTCTCTTGTTGGCGATTGAGCGTGTGAGGTCGGATGGTCGGTGGGGGCGTAGGTGGAATTCGGAGGCATGGCAGCTATGCTACCACAAGTTGCGGGGATCGAGAAAGATGCCGCAGCTACGGACCTTCAAGGTTTCCGAAAACCTTGAAGGTGTCAGCGCCCGAGGCAAAAAAAGACCTCCGCCCAGACACGCTGATCGGCGCGTTCGCTCGATACAGCCTGACGGCGGAGGCATTGCAGTAACACGTTTACACAACCGATGACCGTTTACCGATGACCGTTTACCGATCACCGATCACCGATCACCGTTTACCGGTCACTGATCACCGGCTCACTTGATCGGCCCAATCGCTTCGGGCGGCCAGTAGCTGAGCCAGGCCTTGCCTACGATATTGTCGATATGCACCGGGCCGAAGGAGCGGCTGTCGTTGCTGGCCCGGCGGTTGTCGCCCATCACAAAGACGTGCAGCGGCGGCACCACCCGCGGCGCCAGATTGCCGCGCGTCTCCTGATTCAGATAGGGCTCGTTCAGCGCCTGCCCGTTGACGTAGACCTGGCCGTCGTGGATCTCCACCTGGTCGCCGGGCAGGCCGATCACCCGCTTGATCAACATCTCGTCGCCGGGGCGCACCCGCAGCACCACGATGTCGCCGCGCTGGGGCGTGTGCAGGCGATAGGACAGCTTCTCCACCACCAGGCGCATGTCGGTGTGCAGGTTGGGTTCCATGCTTTGGCCGTAGACCCGCGTGGCCTGGGCCAGAAAGACGTGGATCAGCAGCGCGATCACAATCGCAGGAATGACAGTCTCGGCCACCTCGCGCAGCATGCCTTTGGCACGGCCAGCCGGGCGGGCTGCAGCGCGTTCAGGCTCGACCGCCGCAGGAATGGCCGTGTCAGGTAGCTCATAGTTCTCGCTGCCTCGGTTGGCCGCGTAGCCGTCAGCGTCATCGTGGGGAAGTCGGATCTCTTCGTTGCTCATACGATTCATGCTCATCCGCGGTGTGTGACGCGAGGAGGAAAGCCACGGATTGCACGGATTGCACGAATGGGGAGAATCTGAATTCGTGCAATCCGTGGCAAAAGTCTCGCTTAACGACGCCGGGGGCGCTTGTGGCCGCCGGAGTCGCTATCCATTAGCTCGCCCATGGCGGGATCGTTGTCCCGGCCGGTGCGCTCTGGGGGATGGACGCTGGGCCGAGGCTGGCCGCCCTGGCTGCCGCCTTGGCCGCCGCGGTAGCCGCTGTCACGTCCGCCGCGGTCGCCGCC
>JBAQCH010000152.1:0-8672 GCA_049294015.1 Anaerolineae bacterium
GAGCAGATGCGGCGTAATCCGAGCGGACACAGAGCACACGGAGGAGGCACAGAGTTCACAGAGAAGATGCGGCGTGACCCGAGCGGACACAGAGAGCACGGAGGAGACACAGAGTTCACAGAGAAGATGCGGCGTAATCCGAGCGGACACAGAGCACACGGAGGAGGCACAGAGTTCACAGAGAAGATGCGGCGTGACCCGAGCGGACACAGAGCACACGGAGGAGGCACAGAGTTCACAGAGAAGATGCGGCGTGACCCGAGCGGACACAGAGCACACGGAGGTGGCACAGAGTTCACAGAGAAGATGCGGCGTGACCCGAGCGGACACAGAGCACACGGAGGTGGCACAGAGTTCACAGAGAAGATTCTGAGGGCATCGGGGAAGACGTGAAGCGCATGGAGCAAGACGCACAGATGAGATAGCGGGAATGCATCCCTTGTACCTCACCACTTTTGCTGGCTTGCGGGCTTTCTGTCTTCTCTGTCCTGTCTCTGTCCTGTCTGCCTTCCTTGTCTTCTCTGTGTCCTCTGTGTCTCCTCTGCGTCCTCTGTGTAGCTCCGAGCTAGCCGCGCACGCGGGCGGTGGCCTTGACCATGTCGATGAAGGACTCGGCCTTGAGGCTCGCTCCGCCAACCAGGGCGCCGTCGATGTCGGGCATAGCCATGAAGTCGGCGATGTTCGCCGCGTTGGCGCTGCCGCCGTACTGGATGCGCACGGCCTGGGCGGTGGACTCGTCGTACAGATCAGCCACTGTGCCGCGGATGGCGACGCCGATGACGTGGGCTGCGCCGACTGGATCGGCGTTCAGGCCGGTGCCGATGGCCCAAACTGGCTCATAGGCGATGACCAGCGAGGCGACCTGCTCCTTGCTCAGCCCTTGCAGCGCGCCGGTCACCTGGGTGCGCACGACCTGGTCGGTCTCGCCGGCCTGGTTCTGCGCCAGATTCTCGCCCACGGCGATGATGGGGATCAGGCCGTGCTTGAACGCGGCGTGGGCCTTCTTGTTGACGCCCTCGTCGGTCTCGCCGAAGTACTGGCGGCGCTCGGAATGGCCCAGGATGACGTACTGGCACAGGCCAGCCAGCATGTTGGGCGCGATCTCGCCGGTGTAGGCGCCGCTCTCGGCCCAGAACATGTTCTGCGCGCCGACAGCGATCTTGGTGCCGGCCAGCGCGTCGGCCACGGCCGGCAACGCCACGAAGGTCGGGCAGACCACGCTCTCGACGGTCTCGATGGCGTTCAGGTCGCGGCGCATGGCGCGCGCCAGGTCCACCGCCTCGGCGATGGTCTTGTTCATCTTCCAGTTGCCGGCAATGATGGGTTTTCGCATGGGGGAATGCTCCTTGTGGGTGAATGGGGAATTGGTAGATTGGTATACTGGTAGATTGGTCGCGTGGTTGGCGGGTGGGTAGCCAGATGACTGAAAGCAGCGTGCGCCAAACGAGTATCACGCATCACGCATTACGCTTCACGCATCACTCCTCAACCTCGTCGACGAAGATGCCGCCGGTGATCTCGCGCTCCAGCAGGTGTTTGTTGGCGTCGAAGGTCAACTGCACCTCGATCTGCTGGAAGCAGCGATTGGCGCCGCTGCCGCTGATCAGCTTGCGCACGTAGAAGACGTCCCGCTCGTAGTCCTGGCTCAGGTCGTTGGACAGATTGATCGCGATGGTCAGTACTTCGTTGCAGCGCCGGCAGCGCACGCTAACGAAGTAAAGCTCGCGCTTGCCGGCAGAGGGTGCGCTGCGCAGGCTGGCGCTCAGTTTCTTGAGGAAGCTCATGGCAGATCGGCCTTGATCGTGCAGGAACGGATGGAATCGACGGGGTTATTATACCTGCATCGACAGCAAAGCACCAACAGAAGGAGTTCCCAAGTCGATGAGACGTGCGCGGATACGGCAAACTTCGCTGGTCGCGTCAGGCAACTTTGACGCTTCGTGTTGCCAGGGCTATAATCCCTGCAACACTGCGTTCCTTCTGCCACTATTACCGGAGACCTGCTATGACACCCAGTCTGCCTTCCGACATCGACCACGTCCTGATCGACGCCGACAGGATCCAGCAGCGTGTGTGTGAGCTGGCGGCTGAGATCGATCGGGACTATGCCGACAGGCCGCGCCTGCTGCTAGTGGGGGTGCTCAAGGGCGCGTTCATCTTCCTGTCAGACCTTTGCCGCGCGCTGACCGTACCCCACGCAGTGGACTTCATGGCCGTCTCCAGCTACGGCATGACGGCCACCAGCGGCGCGGTGCGTATCGTGCTGGACCTGCGCGAGCCCATCGAGGACAAGCACGTGCTGCTGGTGGAAGACATCGTGGACACCGGCCACACGCTGCACTACTTGCAGCAGGTGCTGGCCAGCCGCGGCCCAGCCTCGCTGCGAACCTGCGCGCTGTCCAGCAAGGCGCGGCCAGAGGCGATGGCCGTGCCGGTGGACTATCTCGGCTTCACCATTCCCGATGTGTGGGTCGTGGGCTATGGCCTGGATTATGCTGATACTTATCGAACCCTGCCGTACATCGGCGCCCTCAAATCGGAGGTTTATCGATGATGGTGACTGACGAGCAAACTCCGCTGTCGCTGCCCAAGGTGTTTGGCATCTACCTGCAGCTCGCCAACTATCCAATCTTGTCTGATCGCATCCGCCGGCGAATGCGCGAGGAAATCTTCACGCGCGGCGTGATTGCGCATGAGTTTTTCGAGCAGGAGGTGTCCCAGAAGGCCAGGTTGTCTCAGCAGCGAGAGGGGCTGGACGATCCGTACCATCAGGAGTCGTCGGATGTGTGGGAGCGGCGCAAGAACCGGATCCGCAACCAGTTGACCGACTTTTACTTCGCCTACAACCTGCCGCACCGGCTCTTGACAGATATCATCCAGGAGACGATCGGGCGGGACGACAGCGATGAACTGACCATGAGCTTCAACCCGGAGTTGGCGCCGTGGGATGTTTTGTTTACCAGAGGCCGCCAGTATGAAGCGCTGCCCCCTGAGGAGGCTGAGCAAGTCCGCCACCACCTGGAGGAGATCAAGGTCGTGTTGATCAAGGCGATGATCAGCGACCAACTGGGCTTCGTGGGTATCGCGCGCAACTATTTCAGCATCGCCGACCTGGACGAGATTCGCCGGCATCGCATCGGTCGGGGCAAGATCGGCGGCAAGGCGGCCGGGCTGATGCTGGCCTGGACGATCCTGCACAGCGCGCAGGCTGGGCTCGACCCTGACGTGCAGAAACGCCTCGACGTGCCGGAGTCCTTTTTTGTGGGCGCCGACGTGTTCTACGAGTTTCTGGAAATCAATAACCTGCTGGATCATCTGAATCAGAAGTACAAATCGACCGAGCAGATTATTGCGGACTATCAGAAGCTGCCCGACCGTTTCGCCGCGGGGCAGTTTCCGCCGGGCGTTGTCGCCGAGCTATCCAAGCTGCTGCTTCATGTGGGCAAGGCGCCTTTGATCGTGCGCTCCTCCAGCTTGTTGGAGGACAACGTCAACACCTCCTTCGCCGGCAAGTACGAAAGCATCTTCTGTCCCAACCAAGGCGCGCCCGAGCAGAACCTGGACGACCTGCTGTGGGCCATTTCCCAGGTCTACGCCAGTGCGTTGAACCCGGACGCGCTGCTCTATCGTCGCCAGATGGGCCTGATCGACTATGATGAACGCATGGCGATCATCATCCAAAAGGTCACGGGTGAGCAGCACAAGCAGTTCTTCTTCCCGACCCTGGCTGGCGTGGGCTTTAGCCGCAACCCATTCCTCTGGACGCCCCGCCTGCGCAGCGAAGAGGGCTTCGTGCGCCTGGTGGCTGGGCTGGGCACACGGGCCGTCGATCGGGTGCCTGACGATTACCCCCGCATGATCGGGCTGAGCCATCCTATGCTACGTCCCGTCTCCAATGGCCGCCAGATCGCGCATTATAGCCAGCACCAAATGGACGTGGTGGATTTGGCAGCCAATGAGCTGCGCACCGTCCCTGTGCGCGATGTCATCGATGTCGGTTTTCCTTGGCTGCGCCTGCTGGGCTCCCGTTTCACAGACGGCGTCATCCAGCCGATCACCTCAACGGCTTCAGATGTGCCGCGCGACGAAATGGTGCTGACCATGGACGGCGTCGTGGAGCGCACCAGCTTCGTGGCTATGCTCAAAAAGGTGCTGGTAGCGCTGGAAGAGGCCTACAACTGCCCGGTCGACGTGGAGTTTGCCGTGGAGTTTCGCGGCACGGTGCGCAAGCCTGAGCCGATCTTGCACCTCCTGCAATGCCGTCCCCAGAGCAGCAGCGATCTGGGCGCGCGTATTGAGGTGCCGAGCGGCGTCTTCCAGAGCGACATTCTGTTCACAGCCAACTACCTGATTCCCAACGGCGTCGTCGAACGGGTTCGCTATATCGTCTATGTCGATCCCAGCCAGTATGCTCGCCTGGCGCCGCCTTCCGAGAAGGTGGAGGTTGCCCGCGTCATTGGCCGGCTGAACCACGTTTTGAAGGATGAGCGTTTCATTTTGATCGGTCCCGGCCGTTGGGGCAGCGCCAACGTCGACCTGGGCGTCAAAGTGACCTACGCCGATGTATTCAACACCAAGATGCTGGTGGAAGTGGGCTATAGCCAGAGCAACAGCATGCCTGAGGTCTCTTACGGCACCCACTTCTTCCAGGACCTGGTGGAAGCGCGCATTTTCCCTCTGGCGGTCTTTCCTGACCATGAGGGCGTCATCTTCGACAAGCGTTTCCTGGCCGAGACGCCCAATCTGCTGACCAGCCTGTTGCCAGGCCAGGCCGCTTTCGAGGGAGTGCTCAAGGTGATCGACGTGCCAGCCGCGCGCAGCGGCCAACTGCTGGAGGTAATCATGAGCAGCGAACAGAGCAAGGCGATGGGGTGGTTCAGGCGTTACGACTGATCGGGATAGCATCTCACTGCCGCCGACCGAAGGCTGTGCTAGGATGGAGCCATGATGCCAAGACAAGTGGAGCTAACCTTGTGAAAACCAGACTGACATGGATCGTCGTGGCGCTGATCGCACTCCTGGCTCTGGTCGCATGCTCGGCCGGAGAGGCGCCGCCGCCGGCGGCTGCGCCCTTGCCCGTGGCCACCGCACAGCCTGCCACTGCGCCAACGCCCAGCGCGCTGCCGTCGCCGACAAGCGCAGCCACTGAAGCGGCTCAGCCCGCGCCCACCGCCACAGATGACCCGACGGCCACCCCTGCCGCAGCGCCCACCGACACACCAGCGCCGGCTCCCACCAACACGCCTGCGCCGCATGAGCTGGCTGCCCTTGGCCTGACTCTGGAGCCGGTAGCGGCTGGCTTCCGCCAACCGGTCTTCGCAACGCACGCCGGCGACGGCAGCGGCCGCATCTTCGTGCTGGAGAAGGCGGGCCGGGTCGTGGCCTTGGCCGCTGACGGCAGCAATCCCCAGACTTTCCTGGACATCAGCGACCGCGTCGGCTCCAGCAGCTCCGAGCAGGGCCTGCTGGGCCTGGCTTTCGCCCCTGATTTCACGGCCAGCGGCCGCCTCTACGTCTACTACACCGACAAGAACGGCGACACCGTGGTCGCACGCTACGCTGCCAACGCTGACCACAGCGCGGCTGACCCGGCCAGCGAAACGATCTTGCTGGCCGCTCCTCAGCCTGCCGCTAACCACAACGGCGGCATGGTCGCCTTTGGGCCCGATGGCTATCTCTATGCTGGCCTGGGCGACGGCGGCGCAGCCAACGATCGTTTCGGCAACGGCCAGAACCTGGGCACGGTGCTGGGCACGGTCATCCGCATCGACGTCAGCGGCGACGGCGCCGTCGCGCCGGCCGACAATCCCTTTGTAGAGCAGGCGGGGGCGCGGCCAGAGATCTGGGCCTACGGCCTGCGCAACCCATGGCGCTTCAGCTTCGACCGGCTGACGGGCGAGCTGTGGATTGCCGACGTGGGCCAGAACCAATGGGAAGAGGTCAACGTGCAGCCGGCCGGCAGCGCGGGCGGCGAAAACTACGGCTGGCCAATCATGGAGGGCACGCACTGCTTCCAGGCCGACACCTGCCAGCAGGACGGGCTGACGCTGCCTGTGGCCGAGTATAGCCACGCGCTGGGTTGTTCCGTCACCGGCGGCTACGTCTACCGCGGCGCGGCCCAGCCGGCCTTGCAGGGCATCTATTTCTACGGCGACTACTGCTCAGGACGCATCTGGGGATTGGTCCAGGTCGACGGCCAATGGCAGAACGTCGAGCTGCTGAGCAGCGGCGTGCAGATCAGCTCCTTCGGCGAGACCGAGGACGGCGAAGTGCTGGTCATCGATTACAACGGCAATCTCGCTCGGCTTGTCAACGAAAGCAAGTAACATGCACCACGCGGATGTTCTGGATCAATTGGTCGCCCTGTCGCGCACGCTGGGCGACCCGGCCAACGACTACGCCATGCTGGGCGAGGGCAACACGTCGGCGCGGGCCAGCGACGCCACCTTCTGGGTCAAGGCCAGCGGCACGGAGATGCGCACCATCGACGCCAACGGCTTTGTGGAAGTGGATTTCAAGCGCGTGCTGGCGATCCTGGACGCGCCCGTGCTCAGCGACGCCGAGATCAAGCTGGGGCTGAGCGGGGCCAAGGTGGACGCAGCCAGCCCCGCCCATCCCTCGGTGGAGACGGTGCTGCATGCGCTCTGCCTGCAACTGGACGGCGTCAACTTTGTCGGCCACACCCACCCCACGGCCATCAACGGCATCACCTGCTCCGTGGGCTTCGAGGCTGCCTTCGCCGGCCGGCTTTTCCCCGACGAGATCGTGGTCTGCGGCCCGGCGCCGGTGTTGGTGCCCTACGTCGATCCCGGCCCGCCGCTGGCGCGCGCGGTCAAGGCGCGCATCGACGTGCACATCGACACCTACGGCGAGGTCCCCAAGGTGATCCACATGCAGAACCACGGCCTGATCGCGCTGGGCCGCACCGCGCAGCAGGTGGCCAACATCACCGACATGGCTGTGAAGACCGCGCGCATCCTGGCCGGAACCTACGCGCTGGGCGGTCCGCGCTTCATGAGCGCCGAGGCCGTGGCCCGCATCCACACCCGGCCGGACGAGCATTATCGGCAGAAGGTGATTGCGCCGGGGGCGTGAATAGATAACGAGTAATTCGTAACACGTAACCCGGAAAGGAGCGAGGTGTGTCCGTCTTTCTGGGTTACGTGTTACGAGTTACGGTCTTCAGACGGCATCGCATAGAGCAGCCACGTTTCACCAGCCACGTCTCACCAGATGCACCACCCCGCGCTTGCCGTTGATCAGCCAGGTGGGATCATCGGCGCTGAGTTGTTCGGCCTGGCCGGCGGTTAGGCCAACCATGATCTCCCCTTTGAGCGTGCGCAGGGCGACGAAGGAGGTGGGGAAATTGCTGGCCACGTCCTCCATGCGCGTGGTGGGCGGCCAGTGGCGGTCGTCCAGCAGGCGGCGGTAGTTGACGTCCCCTTTGATGATGGCCAGCGCGGCCGCGCCGATGTCACTGCGCAGCTTACCGGCCATGTCACGAAACATCCCAGAGCTGGTCCAGAAGGGGGCTGTCTTGAGCAACAATCGGCCGGCGGCCAACGCATCCGTTAGCCGCGCCGCCAGGTCGCACAGTGATGGGTTGGTTGATCGAGCCATCGATGCCAGGACGATCTCGATGTCCTCTGGCATGGCGTCGGAGACGAAGAAGGGGCGGTCTTTCAAGTGCATGACCACCTGCTGCGTCCGGCCATGCGCCAACAGAAAGTCGGCCAAGGCCAGGTCGAAGAGCGAATCCAGCCCTACGTTGTCGTTGATGAAGTCGACGCGCGGCACGCCGCCGGCTAGCAGTGCATGGACCTGAGCCGTGTGGTCGATCAGCAGCAGGTGCTTTTCGTCCTGGGCAGCCAGGCCGGCCAGCGCCTGCTCCTTGACCGTCAGGTTGCTCAGGTCGGCGCGGTTGCCCCACAGCGCTGAGTGCAGCAGCGTCTCGAACAGGACGTGGAGATCCAGACCGGCCAACTGCTCCCAATTGGCCGCCAGCCGGGCCAGCGCCTCGGCTTCCTGCTGCCGCTTTTGTGGACCGAAGGGATCGACGGTCTGCCACGGCCCCGGTTGCAGGTAGCGCACCGCCTCCAGCAGCTTGCGATAGAAAAAAGTCTCGGCGAAGTACCAGGGGACCTCCAGCCAGGTGCGGCCGGCGTAGCGCGCCAGCTCGGCGTTCCAAACGGCCGTGTCGACGCTCTGCTCGCGCAGCGGCTGCATGGGCTGGGAGGCGATCTCGTCGCGAAACGCATGCAGCGCGGCTACGATCTCGGCCGGATAGTCGTGGTCAGCCAGCACCTGGGCGATGATCTGCGGCTTGCGCTCGACGATGGTGCCGCGCGCGAAGGAGCCAGGGTCGGAGGTCATGAGGGGTGGGGGGAGGGTTGGGGTCATGGGGAAGGGTAGACAGGTAGACAGGTAGACAAGTAGGCAAGAGCGAAGATGTACGATATGGAGCATTCGGCTCTGGGCAAACGCTTCATCGCGCTTTGATCAGCGCGGCCAAGGGCTCGTTGGGCTGGATGCCGCTGACTGCGGCCAGCACAGCGTCGAAGCCTTCCGCGGCCAGCCGCTCTTGCAGGGCAACGGCCAGCGGGTCGCGCGGGTCGTCGAAGCGGTAGGCGGCGGCGATGGCCCGGCTGAGCGCGTCGGGCGTGACGCCGGCC
>JBAQCH010000153.1:0-3712 GCA_049294015.1 Anaerolineae bacterium
TTGGTTGATTGGTTGATTGGTTGATTGGTTGATTGGTTGATTGGTTGATTGGTTGATTGGTTGATTGGTTGATTGGTTGATTGGTTGATTGGTTGATTGGTTGATTGGTTGATTGGTTGATTGGATACAATTGTTTGTGTTACTAACTATAATCATTCTACATCAAATTATATTGTATCGAAAGTTATGATGCTTACAATTAGGACATCAAACCCCATTCAGGAGAAAAGAAACCGCCATCATCTGGGAATGATGGCGGTGCATGGGTCGTGTCGGGTTCAAACAGTCAGACGATCACATGTTTCCGATCAAGGCCTGCCCAAACTGGCTGCACTTGACCTCGGTCGCGCCTTCCATCAGGCGGGCGAAGTCGTAGGTGACGATCTTCTGGCTCAAGGTTTTCTCCACAGCCTGGATGATCAAGTCAGCAGCTTCGTGCCAGCCCAGGTGGCGCAGCATCATCTCGCCGCTGAGGATCACCGACGAGGGGTTGACCTTGTCCAGGCCAGCGTACTTGGGCGCCGTGCCGTGGGTGGCCTCGAACACCGCGCGGCCGGTAACGTAGTTGATGTTGGCGCCGGGAGCGATGCCGATGCCGCCCACCTGCGCGGCCAGCGCGTCGCTGATGTAGTCGCCGTTGAGGTTGAGCGTGGCCAGCACGTCGTACTCGGCCGGTCGGGTCAGGATCTGCTGCAACATGGCGTCGGCGATCATGTCCTTGACCACGATGCCGTCGGGCAGCACGTGCCAGGGGCCGCCGTCCAGCGGCACAGCGCCGAACTCCTCGGCCGCCACCTTGTAGCCCCAGCCCATGAATGCGCCCTCGGTGAACTTCATGATGTTACCCTTATGCACCAGGGTCACGTTGCGGCGCTTGTTGTCGATGGCGTACTGAATGGCCGCGCGCACCAGGCGGCTGGTGCCCTCCTCGCTGACCGGCTTGATACCGATGCCGCTGCTCTCGGGGAAGCGGATCTTGCTGACGCCCATCTCGCGGCGCAGGAAGTCGATGACCTTGACCGCCCCCTCGCTGTAGGCTTCCCACTCGATGCCGGCGTAGATGTCCTCGGTGTTCTCGCGGAAGATCACCATGTCCACCAGCTCCGGCTGCTTGACCGGGCTGGGCACGCCGTTGAAGTACTGCACCGGCCGCACGCAGGCGTACAGGTCCAGCCGCTGGCGCAGCGCCACGTTGATGCTGCGGATGCCGCCGCCCACCGGCGTGGTCAGCGGCCCTTTGATGGCCACGATGTACTCGTCAATGGCATCCAGCGTCTCCTGCGGCAGCCAGATCACCTCGCCGTAGACGTCGTTGGCCTTGTCGCCGGCGTAGACCTCCATCCAGGCGATCTTGCGCTGGCCGCCGTAGGCTTTCTCAACGGCCGCGTCCAGCACCGGCTGGCTGGCGGCCCAGATATCGACGCCCGTGCCGTCGCCCTCGATAAAGCAGATGATGGGGTTGGGCGGGACGTGCAGCTTGCCGTCTTCAAGCGTGATCTTCTCGCCCTCGGCGGGCACTACGATTTTGTCGAAAGGCATTGTGTTCGTGGAACTCCTTGAAAATTGATTTGCTGTGGATCGTGTATTTCAATCAACCTCGAACAGTGTGCGAGGTAGTCCGGACTGCCGGATGATGCCTGCCAGGGTTCCCGTGTTGAGCTCGGCATGATCTGGTACTGGCACGGTTATTGTCGTGCGGCCGTCCTTCTTCCGCATGATCATATGGCTGCCCTTTCTTCGCACTTGTACAAAGCCGTGTTCAGCCATAATCCTGCACGTATCCCGGCCTGAGAGACGACGCAGTTTAGGCATGGCTCATGCTTGCTTTTTGTAAAGAGCGAGATGCCGTAGATGGCATTAGGGGCATAATGGGCATCACGTAGGTCTCTGTCTTAAGCCTGCGACGGATCTCCGAGGAAGACGCAACCTCCAAGAAACCCTCGACCGCTTCGACCAGGTTCAGTCGGGCGGATTCGACGGTATCTCCTTGGCTCACAACGTCGAACTCGGGGCATGTTGCAACATAGCTGTCCCCTTCACGCTCGATGACCGCCGTTAGCTGTAGCATTTTGTTCATGATCGGGATCCTTCTACTACTCACCGCCAAACAAAAAAGGGCTGGCAGATCAGCCAGCCCAATTGTACAACAAACGCGGGGATCGCACAAAGCAACAGGCCGAGTCTACTGGCTGGCCTGCCACTGCGCCGAGCTGGGATAGAACAGCGGCTGGCCGAAGCGGTCGACGCCGTACTCGCCGATCATCTTCTGCACCTCCACCGAGGTCAGCCATTCCACGAACTGCGCGGCCAGGTCAGCGTTGACGTTAGGATGCACCTCCGGATTGACTGCCAGCACGCCGTAGGGGTTGAGCAGCACCTTGTCCTGGTTTTCGGCTAGGTTCTCGCCGCCCACCAGGATCGCCAAGTCGGGCAGCGCGTCGCGCATGGCGAGATAGGTGCCGCGGTCGGTCAGCGTGTAGGCGCCAGCCTCGTTGCTGAAGACCAGCGTATCGCCCATGCCCTGGCCCAGCGAGTTGTACCAGCCCGACTCGGCCGTGGGCGTGAAAGGGATCGAGGCCCAGATGGCCAGTTCCTTGGTGTTGGTGCCGGAGTTGTCGCCGCGGCTGGCAAAGGGCGCGCCGGCGTCGGCGATGGCCTGAAAGGCTTCCTTAGCCAGCGCCATGCCGGCGACGCCGGCCGGATCGTCGGCCGGGCCGACGACGATGTAGTCGTTGAACATCACGTCGAAACGCTTTTTGGCGTGACCGTCGGCGACGAACTGGTCCTCGCCCTTGCGGCTATGCACCAGAACGACGTCGGCGTCGCCCTTCGTGCCAATCTCCAGCGCCTGGCCGGTGCCAACGGCCACCACATCCACTTCGGCGTTGAACTGCTGGCGAAAGTCGGGCAGGATGGCGTCCAGCAGGCCAGAGTCGGCCGTGCTGGTGGTGGTGGCCAGGATCAGCTTGCTGGGCGCGGCGGCATCAGCCGGCGCTTCGGTGGGCGCAGCTTCTTCGGCTGGAGCTGCTGTCGGCTCGGCCGGCGCGGCGGGTGGTTCAGACGGAGCTGGCGCCGCTGGCGCAGCGCAGGCGGCCAGCATGGCGAAGATCAGCAGCAGGCTGGCCAGGGTCAGAAGGGTACGTTTGGACATGGATGGCTCCTTTCAGATTCTTCTTGCAGATTTCGGAAGATGCACGCTGCCGGCGCAACTTCCAAGGTCAAAGTAGCTGAAATCGTTGCTCCTGCCGGTTTCGTGACCCGACGGAAGCACGAATCTGTCATGCAGGGCAGGCGCCACGGCCCATGAAAACGTAGCTGGCTCGGTCGGAGACCGGCCAGAGCGCTGTTTTCAGGACAATTTGACGGGTTATCGCCGCTCCGTGACTAGTACACCATATCGCCGCGCACGAAGGCAGCCGTGCGCGGGTCGGTTGGGGCCTCGAAGAATGTCTGCGTATCGGCCACTTCCACCAGCCGGCCGTCCAACATGAAGCCCACGCGATGGGCCAGCCGGTGGGCCTGGAAGATGTTGTGCGTCACAAGCACCAGGGTCGTGCCCTGTTCCTGGTTGAGGGTGCGCACGATCTGCTCGATCAGGCCGACGTTGTAGGGGTCCAGGTTGGCGGTGGGCTCGTCCAGCAGCAGCACGGCCGGCTGCAGGACCATAGCCCGCGCCAGCGCCACCCGCTGCGCCTCGCCGCCGGACAGCGTG
>JBAQCH010000154.1:0-4398 GCA_049294015.1 Anaerolineae bacterium
CGCCTGCGCCGCCAAAACCGACGCCGCTGCCGCCATCGCCCGGCCCGGCCTACGCCAACGTGCGGCCTACGCCGGTCGGCAGCGCCAGCCTTCAGGCTTCGATCAGCCGCCTGCCCGGCATCGGCCCCAACTTCAGCGAGCGGCTGGGCAAGCTGGGCATCCACACCATCGGCGACATGCTCTGGCTACTGCCGCGCCGTTATGACGATTACCGCGCCATGAAGCCGATCCACCAACTGCGCGACGGCGACGAGGTGACGATTCTGGCTAACCTGTGGGATCTGAAGGCCAAGCGCCTGCCCGGCCGCGGGGCGTCGTTCACCACCGGCCTGCTGGGCGACTCGACAGCCACGATCCAGGTGAGTTGGTTCAATCCCTACGTGGCCAAGCAGCTCAAGACCGGCCAGTCCTACGTCTTCAGCGGCAAGGTGCAGAGCTACCTGGGCCGGCTGACCATGCGCAACCCGGAGTTCGAGGAGCCGGACAAGGAGCTGCTGCACACCGGCCGGCTGGTGCCGGTCTACCCGCTGACCAAGGGCATCGGCGCCAAGTGGATGCGCAACACCCAGAAGCGGGTGGTGGCCGAGTGGGGCCGGCGTGTCCATGACCACCTGCCCGAAAGCGTGCGCCAGCGCGCCGGCTTGATGACCCTGGCCCAGGCGCTGGAGCAGGTCCATTTTCCCGACGACCAGGAGAGCCTGCGCGCGGCCCGCCAGCGCTTGGCTTTCGACGAGCTGTTCGTGATCCAGATCGGGGTGCTGCGCCAGCGCCAGGAATATCGCGCGCTGCCCGGCCGCAGCTTCCCGCTGGACGCGGCCGGCCAGGCGGCGTTCGTGCAGGCGCTGCCCTTCCAGTACACCGGGGCCCAGGCGAAGGCTGCCCGCGCCATCCTGGACGACCTGGCCAGCGACCGGCCCATGAGCCGGCTGATGCAGGGCGACGTAGGCTCCGGCAAGACAGCCGTAGCAGCCAACGCCATGTGGGCCGTGGCGGCCAACGACGCCCAGGCGGCCATGATGGCCCCAACCGAGATCCTGGCCGAGCAGCACTACCGCGGCTTGAGCACCCTGTTCGCTGGGCTGGCTGTGCAGGAGCGTCCCGTGCGCGTTGCGCTGCTGACAGGCAGCGTCAAGGGCGCCGAGCGCGCCGCCACCCTGCGCGCCCTGGCTGCCGGCGAGATCGACATCGCCGTCGGCACCCACGCGTTGATCCAGGAAGGGGTTGAGTTTCGCAACCTGGGCCTGGCCATCATCGATGAGCAGCACCGCTTCGGCGTGCGCCAGCGGGCCATGCTGCGCGGCAAGGCGGCATCGGATGACGGCGTCGAGGGCCAGGATCCGGCCCCGCATCTGCTGGTGATGACGGCCACCCCCATCCCCCGCACCCTGTCGCTGACGGTGTTCGGCGACCTGGACGCCTCGGTGATCGACGAGATGCCGCCGGGCCGCCAGCCGATCAAGACCCGCTGGCTGTTGTCCAAGGAGCGGGAGCGCGCCTACAGCTTCGTGCGCCGCCAGGTTGAGGCGGGCCGGCAGGCCTTTATTATCTATCCGCTGGTGGAGGAGTCCGAGAGCCTCTCCGCCAAGGCGGCCGTGCCTGAGTACGAGCAGCTATGCCAGGAGGTCTTCCCGCAGTTGCGGCTGGGCCTGCTGCACGGCCGCATGAAGAGCGCGGAAAAAGATGCAGTGATGCAGGCCATGCAGCGCGGCGAGATCGACATCCTGGTGGCCACCTCGGTGGTCGAGGTGGGCATCGACATCCCCAATGCGACGGTGATCGTGATCGAGGACGCGGAGCGCTTCGGCCTGGCGCAGTTGCACCAGTTCCGCGGCCGTGTCGGCCGCGGCGAGCATGCCTCCTACTGCATTCTGATCTCCGACGCCACCACACCCAACGCGGCCGAGCGCTTGCACGCCCTGGAGCAGTCGCAGGACGGCTTCGCGCTGGCTGAGAAAGACCTGCAACTGCGCGGCCCCGGCGACTTCTTCGGCACCCGCCAGAGCGGCCTGCCCGACCTGAAGATGGCCCAGCTCAGCGACCTGCGCACGTTGGAGCTGGCGCGCGAGGAGGCGGCCCGCCTGCTGCAGATCGATCCCGACCTGGCCATGCCGGAGCATCTGGCTCTGGCTCGCCGGGCCCGCCAGTTCTGGCGCGGCGAAGGAGATGTGAGCTGACATGCCGATCGCACTGTATCCCGGTTCCTTCGATCCGATTCACAACGGCCATATCGACATCGCCGAGCGGGCAGCGCGCCTGTTCAGGCAGGTGGTGGTGGCCGTCTATGACAGCCCATCCAGCAAGCGGCTGCTGTTCAGCACCGAGCAGCGGGTCGAGCTGGCGCGGCAGAACTTGCAGCATCTGCCCAACGTGCAGGTCATGGCATACCGCGGCCTGACTGTGGACATCGCCCGAGAGGTGGGTGCCACGGCCTTGGTGCGCGGCCTGCGGGCGACGTCGGACTACGAGTACGAGGCGCAACTGGCGTTGACCAACAAGGCGCTGGCCGCGGACATCGACACCGTGATGTTGATCACCAGCCTGCAATACGCCTATCTGAGCGCTTCGATTCTCAAAGAAGTCGCGGCGCTGGGCGGCGACATCACACAATGGGCGCCCCCGGTCGTGGTCAAGGCGCTGCTGGAGATCCACGCGTAGGTCCGGCTACCAGCCGGACAAGCTTTGTCACGTTGGTAATGTGACCTACGTCCTTGATATCCACGCGTAGGTCCGGCTACCAGCCGGACAAGCCTTGTCACGTTGGCAACGTGACCTTACCCGTCACGAGAAGGTGATTACCATAGAACTACAACAACTGATCAATCAACTGGAAACCGTGATCGGCCAAGGCAAGCGGGTGCCGCTATCCCAGAGCATCATGGTGGACGAGGAAGCGGTGCGCCGCGTGATCGACCAAATGCGAGTCTCGGTGCCGGATATCATCAAGCAGGCCGAGCGCACCTTGGGCGAACGCGACCGCATCATCGCCCAGGCCAACGAGGAGGCCAGCCGCATCGTCCAGATGGGCCGCGAGCAGGCCACCGACATGATCGAGCACCATGAGCTGGTCGAGGATGCCCGCCGCCGCGCGCGTGAGCTGGCGGCCGAGGCCGAACGTGAGGCGGCCGGTATGCGCGCCGAGGCAGACAGCTACGCGCTCAACTCGTTGGCCAGCTTGGGCGAGCACCTGGCTAAGATTCAACGCGAGGTGCAGAATGGGTTGGCGGCCCTGCAAGGCCGCTAACACCGCCGCACGCGCTCCTCGATCTTGACATTCGCCCCTGGCTGCCCTATAATTTGCTGTCTGGCGCGTCGGCGCATTTTTTGTTATGCCTGGCGACTGCCGATAGATGATCATGGCTGAAGAACAAACTCAGTGGAACGTCGCTCAACTGCTCAAGGAGCCGATCGGCGCGACCCGTACCTTCGACGTATTAGCAACCGTGCTGCAGGCCGAGGCTGACGTGACCCAGGCTGCCCCGCTGGCCGGCCAGATCTCGATGCTGCGCACCAATCTCGGTGTGCTGGTCGAGGGTGTGATGGCTGGCCAGGTGACGGTCGAGTGTACCCGTTGTCTGCGGCCCGTGACCATCCCAGTGACGGTTGAGCTTGTCGAAGAATTCAAGCCCACGGTGGACGTGGCGCGCGGCAGCTATGTACCGGTAGATGAAGATGACGCGGCCCTGCTGATCGACGAGCACCACGTGCTGGATATCAGCGAGGTGCTGCGCCAGGCGGTGTTGCTGGCTGTGCCGATCCAGGTATTGTGCCGGCCTGACTGCGCCGGACTCTGCCAGACCTGCGGCCAGGACTTGAACGAAGGGATGTGCGACTGCCCTGACGAGGACTCAGATGCCCGTTGGGAACAGCTCAGCGCTCTGTTAGACGATATCGAACTCTAGGACAAAAGGAGAAAAACTATGCCCCCGTTGCCAAAACGTAAGGTTTCCAAGGGCCGCCGCGACCGCCGCCGCGCCCATGACGCCATCAGCAAGCCCGCGCTGGTGGAGTGCCCCCAGTGCCACAGCAAGCATCTGGCGCACCGGGTCTGCACCCAGTGCGGCACCTACCGCGGCCGTGCTGTGTTGATGACCGAAGAAGAGAAGTAGCCCGCAACGCGCCAGAAATGACATGTCTTCCGAGACATGTCATTTCTTAAGCTGACCATGCACACCATCGCTTTTCTCTTCCCCGGCCAGGGTTCCCAGGCTGTCGGCATGGCCAGGGCGTTGGCTGAGCGCTTCCCCAGCGCGGCCGCCGCCATGGCCGAGGCCGATGACGTGCTGGGCTTCAGCCTGTCCACCCTCTGCTACGAGGGGCCGGAAGCGACGCTGACCGACACCATCAACGCACAGCCCGCCCTGCTGGCGGCCAGCGTGGCGGCTTTGCGCGCCCTGGGCG
>JBAQCH010000155.1:0-23138 GCA_049294015.1 Anaerolineae bacterium
CCCTGGACGATGATCAGCCGCTCCACGGTGTTTTTCAGCTCGCGGACGTTGCCCGGCCAGTCGTAGCGAGTCAGGATGTCCAGCGCCTCCGGCTTGAAGCAGCGCGCCTTCTTGCCGTAGAGCCGGGTGTATTCCTCGAGAAAATGCTCCGTCAGCACGGGGATGTCCTCGCGCCGCTCGCGGAGCGGGACGATCTCGACGGGGACGACGTTGAGCCGGTAGAACAAGTCCGCTCGAAAGCGCCCCGCGTCGATCAGCGCGGTGAGATCCTGGTTCGTGGCGGCGATCACCCGCACATCCAGTTCCATGGGCTGATTGCAGCCCAGTGGTTCGATTTTCTCCTCCTCGAGCACGCGCAGCACCTTGGCCTGGACCTTCAGGCTCATGTCGCCCACCTCGTCCAGGAAGAGGGTGCCCTCGTGCGCCTCCTCGAACTTGCCGCGCTTGTCCTCGGCGGCGCCGGTGAACGCGCCTTTGCGATAACCGAACAGCTCGCTTTCGATGAGGTCGTCGGGGATGGCGGCGCAGTTGATCTCCACGAACTTCTTGTGGCGGCGGTGGCTTTTCTCGTGGATGAGCCGGGCCAGCAGCTCCTTCCCCGTCCCGTTCTCACCGAAGATGAGCACGCGGCCGGCCGTGGGGGCGATGACGTCGATCTGCTTGCGCAGCGCCAGAATGGGAATGGACTGCCCCACCATCTCGTAGCGGCGCACGTAGCGCTCGCGCAGCTCCCGGTTCTCCTCCTCCAGCTCCCGGTGCTTGAGCGCGTTCTTGACCATCACCAGGGTTTTTTCCAGTGAAAGCGGCTTCTCGAGGAAATCGTAAGCGCCGAGCCGCACGGCCCGGACCGCCATCTCGATGGTGCCGTGGCCGGAGATCACCAGCACGGCGCCGGAAAACGGGGTCTGCCAGATCCGCTCCAGCACCTCCAGCCCGTCCATGCCGGGCAGCCACACATCGAGGAGCACGAGGTCGTACAGCGCGGTGCGCACCTTCTCCAGGCATTCCTCGCCGGTGGCGACCACGTCCACGCGGTACCCCTCGTCACGGAGGATGCCCGACAGCGACGCGCGCACGCCCGCTTCGTCGTCCACCACCAGCAGCCGTTCCCTGGGCATGAATCGCTCCTGCAGCAGTCAGGACAGATAGTTTACTCGACCAACCCCGACGGATCAATAGCCGATGGCGGCGCCGTCGCTGCGCGACTCGCTGCCGCCGAAGAGCACCCCGCGGCGGGGATCGATCCGGATCCCCTGATAGCCGCCGTAGCCGCCCCGCCCGGTCGCCACGCGGTGGCCGCGGGCAACGAGTTCGCGGACCACCTCCGGCGCGATGCCGCTTTCCAAAAATACGGTGCCGCCGTCGCCCATGCGTTCACCGCCGGCTGGATCGGTGCTTCCCTCGTGGCGCCATCGCGGCGCGTCGCCGGCTTCCTGGACGTTCATCCCGAAATCGATGAGGTTGCAGAGCACCTGGACATGCCCTTGGGGCTGCATGTCGCCGCCCATCACACCGAACGAGAACACCGGCTCGTTGTCCCGGGTGACGACCCCGGGAATGATGGTGTGGAACGGGCGCTTGCCCGGGGCGATGACGTTAGGGTGACCCGGCTCCAGGCTGAAGAGGGCGCCCCGGTCGTGGAGGCAGAAGCCCAGGCCGTCGGGCACCATGCCGGAGCCAAAGCCCATGTAGTTGCTCTGGATGAGGGACACCGCGTTGAGGTCCTTGTCAACCACCGTCAGGAACACCGTGTCGCCGTGTCGCAAGGCGGCATCCGCGCGCGGGGCGATCTTCCGGCTGGCCGCCAGCGGATTGAACAGCTTCATCCGTTCGGCCACGTAGTCGTCCGACAGGAGGCGCGCCACCGGCACCTCGGCGAAGCGAGGGTCAGCGTAGAGATCGGCCCGGTCCTCGTAGACGATCTTCTTGACTTCGATCTGGGTGTGAAGGTAGTCGGCGGAATTGTGCCCCATGGCCTTGAGGTCCACCCGTTCCAGCAGGCGCAGCATCTGGAGGACCGCCAGCCCCTGCCCGTTGGGCGGCAGCTCCCAGACCTGATACCCGCGGTAGTCAACCGAAATCGGCTCCACCCATTCGCTGTGGTAGTTCTCGAAATCCGCCTTCGAGAAAAATCCGCCCACCTGCCCCGAGTAGGCCACGATCCGATCGGCGACCTCGCCGCGATAGTATGCATCCCGACCTTTTTCGGCCAGCAGTCGATAGGTCCGGGCCAGCTCGGGATTGCGGAAGATGTCGCCCTTCTGGGGCGCCTGACCGCCCGGGGCGAACAGCTTCTGGAAGTTGTCCCGGTCCTTGAACGCCCGGACGCCGCGGCCCCAGTAATACGCGATCAACTCGGACAGCGGGAAGCCCTCCTCGGCATACCCGATGGCCGGCTGAAGCACGTCGCGCATGGGCAGACGGCCGAACTTGCCGTGGAGCGCGAACCAGCCGTCCACGCAGCCGGGCACCGTCCAGGGGAGTGGACCGTATGCCGGCATCCGGGTGATGCCCTGGTCCTGAAAATGCTTCAGCGTCAGGGCGCCGGGGGCGGGCCCGCTGGCGTTGAGTCCGTACAGCCGCCTGGCGCCGTTGTCCCAGACCAGGGCGAACAGATCCCCGCCGATGCCGGCGCCGGTGGGTTCCATCAACCCGAGCGCCGCGTTCACCGCGATAGCAGCGTCCACCGCCGAACCGCCCCGCTTGAGCACATCGATGCCGACCTGGGCGGCCAGCGGCTGGCTGGTGGCCACCATGCCGCGGCGAGCCAGCACGTTGGAGCGACGAGAAGAGGCGTCAAGGGTGAGGGAGCGCATGGCGGGGTCCTTTCCGAGGACTGACAGTCCTGGTTGGTCGACGGCCAGAGTGACGCGTTGTGGCAGCTACACGTGCAGATCAGGACTGTCAGTCCTGCCGCGCTGCCGCAGCCAGGCATACATCAACACCCCGCCGGCCACCGCCACGTTAAGCGACTCGGTCCGGCCGGCGATGGGCAGGCGGGCCCAGGCGTCGATGTGGGGAACAACATCGGGCGAGAGGCCACGCGCCTCGTTGCCCAGCGCCAGGGCCACGCCGCCCTGCCACAGCCCCTCGCCCCAGTCCACACCTTGATGCGCGTCGGCCGCGACGATGCGCAGGCCGTGGCTGCGCAGGCTGTGGAACAGGCTGGCCGCGTCGCCGCTGCGCACCAGAGGCAGGTTGAACAGCGAGCCCATGCTGCCGCGCACCACCTTGGGGTCGAAGGGATCGACGCACGGCTCCAGCAGCACCACGCCGGCTGCGCCCACCGCTTCGGCCGTGCGGATCAGCGTGCCCAGGTTGCCGGGGTCTTGCAGCCGGTCTAGCACCAGCACCAGGTCGCCGTCGGCCAAGCGCAGGTCGTCCAGGCTGGTCTCCCACAGGTCAAAGATGGCAACCAGGCCCTCGGCTGCCTCGCGCTCGGCCAGAGCCTGCATCACGGCAGGGGAGACGGATAGGAGCTCAGCCCCGGCAGCATGAAGATGTTCGAGCATCCCCGCGGCGTCTGGCGCTAGTTCTTGGTAGCAAACGAAAACAGTACGTGGTCGCGCGCCTGTGCGCAGCGCCAGATCCAAGAGCTTCACTCCCTCGACAAGAAAGCGCCCCTGCTGCCGCCGATGCTTGCGTTCAGCCAGCCGCCGCGCCGCAACGATGCGCGGGTTCAGGCGGCTGGTGATGAGGAATTGTTCGAGCATGACCGGCAGGAATGGCGTTGACCAGTCCCCAGGGAAGGCGTAGTTGGCAGAGATCAGGCTGTCGCTGAGGCTTGATCCCCGTCGGCCACTCCGAGGCTGGCCAGGCGGGCGCGCAGGCGAGCCACCTCGGCCTCGGCTGCTTCGGCCCGCTGCGCTTCAGCTTCGGCCCGTTGCGCTTCAGCTTCGGCCCGCTGCGCTTCAGCTTCGGCCCGTTGTGCTTCAGCTTCGGCCCGTTGTGCTTCAGCTTCGGCCGGAGTCGGAACCAGGTCGCCGTCAGGCGTCCACAGCCGTAGCCACGTTGTATTCAAACGCATGAACTCGCCTTGCCAGCGGCCAAGCCACAGTTCGAGCTGTTCGCTCCAGAGGGCACCCTCCTCGTCGGCTGCGATCGGGACATAGCTGTCTCCAACCAGGCGCCACCCCCACAATTGCTGGCTGCCAGGGTCGTAGCAAAAATACTCGGGCGTGCGGAAGGTCTTCTCGTAGAGGCGTTTCTTGTCTTTCAAGTCGACGTCGATGGTCGACGGGGAAGACAGCTCGACGATCACGTTGGGATAGCGGCCCTCCTCCTCCCACACTAGCCAGGCATCCCGATCCTTGGTCCCGTCTACATCCTTGACTACGAACACATCGGGCCCACGATAGTCCCGATTACGCGCCTGATTCGAGCTGAAGTAGATGAACATATTACCGCCCGCGAAGTAGTCCGGGCGGCCGCGCCAGCGGGAGTGGACCGAGTCTATCAGCAGGTTCATTTGCAATCGATGCCAGTTTGACTCCAAAGGAACACCATCCTCCGTCGGCAGATCGGTTGGCGGCATCGGGATGTCCAGCGCCACCGGTTCCAGGACAGCTACAGTTGTTGTAAGCATCTCACGTCTCTCACTCTGTTCCAAATCGTTGGGAGCGACCGGGACACCCATCGTATCTCGACACGCGTCTCGTGGATTATACCCCCGCCCCACCCATTCGCCAAGTGGTTAGCAGCCGCACGGCGCCTGGGTCTTCGACGAACCTCGCGCGGGCCACCTGCGCCACATGCCGCCCGTTACTCCACCCCCACCAGATGCTCAGTGCGGTTGTGGAAGTGCAGACGCCAGGTCTCGCGGCGGGGCAACTCGACGTACTCGAAGTGGCAGATGCCAGTGTTGCTGGCCCAGATCTCGGTGCGCCGCCAGGGGCCGATGTTGAAGATGTGGTCGAAGGCCGCCTCGACCACGCCGCCGTGGCAGACAGCCAGGATAGTGTTGCCGCGGCAGCAGGCCACCAGGTCTTCGATGAAGAGGCCGACGCGCGTGCGGAAGTGCATAAAGGTCTCGCCGCCGGGCGCGAGCGGCGTCGTGGTGGCAAAGGGGCGCTCGCTGGCCCAATAATCGGAGTATTCCTTGGGCAGCTCGTCGGCCGGCCAGGGGGTGTGGTCGGAGCGGTTGTTGCCGATCTCGCGCAGCCGGTCGTCCCAGCGGACATCGACATTGTAAGCTTGGGCCAGCGGCGCGACGGTCTCTCGCGCGCGCTGCATGGTGCTGGCGTATAGTGCATCGAAGGTGGAGAGGCGGCCAGGCAGCCAGGCGGCCAACGCCGCCGCCTGGCGTTTACCCAGGTCGGTCAGGCCCGCGTCCAGGTTACCGCCTTCCCAGTCCTTCAGATTGACGAAGCTCTGGCCGTGGCGGATCAGGTATAAGTGCATGGTTGATAACAAACCTCGCTGAGATGTGCTGGCGATCTTCTGCCGCCAGCAAGCGCCGCGCCAGCGCGCGGCGGCTGCCAGCATTGTATCATCTGACCGGCGCGGCGGCAAACAGCACGTGCTCCGGCGGCGTCTAGAGATGACATGTCTTCCGAAGACATGTCATCTCTACGATCGGCTAAGGCCACAGACTCTGAAGCCACGCCGCCCTCAGGTCCACCGGCGCCGGCGGCCGCACCAGCAGCGTCACTCCTGTGATGGGCAGATAGACGGGCGCACGGTTCCAGGCCATGTCCTGCTGTACGCCGTTGGTCGGCGCAGCCGCCCCAGCTCGGCTGGCCGCGGCCCGGCCGCGCTGTAAGTCGGCCTCGCTGCGGGGCTGCAGACGATAGCCGCTGTCCGTCTGGCCGACCACCCCCACCACCGTCCACTGCTCACCGATGTTGACGTAGGGCCGACGGATGCCGGTAGCAGGCCGGATGATGATGCGCGCCTCGCCGCTGCCGTCGTCCAGGTAGAGGGTGGTCTCGCGCCAGAAGCCGCTGATGGGGCCGCTGAGCTGCACCAGCCGGCCCTCGTGAGCCTCGTTCATCTCGCCGCTGCGGATGGGCTGGGGCAGCAGCGGCGCGGCCGGCTGCATTGTTTTGATGTCGTCGATGCGGATCAGGCTGATCTGTCGCTCTTCGTAGAAGGTACCTAGCCGGCCGTTGACCCGCACCCACTGCCCCTCGCCCAGCGGCGGCCATTCGGCCGAGCGCAGGAAGACCCTCATCCCACCCGTGGCGTCTTGGATGTAGATCTCCTGGTCGTCGAAGAGAGCGGGCAGCACCGTCACTTGCCCCTCCAGCGTCAGGCGTGTCCCATCCGGCAGCCCGCGCGCCTGCGCGATGGTCGTCAGGTCGTAGTTGAAGCGATCGTAGGGCTGGCCGCTGCCCGACCCGCCGCTAGCGCCGCCGCCGGCTGTACTGCCCCCACCGCCGCCAGTGGGATCGGCCTGGTTGCGCTGGCCCGGCGTCTCGATACAGAAGCGCGACCACTCGCCCACGCCATCGGGCAGCCGGCACCAGGACTGGTCGTAGCCAGAGAAGACGTTGTAGGTCATGGCGTCGGCTTCGCTGTCGTCGGGATAGAGCAGGCGCAGCCGTTCGCTGCTGGCATCCAACGCCAGGCCGCTCTGCGCGCGGAAAATCACCAGATGGCCCTGCGCGGGCAGGCTCAGGCCAGCCGGCAGCACGTAGGTTCGCTCCGGTTCAAGGCCAGCCTGCTGGCCGTCGGCCAGCTTCCAGCCCGCCAGGTCTACCGGCTCCTCGCCCAGGTTGATTAGCTCAATCCATTCGTCGAGATAGCTGGGGACGCCGTTGCCGTCCCAGTCCACGTCTTGGGGCGAGGGCAACACCTCGTTCAGCCGCACCGTGGTGGGCACAGGCGTGGGCGTCAGTTGCGGCGTCGCCGTGGGCGTGGGGGTGGGGGTGCCGCCGGGCGTGTTGCTGCCGCCAGGTGTGGGCGGATAGCTGCGCGTCCACGAAGCGCCGCCGTCAACGCTCTTGCTATAGGCCTGGTCGTCACGGCTGGTGCTGTACTCCACCGCCTCTACGACAGCGCCATCGGGCCGCAGCAGGCGCACCCAGTCGCCGTCGTTGTTGAGGGCGATGCCGGTCTGGCTGCGGAAGAAGAGCAGAAAGCCGCGCGCCTGGATAGTTGTCCCGGCCGGCACGGTGTAGGGCGGGCTGCCGTCGGGCGCCATGCGTAGCCCGTCGTCCATATCGTCCAGCCGCCAGCCGCTGAGGTCGACGGCGAAGTCGTTGGCATTGTACAGCTCGATGTACTCGTCGTCCTGGTCGGCCGCGCCGTCGCCGTTCCAGTCGCTGGCCGGGTCGGGCATGAACTCGTTGAGGCTGAGGCCGTCAGGGTAGACGCCCGGGGTCGCCGTGAGGGTGGCGGTCGGGGTGGGCGTCGGAGTCGCCGGCTGGTTGGACGCGCCGGGCGAGGGCGGGTAGGCCGTGGTCCATTCCTCTCCGCCGTCCATGATCTTGCTGCTGGCCACGTCGGCTGGCGCGGCCGTGTAGCTCTGGCTTTCCACCTCCACGCCGTCGGGCCGCAATAGGCGCACCGCGTCGCCGCCGCTGTTGTTGAGCGCAATGCGCGTGTCGCGGCTCCACAGCGCCAGGAAACCGTGCGCCGCCAGCGTCGTGCCGGCCGGCAGCGTGTAGGGCGACGAGCCACCGCCGGCCACGTCGTCTACCTGCCAGCCGCCCAGATCGACCGCGAAGTCGTTGGCGTTGAAGAGTTCGATGTACTCGTCGTTCGTGTCGCCCAGAATGCCGTCGCCGTTCCAGTCAGCCTCTGGGTTGGGCATGAACTCGTTCAGGCTGACGCCGTCGGGGTAGACCGCGGGCGTGGGGGTGGGCGTCGGCGTGGGGGTGTTGGCTGGTTGGTTGGAGGCGCCAGGCGAGGGCGGGTAGGCTGTGGTCCAGTCGCCGCCGCCGTCCACGGTCTTGCTATAGGCCTCGTCGTCGCGGCTGGTTGTGTACTCGGTCTCCTCGACCAGCGTGCCGTCGGGCCGCAGCAGCCGCACCCAGTCGCCGTCGTTGTTGAGCGCGATGCCGGTCTGGCTGCGGAAGACCAACAGGAAGCCGCGCGCCGGGATGGCCGTGCCGGGCGGCAAGGTGTAGGGCGGGCTGCCGTCGGGCGCACTGCGCAGCCCGTCGTCCATGTCGTCCAGCCGCCAGCCGCTTAGGTCCACGGCGACGTCGTTGGCGTTGTACAGCTCAATGTACTCGTCGTTCAGGTCAGCCGTGCCGCTGCCGTTCCAGTCGCTGGCCGGGTCGGGCATGAACTCGTTGAGGCTGATGTCGTCGGGGTAGACCGCGGGCGTGGCGGTCGGGGTGGGCGTCGGGGTAGGAGCTGGCTGGTTGGACGCGCCGGGCGAGGGCGGGTAGGCCGTGGTCCAGTCGCCGCCGCCGTCCACGGTCTTGCTATAGGCCTCGTCGTCGCGGCTGCTGGCGTATTCGCTCTCCTCGACCAGCGCGCCATCGGGCCGCAGCAGGCGCACCCAGTCGCCGTCGTTGTTGAGGGCGATGCCGGTCTGGCTGCGGAAGAGCAGCAGGAAGCCCTGCGCCGCCAGCGTCGTACCGGCCGGCAAGGTGTAGGGCGACGATCCGGCGCCGGCCACGTCGTCTACTTGCCAGCCGCTGAGATCGACCGCAAGGTCATTGGCGTTGTACAGCTCGATGTACTCGTCGTTCAGATCGGCCGTGCCGCTGCCGTTCCAGTCGCTGGCCGGGTCGGGCATGAACTCGTTCAGGCTGATGTCGTCGGGGTAGACCGCGGGCGTGGCGGTCGGGGTGGGCGTCGGGGTGGGAGCTGGCTGGTTGGACGCGCCGGGCGATGGGGGATAGGCGGTGGTCCAGTCGCCGCCGCCGTCCACGGTCTTGCTGTAGGCCTCGTCGTCGCGGCTGGTTGTGTACTCGGTCTCCTCGACCAGCGCGCCATCGGGGCGCAGCAGGCGCACCCAGTCGCCGTCGTTGTTGAGGGCGATGCCGGTCTGGCTGCGGAAGAGCAGCAAGAAGCCCTGCGCCGCCAGCGTCGTACCGGCCGGCAAGGTGTAGGGCGAGGATCCGGCGCCGGCCACGTCATCGACTTGCCAGCCGCTGAGATCGACCGCAAGGTCGTTGGCATTGTAGATCTCGATGTACTCGTCGTTCAGATCGGCCGTGCCGCTGCCGTTCCAGTCGCTGGCCGGGTCGGGCATGAACTCGTTGAGGCTGACGCCCTGAGGGTAGGGTGTGGGCGAAACGCCGGGCGTCCCAGTGGGTGTGGCCGAGGGCGTGGCGGTCGCGCTGGGCGTGGCTGTCCAGGCTGGCGGTTGGTTGGATGCGCCTGGCGAGGGCGGATAGGCCATCGTCCACTCGCTGCCGCCGTCCACGGTTTTGCTATAGGCTCCATCGGCTGGCGCGGCGGTGTAGAGGTAGCTTTCCACCTCCACGCCGTCGGGCGTCAGCAGGCGGACTGCATCGCCGCCGCTGTTGTTGAGGGCAAGGCCGGTTTGCACGCTGAACAGCGCCAGGTGGCGTTGGCTACGCAGCACCGTACCGGCCGGCAGCGTGTAGGGCGTCGAGCCGCCGGCGATGTCGTCCAGTTTCCAGCCGCTGATGTCCACGTCGAAGGGGTTAGCGTTGTAGAGCTCGATGTATTCGTCGTTGGTGTCGCCCAGGATGCCGTCGTCGTTCCAGTCGGCCTCCGGGTTGGGCATGAACTCGTTGAGGCTGACGCCGCTGGGGTAGGGGGTAGGCGTCGGGCCGGTCGTCGGCGTAGGCGTGGCTGTGGGTGGCGGCGGTGGCTGGTTCGATGCGCCCGGCGACGGGGGATAGGTCGGGGTCCACTCGCTGCCGCCGTCCACGGTCTTGCTATAAGCTCCATCGGCTGGCGCGGCGGTGTAGGGGTAGCTTTCCACCTCTACGCCGCCGGGCGTCAGCAGGCGGACTGCATCGCCGCCGCTGTTGTTGAGGGCAAGGCCGGTTTGCACGCTGAACAGCGCCAGATGGCGCTGGGCGCGCAGCACTGTGCCGGCCGGCAGCGTGTAGGGCGTCGAGCCGCCGCCGGCGATGTCGTCCAGCTTCCACCCGCTGATGTCCACGTCGAAGTCGTTGGCGTTGTAGAGCTCGATGTATTCGTCGTTGGTGTCACCCAGAATGCCGTCGTCGTTCCAGTCGGCTTCCGGGTTGGGCATGAACTCGTTGAGGCTGACGGCGACCGGCGATTGGGTTGCCGAGGCAGTCGATGTGGCTGTGGGGGTGGCTGATGGGGTGTGGGTCGCCGTGGGTGTGGCTGTGGGGGGAGCTGGCGCAGGCGGCAGATTGGCGGCGCCCGGTGAGGGCAAGTAGTCGGTCGTCCACTGGCTGCCGCCGTCCACCGTCTTGCTGAAGGCCCCGTCGTCTTGAGCCTGGCTGTAGCTGAAGCTCTCTACCTCGCCATCGTCGGGCGTCAACAGACGAATGGCGCCGCTGTTGTCGTCGAGCTCGATGCCCGTTTGGGCGCCCCACAACACCAGATGATGCTGCGCTGGTAAAACAGCGCCCGGGGGCAGCGTATAAGGCGGCGAACCGCTGCCCTCGCCGGCGTCCAGCTTCCACCCGCCGATATCCACGTCGAAGTCGTTGGCGTTGTACAGCTCGATGTACTCGTCGTTGTTGCCGCCTATGACCCCGTCGTCGTTCCAGTCAGACACTGGTCGCGGCATGAGCTCGTTCAGGCTGATGCCGCTGGGGTAGCTGGCTTGGGCGGCCGCGGGCAGGGCCCCGACGCCGCGCGCGATCTGAGAAGCGAGGACGAGCAGCATAACACTGCCGGCCGCCAGCAGCCCGGCGACCCAGGAACGGCTCGATGCACGATATGACGACATGATCCCACCTCCACGAAGCTGGCTGGCACGGCCGATCTTACGACAACGCTGCGCGATGGCTGGCCAGCGCGGATGACGCTACTGAACACCGGGCCAGGTTGACACAGGCGACACCCCTCCTGGGCCGGCCCGAATCTGCACCTGCTGTTAGCGCATCCCGCCGAGAACCCCCCGGCGGTTGCTGAGTTGGCGCTGCAACACCGCCGACCACTTGGCGGCCGGCGCTGACAGCCTGAGGGAGGAAGATGGCTGCGGGACTTCCTGCCCTGCCCGCAACCGCGTCACGCACGGATCTCAGTATTTCGCGAATTTGGCTCACACAAAGGCGCAAAGACCGCCAAGGAAGGTATTGCTCTTGGCGTTCTTGGCGTCTTTGCGCGCGAAGCGTGAACTACTGAATTTGCTTACTTGCCGTCCTTGGGCAGGTCGCCCAGGGCGGTCTCCAGCGAGCCCAGCCAGCGCTGCGCCTCTTGCAGGCGGTGCGCGGCGTAGGTCTCTTGCAGCCGCCAGAGCTGGCGAATCAGCCCGCGCAGCGCTTCGATGTCCTTGCGCAGCGGCGGGAAGCCCACAGCCAAGTCGCGGTTGACCTTGTCTTGCTCGGCCCAGCGGTGGTCCCACTCCAGGGTCTGCTTCTTCCAACGCTTCTCGTCCTCGCCCAGGAACGCGTCCAGCTCTTTGCGCTGGCGCTCCTCGGCCAGGCGCTGCAGCTCGGCCACCTGGTGCTGCTCGCGACGAATGCTCTCCTCGAAGCCCTGCAGGCTCAGCAAGATTCGTTGGCTATCGTTGATGTGGGTGTCGAAGCCCTGGACCCGCTTTTGCTGCTCGACAATCAGCTCGCGCTGCTGCTCGAACTCTTGCTGCCAGTTGGCCAGTTGGCGCCCACGCTCCACGTCCAGCAGCTTCTGGGCCTCGATAAAGCTGGCCACCTGGTTGCGCATTTGGTCGGGCACGGGCTGCACCGCGACCACAGATCGTTCCACCCGCTGAATGGCGGCCTCCAGCGGCGGCAGCTTGCCCGAGACCGTCTCGCTGCGCTTGAACAGCTCCACCGTCTCCTGCTGCAACTGGGCGATGCGCTTGTTGTCCTGGGCGCGCTGCTCCATGATGAAGGGCAGGCTGCGGGTGCGCTCGTCGATGTCCTTGTTGATGTTGTTGACCTGCTGGCGCACGGCCATCACGATCTCGCTCAGGCGTTGGTCTTCTGCCTTGCGCTGCTGCAACTCCTCCTCGATGCGGCTGAAGCGCGGCAACTCCTTGCGCACTTCCGACAGGCCGCGTGAGGCAGCCTCCCGCTCGGCGCCGCGCAGACGCTCGTTCTCGCGCTGGTCGGCCAGACGCTGCTCCTCCTGGCGTTGTAGCATCAGCACCAGCTCGTTCTTGAGCTGTTGCAGGGCCTGGTCCACCTGGCTGAAGCGCACCAGTTGGGCCTGAGTGCTGGCCAGCATGCCTTCCAATTCCTGAATGCGCCGGGACTGTTCGACAATCTCCGTCGCCTGGCCCTCGATGCGCTGCTGGAGCTTGGCGATTTCCCCGCGGCCGCGCCGATGTTCTTCGTCCAGCCAGGTAACCATCTGGCTCAGTTGATCTAAATCCATGCGTGTCCTCGTCGGATTGTAATCTGGTGCGGGATTATAACATGGTTCGGCTTGATGCGCAATGAAGGCGTGCAGCAAAACGCCAACGACAGCTTACAAGGCAATCGCGCGCCAAGACAGACTCTCTTTACGTTCTTTGCACCTCTGCGAGCGAGATGCTAACGCTCCTGGCGCTGGATGCGCGCGCCCAGGCCGAGCAGTTTGTTCTCCAACTGCTCGTAGCCGCGGTCGATCTGGCCGATGTTGCCGATTTCGCTGACCCCTTCCGCGCACAAGGCTGCAATCACCAGCGCCATGCCGGCGCGGATATCGGGGCTGACTACCGTGCTGCCGCGCAGCGTCGCCGGCCCGACCACCACCGCACGGTGCGGATCGCACAGGATGATCTGCGCGCCCATGGTGATCAGCTTGTCGGTGAAGAAGAGGCGGCTTTCGAACATCTTGTCGTGAATCAGCACCGTGCCTTGGGCTTGCGTGGCGGTCACCAGGGCGATGCTGAGCACATCGGCCGGGAAGGCCGGCCAAGGCGCGTTGTCGATGGTGGGCACCGCGCCGCCCACGTCCGGCTGAATCGCCAGGTGCTGCTCGTCCTCCACCACCAGCGTGTCATCCTCGTAGTGCATCTGCACGCCCAGCCGCTGGCGGAAAACCATGTCGACCATGCGCAGGTGCTCGCGGTTGACGCCGCGGATGCGCACCTCACCGCGCGTCACTGCGCCCAAGCCGATGTAGCTGCCGATCTCGATGTGGTCGGGGCAGATGGTCCACTCGCCGCCGTGCAGCCGCGGCGCGCCTTCGATCACCAGGATGTTGCTGCCGATGCCGCTGATCTTGCCGCCCATGCGGTTGATGCACAGGCACAGGTCTTGCACGTGCGGCTCCGAGGCGGCGTTGCGAATGATAGTCGTCCCCTGGGCCAGGGCTGCAGCCATCACGGCGTTTTCGGTCGCGGTGACGCTGGCCTCGTCCAGCAGGATGTCGGCGCCGGTCAACCCGGGCGCGTGCAGCGCAAAGCCGCCGTTGTGGCTGGACTGCGCGCCCATGGCCTCCAACGCCAACAGGTGGGTGTCGATGCGCCGTCGGCCGATCTTGTCGCCGCCGGGCATGGGCAGGTGGATCGACCCTGCGCGCGCCAGCATCGGGCCGATCAGCGTGATGGAGCCGCGCGTGCGGCGGAAGAGGTCGGGGTCGGGCGTGGTGTGGCGCAGGGACTGGGCGTGCAGGGTCAGGGAGTGTTGGCCCCGCCAGGCTGCGTCCACGCCCAGCTCGGCCAGCAGCTCGATCTGAGTCTCGATGTCGCCGATGCGGGGCACGTTGTGCAGGGTCAGCGTCTCGTCGGTGAGCAGACAGGCTGCCAACAGCGGCAGGGCGGCGTTCTTGTTGCCGCTGGGCGTCACCTCGCCGTTGAGGCGATGGCCCCCTTCAATGATGAACTGTTCCATGGGTTGCGTCTCCGGGCTGTGAGTGTGAGCTTGGTTGGCTGTCGATGATTGGCGGCGCAACTCGTAACTCGTAATCCGTAACCCGGAAAGGAGAGCAGCGTCTGCGCGATTCCGAGTTACGAGTTACGCGTTACGCCACATCAAGGCATACCATGCGGATGCACCGTGATAGGTTCACCGGCCTGCACGCTCAGTCGCTCGGCCGCGCTACCATCGCGCAGCGCTACCTCCAGCGTGCCGTCGCTGCTGACCAGAGCCAGCAGTTGGCCGGGCGCGGCTGCGGCGTAAGTCAGGCTGGGACCGGCGATCGGCTGGCCAGCGATGCGCGCCGACCACAGCCTGCCGGCCAGCCAGTCGCCAGGGATGTTGCTGACCAGGTTGCCGAAGTGGTCGACGTGGATGATCTGGCCATAGAGCGTGCCGTCCAGCTCGCGCCGCGCAGGCTGGATGTCGAAGCACATCGGATCGTCGATGGGCGCGCCCAGCATCGCGAGCGGGACTCCGTTGGCCAGGTGGGCGGCTACAGGGGAGAAGATATCGCGGCCGTGAAAGGTGCGGCTGACGTCGGGCAGCCAGTAGGCGGGGTTGTTCAAATGGACGCAGACGGCCGGCTGGCCGGCCGGCAGGGCATAGCTGAACACGCCGTTGTCGGGACCTACCAGGTAAGAGCTGCCCACCTGCGCCGCCAATGGCCGCCGCGCGCTGCCGACGCCGGGATCGACGATGGCGACGTGAACCGTATCCGGCGGAAAGTAAGGCAGGGCTGTGGCCAGCACATAGGCCGCCTCCCGCACGTTTTGCGGCGCGATCAGGTGGGTGATATCGACCACCGTGGCTTGCGGCGCGATACTCAGGATCACACCCTTCATGGCGGCCACATAGCTGTCGGCAAGGCCAAAGTCGGTGGTGAGGGTGATGATGGGCAAGGGGAACCTCGCAAGCAGTCGGTGTCCGGCAGATACACCCTATGCGCAAACTGTCACAGTCAAATTGTACCGTGTCATTGCGAGGGCGTCAAGGTAGAGACAGGCGGCTGTCAGCGGGACAGCGGTTTCTGCCGGCGCAGCCGTCAGGGCGGGGTTGCGATTGAACAATCCGGTGGGATGTTCTCCGAATCAATGCCGCTTTGCTCTTTGCTATACCAGAACATGCGTTTGGAGACTCGCGCAATGGCGCCTTCGTTTCTGGTGAAAATGGGCGAGTCGTGGTATACTACGGGCCGTGACAGCCGTTGCACACCCTCTGTTTCAGGCGGCACCTTTGACCGGCGTCCCGTGGAATTGGCGCCCTGGTGTCGCCTGATTTGTTGCCATCAGCACGGCGCGTCTGTTCAGATAGTTGAGCATGGAGGTCCCTTGGGACTGATCGATACGCTTTCCAGCGGGTTCAAGGTCGTCCAGCGCCGCCCCTGGCTGATCCTGCCGCCCGTTTTGTTGGACTTATGGCTGTGGCTGGGGCCGCGCTGGTCGATTCAGCCGCTGGCGGACAGCCTGTTGCGTTTGCTGTCGCCAGGCAGCGTGCCGGCAGAGATGGCGCAGATGGTCGAGCCGTACCGGCAACTGCTGGCTGCGGCCGGCGCCAGCTTCAACCTGTGGTGGCTGATGGACAATAATCCGACCTGGCTGAGCACGGCATTGCCCGGCCTGACGGCGCCAGCCCGGCTGGGCGCGGCGCCAGGGACCATCGAGACGCCAGCCTGGGCGCTGCTGCTCTGGGCGCCTTTGGTGCTGTTGTTGGGTGTGGCGCTGGGCAGCCTCTTCCTGGCCGCAGTGGCTTCCCAGTTGCCCGCGCCGCAGGCGGACGCGGCGGCGGCTGGGGCGAAGCCGGCCGGCGAGCCGGAGTCGGCTCGGCCAACGGCTGGCTTCTGGCTGCGTCGGGCCCTGCGAACCTTCGTCCTGGCGGCGCTGTTTGGCCTGCTGATGGTGGCGCTGCTGATGCTGAGCAGCCTGGTGTTGTCGGTGGTCTTAACGCCGATTTTTATGTTGGCGCCGCAGGCTGCGGTGGGCGTGGCCAGCATGGCCGCCCTGTTGCTGGGCTGGTTAGCCGTTGTCGCCTACATCCTGTTGTATTTTGTGCTGGCAGCCATCGTCAGCGACGGCGTTGGCCTTTGGCAGGCCATGTGGCGCAGCTTCAACGTGGTCTCGCGCAACTTCTGGTCGACGCTGGGACTGGTGCTGCTGCTGACGCTGATCCTGTGGGGCTTTGGCCTGATCTGGCAGCGCCTGGCGTCGGTCAGCCCGCTGGCCGTGCTGGTGGTGATCTTGGGCAACGCCGTGTTGATCACGGGCCTGACCGCAGCGCGTCTGATCTTCTACCGGGACCGCTGCGCCCAATGGCTGGCCACGCCTAAGACCTGACGGTCATTGGCCGCCAGCAACCATTTTGTGTGACAATCCGGGACAGTTTGTCCTGCTGAAGGAGTTCGCCTGTGGCTCAGAATAACCAGAACGTGCAGCCTGCTCAGTATGACGCAAACAATATCACCGTGCTGGAGGGATTGGAGGCCGTGCGCCGCCGTCCCGGCATGTACATCGGTGGCACGGACGGCAAAGCGCTGCATCACATGGTCTACGAAGTGGTGGACAACGCCATCGACGAGGCGATGGCCGGCGCGGCCGACAAGATCGAGATCGTCATCAACCCTGACGAAAGCGTCAGCGTCAACGACAACGGCCGCGGCATTCCCGTGGGCATTCACGAGCAGACCGGCCTGTCGGCGTTGACGGTGGTGATGACCAAGCTGCACGCGGGCGGCAAGTTCGGCGGCGGCGGCTACAAGGTCTCCGGCGGCCTGCACGGCGTCGGCGTCTCGGCCGTCAACGCGCTGTCCGAGTGGCTGGAAGTGGAGGTGCGCCGCGAGGGTAAGGTCTGGCGCCAGCGCTTCGAGCGCGGCATTCCCAAGACCGGCGTGGAAGCCATCGGCAAGATGAAGCCAGGCGACTCCACCGGCACCAAGGTCACCTTCCTGCGCGACACCACCATCTTCGAGGTGTTGGACTATCGCTACGACACCCTCTTGCAGCGCTTCCGCGAGATGGCTTTCCTGACGCGCGGCGTGACGATCAGTTTCAGCGACCTGCGCAGTGAGCAGCCGCGCCACAACACTTTCTACTTCGAGGGCGGCGTGCAGAGCTTCGTGCGCTATCTCAACAAGAATCGCGAGGTGCTACACGAGCCGATCTATGTCGAGCGCGAGATCGAGGGCATCCTGATTGAAGCCGCCTTGCAGTACACCGACGGCTACAACGAGTCGACCTACACCTTCGCCAATACCATCAACACGCCCGACGGCGGCAGCCATCTGACCGGCCTGCGCACCGCGTTGACCCGCACAGTCAACGACTACGCGCGCAAGCAAAACATGCTTAAGGAAAACGAGGCCGGTTTCACGGCCGACGACACGCGCGAAGGGTTAACCGCCATCGTCAGCGTCAAGCTGCCCGACCCGCAGTTCGAGAGCCAGACCAAGGTCAAGCTGCTCAACGCCGAGGTCAAGACCCATGTGCAGCAGGCCGTGGGTGAGGCGCTGACCGAGTGGATGGAGCAAAACCCACGCGACGCCAAGAAGATCGTCGAGAAGTGCCAGACCAGCAGCCGCGCCCGCGACGCGATGCGTAAGGCCAGGGACCTGGTGATCCGCAAGAGCGCGCTGGAGAGCGCCACCCTGCCTGGCAAGCTGGCCGACTGCTCCGAGCGCGACCCGGCCAAGTCGGAGCTTTACATAGTAGAAGGCGACTCAGCCGGAGGCAGTGCCAAGCAGGGCCGCGATCGGCGCTTCCAGGCAATCCTCCCTCTGCGCGGCAAGATCCTCAACGTCGAAAAGGCCCGTCTGGACAAGGCGCTTGCCAACAAGGAGATCCAGGCGCTGATCACGGCGCTGGGCACAGGCATTGGCGATCAACTGAACGTCGAGAACCTGCGCTACGGCCGCGTGCTGATAATGACAGACGCTGACGTGGACGGAAGCCACATCCGCACGCTGCTGCTGACCTTCTTCTTCCGTTACATGGAGCCACTGATTGCCGACGGCCACCTGTACATCGCTCAGCCGCCGCTCTACCTGCTCAAGACCGGCAAGGAAGAGTACTACGTCTACACCGACGAGGAGAAGGACCGGACCATGAAACGGCTGGCCGGCAAAAAGGTCAATATCCAGCGCTACAAGGGCCTGGGCGAGATGAACGCCGAGCAGCTTTGGGACACCACTATGAACCCGGAGAGGCGCACGCTCTTGCAGGTGACGATCGAGGACGCAGCCGCAGCCGACCGCACCTTCGACATGCTGATGGGCTCGGCTGTGCCGCCCCGCAAGCGTTTCATCCAGACCCACGCCAAGCAGGTGCGCAATCTGGACGTGTAGCAGCGTGATACGTAATGCGTAACCCGTAACTTTCTGCGCCTTGGCGCGATGAGTTGCGCATTACGTCTTTCTGATCGCCAGGACTCTTCGTTCTTTGATTTGACGCAGCACGGGGCCAATGGTACGATGGCGCTGGTGTATTGATGCACGAAACGGCCCTGGCGAACCATTCCCACCAGTTCCCATGAGTTCCTCCCAATTCCCTTCCGCCCCCAACGGCCTGGTCGACAGTCTCCTGGCCGGCAACCGTCGCGCCCTGGCGCGTGCCATCACGTTGATCGAGAACGATGGCGCCGAGGCGCATGCTGCGCTGGCTGCGCTCTATCGCCGCACCGGTCAGGCGCACATCGTCGGCGTTACTGGCTCGCCCGGCACCGGCAAGTCCACACTGGTCAACGCGCTGGCCAAGGCCTACCGCCAGCGTGGCTTCACCGTCGGTATCATCGCCGTCGACCCCACCAGCCCCTTCACCGGCGGAGCGCTGCTGGGCGACCGGGTGCGGATGCGCGACTTGAGCGGCGACCCCGGCATCTTCATCCGATCCATGGCCACGCGCGGCAGTTTGGGCGGCCTGGCCCAGGCCACGGCCGACGTGATCCTGGCCCTGGACGCGGCCGGCTTTCAACGCGTTCTGGTGGAGACCGTGGGCGTCGGCCAGGCCGAGGTGGACATCGCCAGCACCGCGCACAGCACCATCGTGGTCGAGGCGCCCGGCATGGGCGACGAGGTGCAAGCCATCAAAGCTGGCGTGCTGGAGATCGCCGACATCCTGGCTGTCAACAAAGCTGACCGCGAGGGCGCGGACAAGACCGTGACTGCATTGCACATGGTGCTGGGCAGCGGTGGGCCCTCCATGCGCCAGGTGCAGCACCACGGCCAACTGATGGAAGCCGGCTTGCCAGAACCTGCTGCAGGGGACGGATGGACGCCGCCGATTATCAAGACCGTCGCTCTGCGCGACCAGGGAATCGCCGACCTGCTGGAGGCGATCGAGCAGCATCGCAGCTATTTGCAGACCAGCGGCGAGCTGCAACGGCGGGAAGAGGACCGGGCCCGGACTGCGCTGGTGCATATCCTGCAGGCAGCCGTGTTGCGCCGCCTGCAAGAGAACGTGCCCGCGCAGCAGCTGCGGCAATTGGTGCTCGACGTGGCCGGCCGTGCCCTGGATCCCTACAGCGCGGCCGAGCGCCTGCTGCCTGCCGTTTTGTCAATCCGTTGAGTGGAGGTGACAGATGCCGAAGAAAGCCACCATGTCGTCCGCTATGACCCTTGCCAACGGCGAAGGCAGCGTCCATCCAACCATGAGATTGCAGGAAAACGGCTCCGATGCCGTCCGCTCATTGGCGACGCCGCCGAATGAGAGCTATAAGCTGTATGGCGATCTGGCTATCTACAGCGGCACAGCGCACAAAGAGCTGGCGCAAAAGGTAGCGGCCTATCTGGGCGTTTCTCTGGGCGGCGCCGATGTTTTCCAGTTTGCCAACAGCAACACCTTCGTGCGCCTGCACGAGAGCGTGCGCGGCAAGGATGTCTTCCTGATCCAGCCCACGTCGCCGCCCACCAACAACAACCTGATGGAGCTGTTGATCTTCATCGATACGCTGCGCCGCGACTCGGCCGGCCGGATCACTGCGGTGGCGCCGTTTTACGGCTATGGCCGCACCGACAAGAAAGACCAGCCCCGGGTGCCGATCACGGCCCGCCTGGTGGCTGACTTGATTGCCACGGCCGGCGCTGACCGTTTTCTGACCGTCGATCTGCACGCGGGGCAGATCCAGGGCTTTTTCAGCATCCCCACCGATGAGCTGCCGGCCAGGCACCTGTTTTTCGATTATTTCCACCAACAGCAGTGTTGCGCCGACGATACGGTCGTCGTGTCGCCTGATATCGGTGGTGTGCGCCGCGCGCGCGACCTGGCCGAGCGGTTGGGCCTGCCGCTGGCCATCATCGAGAAGCGGCGCTCTCAGGACGGCAAAGAGACGGCCATGTATAACGTCATCGGCGACGTCAGGGGCAAGAACGTGATCATTGTCGACGACGAGATCGACACCGCCGGGACTCTGACCGACGCAGCACGCTTTCTGCGCCAGGCCGGCGCTCAGCAATTGATCGCAGCAGCCACCCACGCCGTCTTCTCCAAGCCGGCTGCCAAGCGTCTGAGCAGGAGCGAGCTCAGCCAGGTGGTTGTTACGGACACCGTACCCATCTCTGCTAAGAAACGCGAGCGTATCGGCGACCGGCTGCACGTGATCAGCGTCGCGCCTCTCCTGGGTGACGTGATCCGCCGCATCCATGAAGGAAAATCTGTAGGAGAGCTGTTTAACGAATGAGCATCAAGAGAACGCAGGTAACAAGGGGCAGGTGGCAGGTGGCAGGTCAGCAGCAAACTCGCATGTCGGGCGCGCTTGCTGTGCTGTTGGTTGCCGTCGTACTGGCGGCTTGCGGTGGAAGCCAGCCGGCTGAGCCTGTTGCGCAGGCAGCCACCGTGGTTGTCGAAACAAGCACGCCGACCACCGAGCCAACGGCGACGGCCACGCTTGCGCCGACCGATACGCCCACGCCTGCGCCGACGGACACGCCCACGCCTGCGCCGACGGACACGCCGACGCCCACGCCCGAGCCGGCGACGGGCCGCCCGCCGGCCAGCCCAGACATCGTCTATGTGGGCAACCCCACCACCCCTGACGGCGATCCGCAGGTCAACATCAGCTTCGACGTGCAAGGCGATCCGGGGCAGTTGATGAAAATTCTCGACATCCTCGACCAGTACGGCGTGCGCACGACCTTCTTCATGCAAGGCGAATGGATGCAGCAGTACCCCGAAGCCACCCAGGAGATCGCGCGCCGCGGCCATGAGCTGGGCAACCACTCCTGGACGCACTTCAACTTCAGCGAAATGACGGCGGAAGAGGTGACCAAGGAGTTGGAAGACACCGAAGCGCTGGTTCAGGATCTGACCGGTCAAACAACCAGGCCCTACTTCCGTCCGCCCTTTGGCTCGCGCAGCCCGATCAGTATCCAGACGGCCTATGAGTTGGGCTACACGACCATTATCTGGACCTACGGCGCGGACGAGTGGCGCGACGGCGCGACGGCGCAGACCATCTTCGACAATGTCTATGGCAACAAGGCGCCCGGCGCGCTTTACTACACCCACACCGACCGCCAGATCATCATCGACGCCCTGCCACGTGTGATCGAAGCCTTCCAGGCTGACGGCTACAAGCTGGTGACGGCGGGTGAGATCCTGACGCCGCCCGCCGACTAAAACCAGCAGGCGTCCAGCGATTGCGTGAGGCTTGTGTTCGATGGCAGGTCAAACAACTGTAGCAAAGGAACCGGGTGAACAGGTTGACCATCAGCTGCCTGGCGTGAGCGACGCAGCGCGGCTGCTGGCCAGTCTGCGCGCCAGCATGGCCCACCATGAGATCGTCGAGGGCAAGCAGCTTTCGCCGTTGATCGCTTATCTGAGCGCCTGGCAGTCGCTGCGGCTGTCCAGGACTCACGCCGACATGCTGCGGGATGCGCGCTTCAGTCGCGGCTGCCGCTTTTTTCTGGATGACATCTACGCGCCGAAGGATTTCAGCCAGCGCGACTATGACGGCCATCGCATCTACAACTTCATGAACCGTTTCCTGCCCGAGGCGACGCTAGCGCCGCTGGCCATGGCGCTGGAGGTCAACTCCCTGACCCAGCAGCTTGACCTGGCGCTGGCTGAGGCCATGCGCGATCATCTGGGCGTGGTGGATCGTTTCGACCGCTGGCAGTACGAAGAGGCCTACCGGCTGTGCAACAACTATGCCACGCGTGCCCGGCAGATTCGCTTGATCGTAGCGGTGGGGGGTCAGCTTGAGCGGGTGCGTCGTGTGCCCTTTATCCAGACCACGCTGCGGCTGGCGCGCGGCCCGGCGCAGCGCCTGGGCTGGTTTGCGATGCAGGATTTCCTGGAGCGCGGCTACCTGGCCTGGAAGTCGATCAGCGAGCCCGCGGTCTTCCTGGCCAACATCCAGCAGCGTGAGATGGGCATTTTGGACCGCATCTACGGCGTCGCAGGGGGAGCCCCGCAGTCCAACCCCTTTCTGGTCAGCGATGGAGCGCCGCCTGAGATTGTTCTGATTTGACAAAGCCAGGCGATGTGCATATACTGCCAGAGTGCTGCAAGCTTTTTGGGCTTGCAGCATTGGTTTGGCTGCGCGTCGGTTCTATGTTATAATTCCGACGCAGGCCGACGTAGCTCAATTCGGCAGAGCTTCCGCCTTGTAAGCGGACGGTTGCCGGTTCAAGTCCGGCCGTCGGCTCTTCTGGCCCAGCAGACCAGCGAGTTGGCTGACGGCCAGCATTAACAACCTTATATGGGCAGGTACCCAAGCGGCCAAAGGGGGCTGACTGTAAATCAGCTGGCAACGCCTTCGGTGGTTCGAATCCGCCCCTGCCCACCAACGGAAGTACACAAGTAGACAAGGGCCAAGTACACAAGGCCAGAAAGATGAACCTTGTCTACCAACTTACTTGTCTACTTGTCTACTTTCTTCCGCCCGCGTAGCTCAGTCGGTAGAGCACGTTCTTGGTAAGAACGGGGTCATCGGTTCAAGTCCGATCGTGGGCTCTCAGAATGGTCTTAGTAACTGTCACAAAATAACGTCGTGAGTTGGCTCGGTCAGGAGTCCGGCCAAAGCACCGACTTATTTCTTGGCAAGCACTTAGTCAATCGAGAATTGACGTCGAATTGTGAGCGGCCGCCCCGGTGTGGGCGGCCCAATCGCGAGTAAGTAGCACATAAAAGGATTTGTGTCGCATGGCAAAGCAAGTATTTCAGCGAACCAAGCCACACGTTAACGTTGGCACCATTGGCCATATCGATCACGGCAAGACGACCCTGACGGCCGCCATCACCAAGGTGTTGGGGCTGAAGGGGTGGGCTGATTTTCGCGCTTTCGACA
>JBAQCH010000156.1:0-9370 GCA_049294015.1 Anaerolineae bacterium
GATGAAGAGCGAGCGGGCGTTTTTGCCGCTGGGCACGCGCCGCAGGCGGCGACTGGGCGGCGCCCAGTGCGCTGCTGTTGGCGCTGTTGGTCTTCCTGTGGACCCCCAGCCACTTCTGGAGCCTGGCCATCGTTTACCGCAACGACTACGCGCGTAGCGACACCCCCATGCTGCCGGTCAAGACCAGCCCCAAGATGGCCGCGTTCTGGGTCTTCGTCCACACTGCCGCCACCGCGCTGGCCGCGTTGGCGTTGGGCCTGGATCCGGCCCTCGGCTTGATCTATCTCATTCCAGTGGGCTTGGCCACCGCCGACATGATGTGGCGCAACATCCGCCTGCTGCGCGTGCCCAGCGGCAAAAACGCCCGCTCGCTCTTCATCGCCTCCAACATGTATCTGGCGGTGGTGCTGGTGATGGCCTGTATCGATGTGGTGATCACGGCGCTGTAGCGCTGAAGTCACGTCAGGTCAACAAACGGGGCCGCTCTGTACAGAGCGGCCCCGTTTGCTTATGACGACCATAACGCACGCAATCTGCTCGCGCCCGGCGACTGAATGGTTGCACTTGCGGGACGAACAAGAATGCAGTGTGATTAGTCTAATTTGAATTAGACTAATTTGAATTTGACTAATGCAGTGCGTGATCCGTTCCTGGCGTTTTGGTTTCGCTTTGTTGCGCCCTACTTTTCGGTTCTCGAAAGCGGCCACACGGCGCCGGTGGCTCGTCGGGTAGAAGCTGAGTTAAGCACCTTCCTCGGCGCGCCATTCGAAGACATCTGCCGAGAGTGGGTGACGGATCAAGTCGCTCAAGGCAATCTGCCTTTTTTGCCAGAACGGATAGGCGCCTGGTGGGATGGGCGAGAAGAGATCGACGTCGTGGCCCTGGCCGCCGATGATGCCCTTTTCGGCGAGTGCAAGTGGACCAACCGGCCCGTAGGCACCAACATCCTTGACGATCTCAAGCGCAAGGCCTATCCGCTGATGCAGTCGACGGGACTGCGAACCGCCCATTTTGCACTGTTTGCCAGAAGTGGATTCACAGAGGCCCTGCAAACGCAGGCTCAGCATGAGGGCGTCCGCCTGATCGGGCCGGAAACGCTGGTGCAACCGCCGCTCCACAGCTAACTTCCCAGCGCCTCGATCAGCGCCTGCCCGTTGGTCAGTTCCATCAGCCGCTGCCGCAAGGCCGGCGCGTGTTCTTCGGGCAGGCGCAGGTGGTAGGTCACATCGGCGTCGTACTCCTCCTCCTGTACCGTCGCCTCGAACGCTGGCAGCAGGCGCTGCACCGGCGTGACGTTGGCGTAGTCGATCACCACCAGCAGGTCCACCGTCGGCACGTGTTCAGCCAGCGGCAGCATGGCCAGCGCCAGCTTGACCCCGCCGCTATAGGCCCGCACCAACCCGCCCTTGCCCAGCAGGATGCCGCCGAAGTAGCGGGTGACCACCGCGCTGATGTCGCCTACGCCGCTGTGCTGCAAGACGGTCCACATCGGCTGGCCGGCCGTGCCGTGGGGCTCGCCGTCGTCGCTGTAACCCATCTGGCCGCTGCTGCCTGGCGGGCCAAGCAGATAGGCCCAGCAGTTGTGCGTGGCGTCGGAGAACTCGGCCCGCACCTGGTCGATGAAGGCGCGCGCCGCCTCCACCGTGGGCGTGTAGGCCACGGTGGCGACGAAGCGGCTGCGGTTGATCTCCTCCTCGACGCGCTGGATGCCGGCCGGGATGGGGTAGCGTGGGCTCACTTGCCCCAAAATGCGTCCGCCTCGGCTTCCATCTGTTTCAGGCGAGTGTAATAGTCGGGGAACTCCTTGAGGTGCGCCCAGGCGACCTTGCCGGTCAGCAGCGGGTCGTTGCCGGTGACGTTGGTCTCCGGATCGCGCAGCCCGTGCTCCAACTCCACCTCCATGCCCATGCGGAACTGCTCCACGTCGAACGTCTGCCAGGTGATGCCCAGGGCGTCGCCGATGCGTTGGGCCTCTTCGGCTGAGAATTTGGTTTTGGCTGTCATGGGGAAATGCTCCTGGTTAGAGTCTCTGATGCGCGTTGTAAAAACTCTTCAACGTGCAGAATTTCTATCTGTTCGTAAGCCTTCAGCGCCAACAGATGGCGATCAGCAGTTACAATGTAACCTGCCCTTGCTGCTATGGCACAGGTCAAAAAGATGTCGTCATCTGGGTCAGCCGCAACGATTGGCAGATCTCTTCGGGACACATCAAACGCGGTAGAAATGCTGAGCGCATACGCGACCAGTCTGGCAGGAGTCTGCTGCAACTCCGCTAATCGTGGCTGTAGTCGATCGTAGTTGAGGACCTCCTCCAACTCCAAAAGCATTGGATACGCAATGCACAGCTCGATGCTTCCCTCTTCAGCCTGCTTAAGCAAACGCCAAGCGTCGCCCTTCCACAGCAGGCCCGAGACCCAAACGTTGGTATCGATGACAATCCGCACGTCTCAATCTACCTCAGGGAGATGATGCTTGCGGCGGACTTTATGAACGATGTCGCTGATTTCATCGAGTGACAACGGGTTACCGGCTGGCGCCTGCTCGACAACTGTCAACGGAGACGGCGCAATACGCTTCAAGTGCAGGGTATCTTCCTCCACCCAAACGACGAAACGATCGGAAGGCTGAAAGCGTTTGGCAATTCCTGCCGGTAACTCCAGGGTATGATTTGGGTGAAGCAGGGCCAATTCGGACATTTCGGTTTACCTCCACAAACCTGTCAGTCTATTCTGATGAGATTATAGCACCGTGAGCCAAGAAGGTCAACAGCGCACATCACGAGCGATGATTTCTCTTTGGAGTTCCTGCAGAGTCCCTGAAAGCATGGCCACACCATCTGGTAGGTGGGTGACTTATCGATGGGTTGAAAAGAGGGTACAATAGCTCAACAATCCGCCGCCAAGGAGTCCCGCCATGCGCCAATTCGTCTACAGCACCCTGCACCCCGCCATCTACCACGGCCACGGCCGGCGGCCGCCCTTCTTTGAGGGCTGGTACTTCAAGCTGGTCAGCGCCGACGAGACGCGGCGCTACGCCCTCATCCCCGGCGTCAGCTTGAGCGGCGACGCCCACGCCTTTGTGCAGGTGCTGGACGGCGTCACCGGCCGCTCGGCCTACCACGCCTATCCCTTGGTTGACTTCTGGGCCGCGCAAAGGGAATTCGAGGTGCGCATCGGCCCCAACCTGTTCACCCAGGACCACATCGTGCTGGACATCGACCGGCCGGAGGGCCAGGTGCAGGGCGAGCTGCGCTTCTCGGACATCACGCCCTGGCCAGTGTCCTGGGCCTCGCCCGGCATTATGGGCTGGTACGCCTGGGTACCCCGGATGGAATGTTACCACGGCGTCGTCAGCCTGAACCATCGGATCAGCGGCCGGCTGCACATCGATGGGGAGGATACGGACTTCAGCCGCGGCCTGGGCTACATCGAGAAAGACTGGGGCCAGTCCTTCCCCGCGGCCTGGATTTGGTTCCAGACCAACCACTTCGACCGGCCGCGCACCTGCCTGACCGCGTCGGTGGCCATCATCCCCTGGATCGGCCGCTCCTTCCCCGGCTTCATCGTCGGCTTGTGGCACGACGGGCTGCTCTATCGCTTCACCACCTACCTGGGCGCGACCATCGAGCGGCTGGAGACCACCGACGACCACGTTGCCTGGACGCTGCGCAACCGCAAGCACCGGCTGGAACTGCTGGCCGCGCGCGCTGAAGGCGGCCTGCTGGCCGGCCCCACCAAGCTGGATATGGGCAAGCGCGTCGCCGAGACCCTCAACGCCACGGTGGATGTGCGTTTGAGCACCCTGGCCGGCGTCGAGATCTTCAATGGCCGCGGCCGCAACGCCGGACTCGAAGTGTTCGGCGACCTGACGCAGCGAGTCTGAACAGGCAGCGACAGCCTTGCCCCGCGCCCCTGCTCGTGCTATACTGGCAACGGGACGCCTGCCCCCCAATCACCCAATCATCCAATCACCCAATCATCCAATCATCCACTCACTCCGGAAGGATCGCATCATGTCCCAACAGCCCATCGCCTACAGTCGCCAACAGCGCGAGCGCTACCTACACACTCTCAACGATTTCCTGCGCATTCCCAGCGTCAGCACCCTGCCCGAAGCAGAGCCGGCCATCCAACAGGCTGCGCGCTGGCTGGCTGATACTATGGCCGGCATTGGGCTGAAGCAGGTCGCCGTCATGCCCACCGCCGGCTATCCGGTGGTCTATGGCGAATGGCTGGGCGCGGGTCCGCAGGCCCCTACCCTGCTGTTCTACGGCCACTACGACGTGCAGCCGGTGGACCCGATCGCTGAATGGCTGTCGCCCCCCTTCGAGCCCACGGTGCGCAACAACTACCTGTTCTGCCGCGGCGCGTCCGACGACAAGGGCCAGGTCTATCTGGTGCTGGCCGCGGTCGATTCTTACCTGCGCACGGAGGGCCGGCTGCCGATCAACCTCAAGATCATCGTCGAGGGGGAGGAAGAGATCTCCAGCCCCAGCCTGGCCGCTTGGGTGGCGCAGCACAAGGCCATGCTGGCCTGCGACGCCGTGCTGATCTGCGATTCGGGCATCCTGGCCGATGACATGCCGCTGATCAACCACGGCACGCGCGGCATGGCCTACATGCAGGTCGACGTGCAAGGACCGGCCACCGATCTGCACTCCGGCGGCTTCGGCGGCGTAGTCGACAACCCCTTCAACGTGCTGGTGCGCATGCTGGCGCAACTGCAAGACGGCGAGACGCGACGAGTGCTGATCCCCGGTTTCTACGACCGCGTGTTGCCCCCCGATGCCCAGGAGCTGCGCCTGCTGGCCCAACTGCCCCTCTCCGACCAGGTTGCGCAGGCGCTGACCGGCGCGCCGCTCTCGGCCGGCGAGGCTGGCTACACGGCGGCTGAGCGGCTCAGCTTGCGGCCCACGCTGGACATCCACGGCATGCCCGGCGGCTTCACCGGCGAAGGCAAGAAGACGGTCATCCCGGCCAAGGCCTCGGCCAAGGTGAGCATGCGCCTGGTGCCTGACCAGGACCCGGCCGAGATCGCCGCGCTGTTCGAGCGCTACGTCAAATCGCTTGCGCCGGCCACGGTCAAGGTGACCGTGCGCAGGCTGGGCCTGGCGCGCTGGTCGCTGGTCGACCTGAACGAGCCGGCCATCCAGGCCGCCGCGCAAGCCTACGCAGCGACCTTTGGAGTGGCGCCGCTGTTCATGCGCGGCGGCGGCACCTTGCCCATCGTGGCCGAATTCCAGGACATCCTCGGCGCGCCGGTGGTGATGATGGGCTTTGGCCTGCCCGACGACAACGCCCACGCGCCCAACGAGAAGCTCTCTCTCAACCTCTTCTACCGCGGCATCGAGACGGTGATCCATTACCTGGCGCTGCTGCCGGCGGCGATGCAGCGCTAGTCGCTGAATGAATTCAGCGCCTGGCACAAAGAAGCATGCTAAAGCAAGCTCACCCATGCGCATCCGCAGCTTGCTTTTGTCGCTGAATGAATTCAGCGCCTGGCACAAAGAAGCATGCTAAAGCAAGCTCACCCGTGCGCATCCGCAGCTTGCTTTAGCATGCTTTGCTGTGTCAGCCTGTGGTTTCAACCACAGGCGGGGCTCCCTGCAAGTCGTAAACTACCCCCGTCAGCTCCTCCGACACCGTCCACAGCCGCGCGGCTGTCTCCAGGTCATGGCTGCGGTCGTTGGACTGCACCTTCGTGGGCCAGCCGCGCTGCTCCGCCGGGCCCTTCGGCCCGATGTAGTCGCCGCCCTGTACGGCCGGCGCGGCGGCCGCGTAGACCGTAGGCAGCGCCCCCATCTCAGCGCTTTGCGCGATCACCTTGTTCAACACGTGCATCAAGCGGGTTTGCAGGGAGCTGTCGCTGCGGTCCGAACCGCCGTACTGCAAGTTGGTGGCGGCATAGCCCGGATGGGCGGCGACGCTCTTGACGCTGCTGCCCGCGGCCGTCAAGCGGCGCTGCAGCTCATAGGTAAACAGCAGGTTGGCCAGCTTGCTCTGCCCATAGGCGCCCCACTTGCTGTAGCTTCGCTCCCCCTGCAGGTCGTCGAAGTTGATCTGGCCCGTGCGGTGCAGGCCGCTGCTGACCGTGACCACGCGCGCACCGGCGGTCTTCTGCAGCATGGGCAGCAGCAGGCCGGTCAACGCAAAATGCCCCAGGTGGTTGGTGCCGAACTGCATCTCGAAGCCGTCAGCCGTCTCGCGGCGGGGGAGCGCCATGACGCCGGCGTTGTTGATCAACAGGTCGAGCCGGCCGTGGCCGGCCATGAAGAGTGCGGCGAAACTGCGAATCGAGGCCAGGCTGGCCAGGTCCAGGTCCATCACGGCCAGGTCAGCCTGGGGCACAGCGCTGCGAATCTCACGCGCTGCCTTGCCGCCCTTGGCTGTGTTGCGCACCGCCAGCGCCACGTGCGCGCCGCGCATAGCCAGCAGCCTGGCCGCCTCATAGCCGATGCCGCTGTTGGTGCCGGTGATCAGCGCCGTCTTGCCGCTCAAATTGGGGATGTTTTTTTCCAGCCACTGCTCAACTTTGCTCATGGTTCAAATCCTTTCAGCTCATTTGTGTTTTGCTTTGTGACCTGACCATTGAAGCGCATGCAGTGGCGGGCGTCTGTGTTTCCCATCCCCGAAGCCCCCTGATTGGCTGGAGTTTGCTGTCCCCGCTGGCCAGATGGGAATGCCGATTCCCGTCTGGCGTAGTCTGCTTCAAACAGGCGCTGCGCCCGCTTCGATCTGCTGAATGCGCGCCATCTGCCGCAGGTTCCAGGCGTCGTCGCTGATCGGCGTGCTGAACCAGGCTTCGAGGATCTCACGCGCGACCGGAATCGGCGTGGCCCGCAAGCTGAGGGCCAGCACGTTGGCGTGGTTCCAGATGCGCGCGCCCTTGGCCGTCTCGGCGTCATGGCACAGCGCGGCGCGGACGCCGCCCACCTTGTTGGCGGCCAGGCTGGCTCCAGTGCCGGTCCAGCACATGACGACCGCCTCGTCGGCCCGGCCATCGGCCACGCGTGAGACGGCCTGCAGCGTCACCAGCGGCCAGTCGTTGGAATCGTCGGCTGGCGCGCCGGCCCTCGGCCCGAAGTACTCGACCGCGTGCCCGCGCTTCTCGATCTCCTCGATCACGGCGTCTACCAGGGGGCTGTGTTCATCGCTGGATACGGTTATCTTCATATGTCCTCCAACCGGCACAGTCGGCCCACTCGCCTTCACCTGCACTGCGCGCAGGCGCAAGCGCCCTCGGAACCGGCGAGCCACGAAGTCCCGGAGCAGAGCGGCGTGGCGGGTCCGGGGTGCTGCGCAACGACCGGCCCAAGCGATACGTCACCCTGTCATGCCTCATAGCGCGACACCGCGGTGATTGTGATCCCGCCCCTCGCCTTCTGCACCAGCGTCACCGTGCAACGCTGCGGCTGGATCGTGGCCACCACTTTGTCGCGAATGTCCACGGCTAACTGCTCGCAGAACACGCCCCGATCGCGGAAGTGCCACAGGTAGAGCTTGAGGCTCTTGCTCTCGATGCACAACGGGCCGGGCGTATACTCGATGCCGACGGTGTAAAAATCGGGCTGGCCGGTGACGGGGCACAGCGCGGTCAGCTCGTCCGAAGACATAGTGACAGTCCCCAGCCCGGCCGGCGCGGGGAAGGTATCCAATTCGTCGATGGGCTCGGTCGAGCGCACGCCCAGGTATTTGAGTTCCATAAGCACTCCGTTGCGAGTGGCAAGTGGCAGGTTGCAAGTTGCAGGTTGCAGGTCGCAGGTTGCAGGTTGCAAGTTGCAGGTCGCAGGAAGTGGCACGCGCCACTTGCCACTTGCCACCTTCCACCTGCCACCTGCCACCTTTCACTCCAGCCAGTTGATCACCAGCCCGGCCGGCAGCTTGGGGTAGAAGTAAGTCGCCTTAGGCGGCATGACCTCGCCGGCGTCTGAGACGGCTTGTAGCTGGCTCAGCGGCGTTGGATTGACCAGGAAGGCCGCCTGGTAGCGGCCAGCGCGCACGCCGTCGATGGCCTCGGCCGCGCTGGGGGTGAAGGCCACGAAGCGCTTCAGAAAGGTTGGGTCGGCGTCGATGCCTAGCAGCGGGCCCAGCGCCAGGCTTTGCAGCGCGGCCACGTCGACCGCGGCGACCACCGGCGGATAATCGGCGTGCAGCCGCGCGGCCGTGGCTGGATCGTCCTGAAGATGCAGCAGGTAACCTCCGGATAGGCCGGGCAGGGCGAGCGCGAAGGTCGTCTCAGAAGTTGGACTTCTTCCGAAGAAGTCCAACTTCTTCAGCGCTGCCGCGTCCTCCACCGCCGTCACCACGAAATGTTCAGTCAGGCCGGCCAGCAGGCGTCCGGCGTCGAAATCAGGCAGGTCGTGGATGCAGCGATGGGTGGGCAGGATCGCTAACCCTGGATCTTCCATGCAGGCAGCGTAGACCCAAGCCGTGTCGAACGGCTGCGGCGTCGCTGGCTTCGCTAACGGCATGGACGTGTAGCGGGGCACGCCCTGCCAACTGCCCAGCGGGGCCGGGGCGGGCGCAGCGGGCAGGCCGCCGCCGCGCCGCCAGCGTTGGTAGTTGAGCGCCGTCTCGTAGCGGTGGTGCCCGTCGGCGAGATAGAAGGTCTTGGCTTCCAGCGCGGCTGCTGTCACGGCCAGCGCGGTCGGCTCGGTCACGGCCCACAGCGTGTGTTCCACGCCGTCTTCATCGCGATAGGCCGCATCCGGGTCACGCTGCTCGGCCGCAGCAACCATCGGCGCCTGCGCGCTGCCCTGCGGGTCGGAATAGAGCAGGAAGATGGGGCTGCACTGCGCGCCCGTGGCGATGGTCAACGCCAGCCGGTCGGCCTTGGCGGCCGGGAAGGTGCGCTCGTGGGGCAGGATGCCGTCGCCCCACGGCGCCAGACGCAGGCGAAAGATCAGCCCGCTGCGCGTCGCCGCCTGGCCGCCGGGCAGGATATAGCGCTGGCGCAGCAGGTAGATGGCCGGCGCATTCTCCTGGCGCAGCACGCGGCGACGCTGCCAGTCGGTCAGGGTCGCGGCCGCGCGCGTGAAGCGGTTGGCGCGGTCGTCGTCGTCCGGCTGGTCGGCCGCCAGCTCCAGGCGCACCACGTTGTGGCGGTGGCGTTCGTGGAAAGCAACCTGCTGGGCCGGGCTGATCACGTCGTAGGGCGGGGTCAGCAGCTCGCCCAGGCTGGCCGCGCCGGCCGCGGCCAGATCGTAGCGCCAGCCGCGAAAGGGTTGGATGCGGGTCATGTAATCGCTCCAAAGAAAAGCGGGCTTGTGCGCCCGCTTCGCTGCGTCTGGTTCGTAACACGATTTTCCAAATCGTGTTCTGTTCTTGCCGTTGCGCAGCACGATTTGGAAAATCGTGCTACGACGAGTTGG
>JBAQCH010000157.1:0-6676 GCA_049294015.1 Anaerolineae bacterium
GCGCTGGCCGGGCTGCTGCTGGCGGCGCCGATCAGCTATTCGATCCTGCTGGCTGCCGCGCCGCTGGCGGCTATGGCGCTGTTGCCAGCCGGCGATCGTCGCCACGCTGCGGCCGGGCTGGGCACGGCCGGCCTGGTGTTCGTGCTGGCTCTGCTGCTGGGTGCAACCGGCTTCTTTTTCCTGCCGGGCGGGCTGGCTGCTGCGGCCGAGTTGCCTGCTGCCTGGCTGGCTGGTTTTTCCGGCGATGGCGACAGCATCTGGGGCCTGGCGTTGAACTCTCTGTGGCTGGAGCCCTTGGTGTTGATGACGGGATTGGCCGGCCTGGTGGTTGGTCTGCGGCGGCGTGACTGGATGGCGCAGGGTCTGGGGTTGTGGCTGGCTGTGGGATTGCTGCTGCTGGTGTTGCGGGCGGGGCGTTCGCCGGCTGATCTAGCGGTGCTGGCGCTGCCGCTGGCGTTGTTGGGCGGCCTGGCCCTGGCTGCGTTCGCCGAGCATTTTGATTTGGGTGAGCAGCGGCTGGAAGGGATCGTGTTGCTGATTGCCGGACTGGCGCTTGTGCTGTCCACGGCCGTTTGGCTGGCCCAGTATACCGAGTCCTGGAAGGCGCAGCCGCAGATGGCCTTCCTGGTCAGCGCCGGTGCGACGGCGCTGGTGCTGATTGTGCTGCTGGCGGCCTATGTGGTGATTTTTAGCAGCCGGTTAGCCTTGCAGGTGCTGCTGGCTCTGGCTGTGGCTATGCTGTTGCTGCTGGGCCTGCGCGGCATGCTGCTCACCAGCCACAACCGCGACGGCCTGCGCTGGGGATCATTGGCCAACGTGGCCGGCGCCAGCGGCGGGCCGGAGCTGCGTCTGGCCCTGGAACGGCTGGCCATGCAGCGCGGCACGGACCTGCGCGATCTGCCCGTGGCCTTTTTGACCGCGCCTGGCAACGAGACGCCCGCGCTGCTGCGCTGGTACGCGCGCGGCGCGGTCCTGCAGTCGCCTGCCCTGGGTGATCCCGGTCTGGTGTGGCTGGGCATGGATGGCGACGCCGCGCCGTCGGACTTCCCCTCACCCCAGCCCTCTCCCGTGGGGAGAGGGGGCGCGTACAGCGGGCAGAGCTTTCGTGTTGCCCAGAGTTGGTCGCCGGCCGGGTTGAGCGGCCGGGCGCTGTGGCGCTGGCTGCTCTTCGGCCAGTTCGACGCCCTGCAAGGCCAACAGCGCGCTGTGCTGTGGGTGCAGGCGGAGCAGTGACCAGTGAACGGTGAACAGTGATCAGAGCCATCCCGTCACCCAATCTACCATCGTACCAATCTACCCATGTACCAATCTACTAATCAACCATGAACGAAACGAACCAACCGGTTGAGCAGACCGCACCTGACATCTTGACACGTGACACCTTGACACGTGACACCCTGACACCCGACACCCTGACACCTGCCACCCGCCCTCCCACCTGGCTCGACCGCTCGCTGCTGAGCGTGGCGACCTGGGACTGGGAGAAGATCGCCTGGGTTGGGCTGCTGGCGGTGGCCTTGCTGCTGCGAGTGGCGGCCCTGGACAACCGCACCGCCAGCCACGACGAGGCGCAGCACGCCTGGTTCGCTTACAACCTGTACACGGGCAAGGGCTACGAGCACAATCCCATCTACCACGGCCCCTTCATCTACCACGCCATGGCGCTGTTCTATCTGTTATTCGGCGCCGATGACCTGACCGCGCGCCTGCCGACGGCGTTGTTCGGCTTTGGCATCGTCTGGCTGATGTGGCTGACGCGGCGCTGGCTGGGTAAGCCGGGCGCGTTTTTCGCCGGCGCGTTGATTGCCTTCTCGCCGGCCCTGCTGCACTACTCTCGCCATACCCGCCACGACATCTACGAGATCTTCTGGGCCGTTTTGCTGCTGATCGCCATCTTTCGCTACCTGGAGATCGGGCATGCCAAAGGCGAGCGCTGGACCTACATTGTGGCCGCGGCGCTGTCGCTGGCCTTGGCCAGCAAGGAGGATGCCTTCATCCACGGCGCGGCCATCGGCGGCTTCCTGCTGTTGATCGTACTTTTTCGCTGGGTTGCCTGGCGGTTGGATCCGGAGGTGCCCGATGAGGCCCGCGAGCGGCCGCTGTTTGTGGAGCGCAACGACTGGCTGGTGCTGGCCGGCGGCGTTGCGTTGGCCTTTGCCGGCGCGCTGCTCTACCGCCTGTTGGGCCTGGCCAGCACGGCCGGTTCCACATCGACCGTGCAGACCGGGCTGACGTTGGCGTTGATCCTGCTGCCGCCGGCTGTGGCCGCGGGCCTGGCCGTGGGGTACAGCCTGCGCCGCCACCGTACTCCACAGGCGCTCACCTTCAGCCCGGCCACGGAGATGGTGATCCTGCTGGGCACGCTGATCTTGCCCTGGGTCTCCCCCTTCATGATCAAGGCGCTGGGCTACGATCCGCTCAACTACACCACCGGCATCGTGCCGACGCTTTCGGTGTTGGCCGCCACCATCGGCGTGTCTGCGGTGGTTGGGTTGCTGTGGAGCCCGCGGCGCTGGCTCATCTCGGCCGGCATCTTCAGCGCTATCTTCGTGGTGCTCTTTACCGGCCTGTTCACCAACGGCCAGGGCCTGGCCACCGGCGTCATCGGCTCGCTGGGCTACTGGCTGTCGCAGCAAGAGGTGGCGCGCGGCAGCCAGCCCTGGTATTATTACCTGCTGATCACGCCGCTGTACGAGTTCCTGCCGCTGCTTCTGTCGATACCCGTGCTGCTGGCGGCCTACGGGCAGCGCAACCGGGTCGCGCGCGTGCTGAGCGTGTTGACTGTGATCCTGCTGGCCGGCTGGCTTCTGCTGGCCTTCAACACCGAAGCCGCCAACCGCGCCGGCATGCTCTACAAAGCCGTTGCTGGCGCGGCGATGGCAGTAACCCTGTTAACCGCAGGGTGGGGCGGCCTGAGCCGGCATCCCCGTAACAACCAGCTTTTCCTGGCCTTCCTGCCCTTCCTGATCCTGTTCAGTTGGGTGGCCTATACCATCGCGGGCGAGAAGATGCCTTGGCTGGTCGCGTCCATCACGCTGCCCATGTGCATCGCCGGCGGCTGGACGCTGGGACGGCTGGTGGAGCGAATCGACTGGCGCGCGCTGGGCTGGCGGGCGCTGTGGATTGCTCTGCTGGTGCTGTTGTTCGTGGCCGCGCTGCTGGGCGTCGCCCGCAGCCAGCCCTTCCAGGGCCGCGCGCTGGGCCAGTTGAGCGAAACCGGCCAGTGGTTGGCCGCGCTGGCGGTAGGTGTGATCGCCCTCTTCCTGCTGGCCCGGCTGTTTCAGCGCAGCGACGTGCGCCAGGGGCTGCGGGTGGTCGGCCTGACCCTGTTGGCGCTGCTGGGCCTGTGGAGCGTGCGCGTCACCTACCAGGCCAACTTCGTGAACCAGGACTTTGTCAAAGAGTACCTGTTCTACGCCCACGGCTCGCCCGATCCGCTGGCCGACATGCGCCAGATCGAAAGCATCAGCCGGCGCACGGTGGGCGACAAGCAGCTCAAGATCGCCTACGACGACGACTCGTCGTGGCCTTTCAACTGGTATCTGAGCGACTGGCCCAATGCGCTCTACTACGGCGCCACCCCCAGCCGCGAGACCTTCACCGACGCGCCGGTGGCGCTGGTGGGCAGCAAGAACCTGGACAAGGCGCGCCCCTTCTTGCAGCGCGACTACAACGAGTTCAGCCGCCGCCTGATCTGGTGGCCCGACGAGGGCTATAAGAACCTCACCTGGGAGAAGATCAAGCTGGGCATCACCGATCCGCAGAAGCGCCGCGAGTTCCTGGACGTGGTGCTATGGCGGCGCTTCACCACGCCCATGAACCAGTGGCCGCTGGTGCATCGCTATTCGTTGTTCGTGCGCAAGGACGTGGCCGCGCAGCTTTGGGACTTTGGCGCGCAGCCGTCAGCCGTGGCTCCGCTGGTCGATCCCTACGAGCAGGGCTTGCGCGAGGGCTGGAGCAGCCAGCAGATCATCGGCAGCGGTCTGGGGGTCGAGCCAGGCCAGCTTACCTTCCCGCGCAACATGGCCGTCGCGCCCGACGGAACCGCCTACGTGGCCGACAGCGGCAACCACCGTATCCAGGTCTTCGACGCGGCCGGCAATTTCTTGCGCCAATGGGGCAGTTCGTGTGAGCTGTACGCCGACGGCCTGCCGGGCTGCGTCGATCCTGACGGCGCCGGCCCGTTGCAGGTAGGCGACGGCCAGATGCGCGAGCCGTGGGGCATCGCGCTGGGGCCGGACGGCAGCATCTACATCGCCGACACCTGGAACCACCGCGTCCAGGTCTTCGATCCCCAGGGCAACTTCGTGGCCAAGTGGGGCGTCTTTGCCACCACCGGCGGCGAGGCCATCGACAGCCCGGGCGGCTTCTGGGGCCCACGCGCCGTCGCCATCGACGCCGCTGGCAACGTCTACGTCACCGATACCGGCAACAAGCGCATCCAGGTCTTCGACGCTCAGGGCAACTTCCTGACTCAGTACGGCGGCGGCGGTGTGGTCGAGGGCCGCTTCGATGAGCCGGTGGGTCTGGCCATCGCCCCGCGGCCGGATGGCGAAGCGGGCGGTATGCTTTACGTGGCCGACACCTGGAACCGGCGCATTCAGAAGCTGGATGTGGGCGTAGACGAGCTGTTGAGCGGTTCCGGCGAAGGTCGCGATCTGGTCATCAGCTTCGTCAAGGAGTGGCCAGTGGAGGGCTGGAACAGCCAGAGCGTGGTCAACAAGCCGTTCGTCGCGGTGGACAGCACTGGCACAGTCTACGCCACCGACCCCGAAGGCTTCCGCGTGCTGGCTTGGGACAGTGAGGGCCAGTTCAAGGCTACCTTCGGCCTTTACGGCAGCGACGCGCAGAGCTTCGCCCTGCCCAACGGCATCGCGGTCGGGCCGGACGATCTGGTCTACGTGGCCGATGCGGACAATCACCGGGTGATGGTGTTTCCAGGGATCAGGTAGATAAGTAGGCAAGTAGACAGGTAGGCAAGTAGACAAGGGGGAGGCCGATGGGAGGGGCAGGAAGGAAATGGGGAGAGCGGGCCGCTGCTGGCGTTGATTGCAGAAACCGCCGGCAGCGGCCACTCGTGGACGACGAGTGGGAGTGATTGGCCTAAAGGGCCACGGTCAGCCTATCACGCGCAAGAGGCCAATTGCTCTTGTGGTCGGCTTGCACTATAATGCGGCGGTCGTAGATTCTGGATTCATAACGGCAGTCTGCGGAGTGGAGCGAGTTCCTTCCTACGGAGCAAGTGACCATGTCACCCACCAGGACGTGGGGTACTTCTTTCTTGGAGGCCGAGTAGAACCGTGCACGGACTCACGCTTGGCAAGTTTGCCCCATTACACATTGGGCATCAATTGCTCATTGAGACTGCTCTATCAGAGATGGAGCGGTTGACGGTGATCGTGTACGATTGTCCAGAGGTTACGACCGTGCCGTTGACCGTGCGATCTGGTTGGATCAGATCGTTGTATCCCACAGTTCAGGTTATTGAAGCGTGGGACGGGCCTGCTGAAGTCGGTGATACACCAGAAATCAGGCAGATGCACGAGGATTACGTCATTCAACGTCTGGGTGTAAGGGGGATCACTCATTTCTACTCCAGCGAGTTCTATGGGGAGCACATGAGTCGGGCATTGCACGCTGTCAATCGGCTGGTCGATCCGAATCGCAAGAGCATTCCGGTGTCCGGCTCGCAAATACGCCAAGATCCTTTTAGCTGGCGACGGTCCATCCATCCCTTTGTGTATCGAGATCTGATAACCAACGTGGTTTTTGTAGGTGCGCCATCTACAGGCAAAACAACGCTTGCTGCGCGCATGGCTGAGGAGATGGACACGCTCTGGATGTCGGAGTATGGGCGAGAATACTGGGAACGACACCAAGTTAATCGGCGACTGTCACTCCAACAGTTGGTGGAAATCGCTGAAGGTCATTTGCAGCGAGAAGAGGTTCTGTTGCTGGAAGCCAATCGTTACTTGTTCGTAGACACCAATGCAACCACAACCTACATCTTCTCACAACACTACCATGGCCAAGCCGCCCCGCGCTTGGTAGAATTAGCTCAGCAAGCTGCCCGTCGTTACGATCTAGTGTTCTTATGCGATACCGACATTCCGTTTGATGACACCTGGGACCGCTCTGGCGACGTCAACCGGGAAGTGATGCAAAGGCGGATTGTCAGCGATCTAGTTCTGCGACGCATTCCGTATTTTATAGTGCGGGGCGACCTAGAGGAGCGTATCGCTACCGTAAAACGTGTTCTGGCTCGTTATCAGAAATACATGAACCCAGTCGATGCATGGACAAGACCAGGGCGTGACAGATCATGCTAGCATTCTTGAGCGTGGACAACATCGCATTTACTGTGCTCGGTTATCCAATGAGCTATGTGGAGCTCTTGGGAACAATTCTTTATCTTTGGTCCGTCTGGCTCATAGCCCATCGACGGGTCCTGACGTGGCCTGTGGGCATCATCAGCGTCCTGCTATACATGGCGCTCTTCTACCAGATACGCCTTTACGCAGACGCTTTGGAACAGATATACTACTTAATACAATACCTTCGCCAATCATTGACTTCTCGAACACGGTTGTGGTTGGTGAATAGCGCCGAGTCGGGCAACCTTGTCGAAGAGAAGCTGAAATAGAATTGCATCTGGCTTTTCGGCAAGTGATTTGAT
>JBAQCH010000158.1:0-4440 GCA_049294015.1 Anaerolineae bacterium
GCTACCAGCCGGACGGTTCACTGCCAGATGTCCGGCTGGTAGCCGGACCTACGGCGGCTGGATCAGCTCGCTGCGCGCAAAAATGCGAGCACGTCGGCTTCGTCCTTGAGGGCGAGCTCACGCGGCTCGGCCGGCGGCGCCGCAGCCCAGTCGTAGCCGATCTTGCCAGCCAGCTGCTCTGCCCGCTGCCGCGCTTCCTGAGATAGGCCGCGATGCTGGAGGGCGTAGCTGAGCAGCCGCGGTGCAGCAGCTACCTGTCCCTCCTGCACCAACAGCTCAGCAAAGAGGGACAGAATCTCCAGCATCTGCTTAGTGTCCCCGGCCTGCTGGGCCAGTTCCAGCGCTTGCAGCAAAGTCGTTCTGGCCTCTGCGTACGCGCCAGTCGCCAGCGCCACCTCTCCCAGCCCGCCCAACGCCACCGCCTCGCCGCGGCCGTCGCTGATGGACCGCTTCAAGGCCAGGCTCTCCTCCAGTAGCGCGCGAGCCTTGTCGTAGTCACCCTGTTTGCAAGCCAGCCGGCCGGCGTTGGCCAGCGTTGTGGCTGCGCCATGGCCATGATCGTGCGCCCGAAATAGCTCGCTACTCTGGTGATAATAGCGCTGTGCATCGTCCCAGTCGCCAGACTCTTGCGCCAGATTGCCCAGGTTGTTGAACACCATGGCCGCGCCAATCTCGTCTTTCAGCCGCAGCGCTTGTTCAGCCGCCTGCCGAAAACAATCGTGCGCCTTTTCATAGTCGCCCTGCGCCTTGGCGCAACTGCCCAGAAAGTTGAGAGCGAAGCCGATCCCATCCTCGTCCTCCGCTAGCTCAGCCAGGCGCAGACTTTCCGCGGCCAGCGCAGCAGCCTCGGCGTAATCGCCGGCGTAGTAACGACTGATGGCCAACGAGTCCAGCACGCTGGCGCGGCGCTGGGGATCCTCGATCTGCGGCAGGTCGGCCAGCGCGCGTTGCAGGTCAGCGCGGGCCTGCGCCAGCTCGCCGATGTGGATGTGCATGCGCGCCTTGCGTCCCAACAGCTCCCCGCGCAGATCGGCCGCGCCCGCGCCGCCATCGCCGGTATCCAGCGCCGCCAGCGTCTGAGCAAAGAGGCCGATCCCCTCCTGAAACCAGCTCTGCACGCTGAAGAAGCTGTGCAGCGTGCCTGCCGCCCTGCTCAGGAGCTCGACCATCGACCGCTGGGCGGCCCACTCCCAGGCGCAGCGAAGGTTGGCCAGTTCAGCGCGAATGGCGGCGCGCTGCTCAGCGGACTCGCCGCTGCCTTGGCGGGCCAGATAGTCCAGGAAGAACCGCGCGTGGCTATCTGTTATGTCGATCTGGACCTTTGGGTTCAGAGCCAGCTTCTCAGCCGCATAGACGCGCAGCAGAGGGTGCAGGTCGAAGCGTCCCCCGGCCTGGCGCTGCACCAACGACTTGTCGACAAGATCGATAACGGGTGCGGTCGGGCCAAGCACAGCTCGCGCCGTGTCAAGCGAGAATCCGCCCATAAAAACCGACAACTGCGCCAGAGCGGTCTGCTCTGCGTCGTCCAGCAGCCGCCATGAATACTCAAACACGGAGCGCAGGCTGCGCTGGCGCTCGGGCAGATCGCGATAATCGCTGGCCAGAAAGTCCAGGCTGTGTTCGATCTGCTGCACGATCTGGGCGCAGCTATAGTGGCGCAGCCAACTAGCCGCCAGCTCGATGGCCAGCGGAGCGCCCTGCACAAGCCGGCAGGCCCGCGTGATGCAACTCAGCTCGGCCGCGCCAGGGGCGAAGTCGCGGCTGACCCGGCGGGCGCTGGCCACGAACAGCAGCGCTGCACTGGATGGCGCCAGCTCGTCATCCTGCTGAGTCGCCAGCCCCTCCACATCGAAGATCACTTCTTCGTACAGGCTCAGCCGCTCGCGCGAGGTCAGCAGCAGCTTGACGCCCGGCGCCTGACGCAGCAGGTCGATCAGGAAGCTGACCGCGGTTCCCTGCGCGTCCAGCAGGTGCTCCAGATTGTCCAGAATGAGCAGCATCTCGCGCGCGGCCAGATGGGCCAGCACTTGCGCACGGGGCGGGTCGGATCCCTGCAAGGAAAGTCCCAACGCATCGGCCACGCGCAAGGGGATGGACTCGGCTGACTTCAGCGCAGCCAGCGGGATGAAGCAGACACCACCGAGAAAGCGGCCGGGCCGCCGTTGGGCCAGGCTGCGCGCCGCCTCGATGGCCAGGCGGGTCTTGCCGATGCCGCCAGGGCCGGCCAGCGTGACCAGACGGTTGCCCGGCGCGGCCAGCAAGCTCTCGATGGCGGCCATCTCGGCCTCGCGGCCCACAGTGGCCGCGCCCGGCTCGGGCAGATCGATCGGTGGGGGATATGGCAGCGCCCGCAGACGCTCGAACAACGCAGCCGTGTTGGCGCCCGGCGCGACGCCCACATCGGCCTGCAAGAGGGTCTGGAAGTCCCGATAGCACTGCACGGCGAGATGAGGCTGGCCAGCGCGCATGTAGAGCCACATCTGGACGCGACAGGCCTCCTCGCTGTACGGGTCCAGGCGGCGCCAGCGGGTCGCGCTGGCGATCCCATCCCGATAAGCGCCCGTCTTGAGCTGGTAGCTGGCCAGCGTGCGGAAGCCCTCTCTGGCCAGGTGGCGCAGGCGTTCCCGCAGCAGCGTAGCCCACTCCTCGAAGCCCTGGCCGTCGCGCAGGTAAAAGCCCTCCAGAAAATCGCCCTGGTAGAGATCGAGCACGGCCTGCAATTGCTGCGCTTGGCCGGCGTCAAGCTGGGCGGGCCGCCGGGCCGAGTCCAGCGCGGCAAAGCCCCGCTCGAACTCCGCCACATCCAGCCAGTGCTCGCGGCTGTGATCGAAGGCCAGGGTTTGGCGAGTGACAACCAGGTAGTCGCCCAGCTCGCGACGCAGCGGGGTCAGGATGGTGCGCAGGTTGGTCAGCGCCTGGGCCTGACTGCGTTCGGCCCACAGCAGCTCGGCCAGCTTCTCACGGGCCACGGGGCGCGGGCTGCACACCAGGTAGATCAACAACGCCTCGGCCGCACGCGCAGGCAGACCGGTGACGTAGTCATCACCAAATTGGATGGTAACGTCCCCAAGCAGTGAGATTCGCAGCGTTGGCATCATGGTTCTAAGCGTTTTCTAAGCGTTAGAGGCGCTAAACTGGTCGTAACCATCACAGGCAATTCACATGGTGCGGAGTTCGCAGGGCGGAGTTCGCACCCCCTGGTGCGAACGGCCTGGTGCGAACGGCCTGGTGCGAACGGCCTGCGCCAGACCCGCACGTAGGCGTGCTCGACTCCGCGTCTAAGATGAATTATAGCATCCCGCCAAACCGCAAGACAAGTCCCACAGCGCACATTCTCCAGGAATAGCACCATGTCCGACTACCACGCTTACCTCATCCGCCTGTGGCGGGATGAAACGCAGCAGCCCTGGCGGGCGGAATTGGTCTCCCCACACACCGGGGAGGCGCGCCGTTTCGCCACGCCGGAGCAGGCGTTCAGCTACGTGCAGGAACAGATAGCAGAGACAACCGCCGGTCCTGCGTGTCCGAATCCATCTCAGGAACTTGTTTAAGCCAATGCCTGGCCACAACGGCAACCTTCAACTTCAGACCAGATCGTAGGAGGACTCAGATGTCCAGCAAGAAACATGCTCGTTGGCTCGTTCACCGCTTCACCGCGTTGATTAACGTGGTGCTCGTAACCATTCTGGCCATTTCACCGGCAGCAGCCGCGCCGGCATTTGCGCCGCTCGACGCCGCACCCACAGCCGTATCCACCCAACGCAGCCCGACATCGCCGTCCTCCTTCCAACCTGACGCGCTGGCCGCTCCGCTTTCCATTGTCCGCAGCCAATCCACCTACGACGCAGCCACGGCCAGCGGGTTCATCACCGTCACGCTGACGGTGCGCAACAACCTGCCGCCGCTGCTGGCGCCGGAGCTCACCCCTAGCGCCAACGTCACCGACACGGTGGCTGTGCTGACCGCCTTCGACTACAGCCGCGACCCGAACCGCATCCGCCAGGTGGTGGTCAGCGACGAGCTGCTGGCCGGCGTGAGCGGCTTCGTTGCGGCCGACCCGCAGCCCAGCCGCAACGGCAACCGCCTGATCTGGAATCTGGGCGACCTGGACCCCTACGGCGAGGCGACGATCCAACTGCGCATCAGCGCGCCGGGCAGCGCGGCCAACTTCACCAACCTTGACAGCGGCGCCACAGCGTACGGCACGCATCAGGGACGGATGGTCAGCGGCGCGGCCACGCCGGCCCGGCTGGCGCCCGACGGCTTGGCCGCGTTTCTGGGCTGCACGGTCGACGCCAACTGCGCCGATCCCGACGTGCTGGAGCAAGCCGGCAGGCTGGGCAGCGACCCATTGGCCGCCTTCGCGTTCGTGCGCGACGACGTGGGCTTCGAGGCCTACGCGGGCAGCCTGCGCGGCGCGCGCGGCGCGCTGTGGAGCAC
>JBAQCH010000159.1:0-14130 GCA_049294015.1 Anaerolineae bacterium
GGGCTCAACTCGGCCAGCCGCCAGCCCGTCGCCGTGTGCAGCCGCGCGGCCAGATCAAGCAGCCGCTGCACGGCCAGCGTCAAGGGCGCGGCCGCGCGCAACTGGCTGCCGACGTGGCAGTGCAGACCCAGCAGCGCCAGACCTGGCATGGCCAGCGCCTGCCTGGCTGCTGCCTCGGCCGTGCCGTCGGCCAGCGCCAGGCCGAACTTGGAGGCGGCGTGGCCGGTGCGGGTGTGGCCGTGGGTGTCCGCGTCGACGTCGGGGTTAACGCGCAGCCAGATGGGCTGGCGCATGCCCTGCGCCAGCGCCAGCTCGTTCAGCAAGGCCAGCTCGCCGGCGTGATCGACCACGATGCGGCCCACGCCGGCCGCCAGCGCGGCGGCCAGCTCGGCCGGCTGCTTGTTGTTGCCATGGAAGTGGATGCGTTCGGCCGGGAAGCCGCCATGCAGGGCGATGGCCAGCTCGCCGGCCGACACCACGTCCAGGCCCAGCCCGTGCGCTGCAGCCCAGCGGGCCGTGGCGGTATTGAGCCAGGCCTTGGCCGCGTAGGCAACCTCCCACGCGGCCGGATAGGCGTTGGCTAACGCCGTCTGGTAGGACGCCGCCGCGCCATCCAGCGTGGCCGCGTCGTAGATATAGAGCGGTGTGCCGTAGCGCTCGGCCAGCTCGGCCAGGGAGCAGCCGGCCAAGGTGAGAGCGCCGTCGGCGGCACGCGCTGCGCTGATGGGGAGCAGCTCCCAAGGATCGGTTGTCATGGCTGTGGCAGGACGATATCAGCGCGGCGCAGCAGCGGCTGGCCGGCGGCGGCTGTCACGCGCGCGGCGATCTGCGCCAGGGTCTCGCCCGTTTCTGGGTGGCGGTAGTCGGGCGTCAGGTCGGCCAACGGCACGGCGATGTGGGGGAAGCGCACAATCTCCGGGTCGGGAATGTGGCGCTTACCCAGGTCGAGGATCGCATCGTCGAAGAGCGAGATGTCCACATCGATGGTGCGCGGCGCGTTGGGGTCGGCGCTGCGCTGCCGGCCAAGCTGCTGCTCGATGGGGGCCAGCACCTGCTGTTTCAGTTCAGCCGGCTGTAAGGCTGTCTCCAGGGCTACGGCTGCGTTGAAAAAGGAGGGATCGTCGGGGTTGCCGACCGGCGCGGTCTCGTAGACGGCTGAGATAGCCAGCAGGCGGCCGTGTTCTGCCAGCAAGCGTACGGCGGCCGGCAGGTAGTATTCCTTGTCGACGTTGGAGCCGAGGGAGAGATAGGCGGTGGGCATGGGCAGGGTGAATCGGAAATTGGTGAATGGTGAATTGGTGAATGGTTAATGTGGGAGGCGCGTCAGGCGAAGTCGGCGGGGGTGCGTTCGACGACGACGCCGACCGAGCGGGCGAAGCGCAGCGCGCCCGGCTTCTCGACGCTGACGATGGCGCGCTGGATGCCGAACTCTACGATGGCAATTTCGGCGATCTTGTGGGCCATCTTCTCTACCAGAAAGTACTCCGACTCCTCCACATGGTCGAGGACGCGCTTTGTCAGCGTCTTGTAGTTGATGGCGTCGTCGATGTCGTCGCTCCGGCCGGCCTGGCGCAGGTCGGCGAAAAGGGTCAGGTTGATGATCACATCCTGTTTCTTGACGCGCTCTTCAGGGTTGATGCCAACGATGCAGCGCACCAGCAAGTCGTGGATCTCAATGCGGTCGCTAGTCATGATATTCTTTCCTCGTTGTGGCCGGTCCACACATCTCGTGGGCCAGCAGGGGTAATATGCCGGGCCTTGATCGCATCAGAATGGCGTGATTGTGACCAATCTGACTTAAACAACCTGGACAACTCGCTATAATGCTCACTATTGTAACCAATTAACTTAGACAAAACTGTGACACGCCACCCAGTTTGATGCACGAACGTAAAAGCACTCTGGCATTTGGCTGGGCCGGGTGTCGTGTCAATGTTTATTTGAGGAGTAGGCGTCCCCAGACGCCGGGTTCGCAGGTGGGCATGCAAACTCCTCAAATCATGATTGACGCAACACTAGTTCACAGCACACGCAGGGAAGCGACTCGCTGAAAGGAAAAACAATCGATGACAACTCTCAAGATCAACACTCAGTCCTATGACCTCTTAAAGCAGGAGTTCCGCAGCAATGGGAACGGCAACGGCAATGGCTACCATCATCAGGACGACCACGACGACGAAGCGCCGTGGCTGGTTGATGATTTCATACCGGCGCAAGATGCTCAGGCTGTGATGGAAGGCGCTGTTCGCCAGATTCTCGAATCAATTGGCGAGGACCCGGAACGGCAGGGACTACAGCGCACACCGCTGCGCGTCGCCAAAGCTTATGCTGAACTAACTTCAGGCTACCACGTCGACGCCGAAGCGCTTGTCAACGACGCTATCTTCGACGTGAACTACGACGAGATGGTGCTGGTCAAGGACATCGACTTCTACAGCATGTGCGAGCACCACATGTTGCCCTTCTACGGCAAGGCTCACGTGGCTTACATTCCTAACGGCAAGGTGATTGGGCTGAGCAAGATCCCGCGCATCGTCGAGATGTTTGCCCGTCGCTTGCAGGTGCAGGAGCGCATGACGCAGGAGATCGCCGATTTCTTGAACAACACGCTGGAAGCCCAGGGCGTAGCGGTGGTTGTCGAGGGACAGCACATGTGCGCCGCCATGCGCGGGGTCAAGAAGGCCAACGCTCGCATGACCACCAGCGCCATGCTGGGCAGCTTCAAGCATAATCCCCAGACGCGCGGCGAGTTCCTCGATCACATCGGACGCAACGCTCAGCGCTAGCAAATCTATCGCCTAATCAACGCCTCGGAGCCGCAGCTCTGGGGCGTTTTTGATTCTGCCAGGTCCGCGGCGAAGGTTGGGACGTGTTGTTGATCAATTTGCCCAAATCGTCGCTGGAGCATATTATAGCAGGAATCGCCCAAGCGTCTACTATCCTGGGTGTTGTGCGAAACGACCTTGCCTGTTCAGTGTTGTACAAGATGTCGAGAAATACTGTTGAACTTACCCAACCGAGCTTCGTCTTGTCGCGCGCGCGCTCCGGCCAGGCGGTGCTTCGATGAGCGACCTTACCGTGCGCGTCGATGGGCGTGCGTTGACGGACCGGTCCGGCGAGGCTGCGCTGGAGCAGGATGTAGAGGCTGAGCTGATCGCTCAGGCCAAAGACGATCCGATCGCGTTTGGCGTCCTCTATGAACGCTACGTCGATCGCATCTACAGCTACATCTATTATCGTACCGGCAACCAGCAAGACGCTGAGGACCTGACTGCCCGGACGTTTTTCAAGGCGCTGGATCACATTGGGCGCTTCAACGATCGCGGCGTGCCCTTCTCGGCCTGGCTCTACCGCATTGCGCACAACCTGGTGGCCAACTGGCACCGCGATCGCAGCCGGCGGCCAGAGCTGGCCTTGGAAGACCAGATGCATCTGTCCCACGGCCCTGGCAATCCGGAGCGGCTGGCTGAGGCGTCTGAAGCTCGTGAGGCGTTGATGGGCGCGATCCGCCGGCTGCCCGATGACCGCCAGCAGTTGATCCTGCTCAAGTTCAGCGACGCACTGCCTAACGCCCAGATCGGCGCGATCATGGGCCGCAGCGAAGGCGCCATCAAGTCGCTGTACCACCGCACGCTGCTGGCGTTGCGCGAGGACCTGCAAAAACGCGGCTTCGCTTAGATAGCCGATTTCTATGATACGCATTGTAACCGACTCGACCTGTGATCTGCCCGACGGCGAGCTTGCACAGCTCGATGTTCACGTTGTACCGATCCATCTCTCCTTCGGCTCGGAAGAGCACCAGGAAGGCGTGACCCTCAGCTACGAGGAGTTCTTCCGCAAGGTAGACGCGTTGGGCATCGTGCCCAAGACGTCGCAGCCTTCGCCGGGAGAGTTCGCTGCCGTCTATCGCCAGTTGGCATCTGAAGGGGCGACTACGATCCTCTCCCTGCACGTCACGGGCAAGTTGAGCGGCACCGTGCGCTCGGCTGAGATGGCCGCCGAGATGGTCAAAGATCTGGTGGATGTGCGGGTCTTCGACTCGTTGTCTGGCTCTGCTGCTGTCGGTTTCATGGTGCAGGAGGCGGTCGAGCTGCTGGCCCAGGGCGCTGGCGCTGACCAGGTTCTGGCCCGCTGGGCGGCGATTCGGGACCATTTGGGCCTCTTTTTCTATCTGGATACGCTCAGGTACGCCCGCATGAGCGGCCGCGTCGGCGCGCTGCAGAGCAGCCTGGCGTCTATGTTGCGCATCAAGCCGCTGATCGTCCTGGAGGATGGCCTGTTGACTGTGGCTGAGCGAGTACGCAGCCGAAAAGCGGCGTTGAACAGGCTGGTTGAGCTGGCCGTTGAACAGGCCGCCGGCCGCCGGGTCAACCTGGCTGTGGTGCATGCCGAGGATTTGGCCGCGGGCCAGGCGCTGTTGAGCCAGGCGCGGCAAGCAATGGACTGCCAGCGCACGTTCATCTGCCGCCTGGCAACGTCCCTCGTGACAAATTTGGGCGTCGGCACACTGGGGATCGTCCTCTATCCGGTCGATTCTCAGCCGCCAGGCGCGCTGGCCCAAGAGTTATCAAGCGAGAGTATTCATGGATAAGCGCAATCTGGAGGAGCTTCTCGACAGCTATGGCCTTCCCGAGAGCGAAGATGGCGCGTTGTCGCGCGAGTTGGCCGGCCTTCCACCGGAGACGCGCGCCGAACTGGAGTCGTTGACGCAGTTCAGCATGCTGCTCAGGCAGACGTTGACGCCAGTGCCTTTGCGGGTGGCATTTCGTGAAGACCTGCGCCAAAGCCTGCTGTCATCAGCGATGCAGCGCCAAGGCTGGCGCGGCGTGCTGCTGATCAACCTGCGGGAGCATTGGAAACTCACGGCTGCCACAGCGTCTGGCGTCTCCGTAGCCGTCGGCGCTATCGGTGTGGCCGTCTGGTACCGCGGACGCTCATAGCTCTGAACTTAACTATTCAGCCATAGGTGCCGGGCACTTGAATCTGCGCTTGCACGGATGTCCGCAACGCCGACTCAGGCCCACAAATCGATCGCAAGTGCCCGGCACCTGGATAGTTACCTCTGAACTTAACTTTCCTGGCAGGCGGCAATGATGCCCGACGCTGTGGACCCAAGACACAGCCGCCTGGCGTTGGCCGCCTGTCGCTTTGTCTGGAAGCATTGATCAACTGATCGTGGCGGGCCGGGTTATCTGGCCCCCGCACCGTCAACAAAGACCAGAAATCATCACTTGGCGCTCGCAAGAGCCGCCGTCGGAGGACTTGTCATGACACAACGTTATGCACGAATCACTGGTTGGGGCAGGTATATGCCCGCTCGCCGGCTGACCAACTACGACCTTGAACAGATGGTGGACACCAACGACGAGTGGATCACCCACAACACTGGCATCCGCGAGCGCCGCATCGCCGAGCCGACCGAGACCACCGTCGATATGGCCCTGGAAGCCAGTCGCATCGCCTTGGAGCGCGCCCAGGTGCGGCCAGAGGACTTGGGCTTGATCATCCTGGCTACATCGACGCCCGATTACTTCGTTCCTGCCGGCGCCAGCCTGTTGCAGGATCGGCTCGGCGCGCGCGGCGTGCCAGCCTTCGATTTGTCGGCTGGCTGCACCGGGTGGCTTTACGGCATGGTGACCGCCACTCAGTTTATCAAGACCGGCATGTACGAGCGAGTGCTGGTGGTTGGGGCGGAGAAGGTGTCGGCCGGCATCGACTACACCGACCGCAACACCGCCATCATGTTCGGCGACGGCGCAGGCGCAACTGTGCTGGAGGCCAGCAACTCCCCCACCGGGCTGCTGTCCTATGAGTTAGGCTCCGACGGCGCGCTGTGGGATGCGCTCTACTGCCCTGGCGGCGGCGCAGCCAATCCCTTCAGCCAGAAGGTGCTGGACAACCGCGAGAACTTTCTGAGGATGGATGGCAAGCGGGTATTCAAGTTCGCGGTCAAGTCGATGACTCGCAGTATCCAGAACGTGGTTGAGAGCAGCGGCCTGCCGTTCAGCGAGATCGACTACCTGATTCCGCACCAGTCCAACACGCGCATCATCGAGATGGCCACCCACCGCCTCAAGTTCGACCCCAGCAAGGTGATGGTCAACCTGGACCGCTACGGCAACACCTCGGCTGCGGCGTTGCCGATCGCGCTGGCTGAGGCCGCGGATCAGGGCAAGATCAAGGACGGCGACCACGTGGTTTTGTCGGGCTTCGGCGCTGGCATGACCTGGGGTTCGGCGGTGATGCATTGGGAACCGCAACGGCCGGCTGAGGAACAGGCGATCCTGGTGGAGAACTGGCCGATCCGTGATGCGCTGCAACTGCAGGCCAATAAGATGCGTGCCGCAGTCTGGTCAGCCCAGGTGACGGCTCGCACCAAGGCGCAAGAGGCCAGCATGTCGGTGATGCTGCCCTTCTACTCCTGGCAGCGCAAGCGGCGCAAGGCCAAGGAGCAGCAGGAAACGGACAGCTCCGACGAGCAACAAGGATAAACAAAACCCCCGGCCCAATCGGCCGGGGGTTTCTACTTTTGTGGGCAAGAAAAGACATGTCTTCCGAAGACATGTCTTTTCTGATGGCTCTAGCTGTAGCGCGGCGCAGGCCGGCTCGCGTTGTTGCGCTTAGCCTCCAGGTAGCGGCGCATGGTCTCGGCGTCGGGCAGGCCGGTGCCAGTCACGGCGTCGCTGATGCCGTCCAGCCGCTGGCGCTGGATGCGCTGCTTCAGGATGGTCTCGATCTTGCGCACCATCACCTCGTCGGTGGGCGTCACAAGGGTGAAGGCGGCGCCGGCCATCTGGGCGCGGCCCGTGCGGCCGATACGATGCACGTAGTCTTCGGCCTGGCTGGGCAGGTCGAAGTTGACCACGTGCGACACGCCCTCAACGTCGATGCCGCGCGCGGCAATGTCAGTGGCCACCAGCACGCGCGCCTGGCCGTTGCGGAAGGCCTCCAGGGCGGCGATGCGCTGGTTCTGCGAGCGGTTGCTGTGGATCACGGCCGCGGACACGCCGGCGCGCTGCAGGTTCTTGACTACCTTGTCAGCGCGGTGCTTGGTGCGGGTGAAGACCAGCACGCTGTTGACGCCGTCCTGGCGCAACAGAGCCTGCAAGGCCTGGATCTTGCGATCTTCCGGCACAGGGAACAGGGTCTGGTCGATCACGGACGGAGTGGCAGCCTTCTCTACGCCGACGCGCACGGGCTGGTGCGTCACTTCTTCAGCCAGCCCCATGATGGGCTCCAGGGTTGCCGAGAAGAGCATCGTCTGGCGTTGGCGCGGCAGCAGACGGGCCACCTTGCGAATGTCGGGCAGGAAGCCCACGTCCAGCATGCGGTCGGCCTCGTCCAGGACGAAGACTTCAATGCTGTTGAAGGTGATGTTCCTGCGCTGGACATGGTCGAGCAAGCGGCCGGGCGTGGCGATGACAATGTCGACGCCGCGCTGCAGGGCCTTCTCCTGGTTGACCAACGAGACGCCGCCGAAGATCGCGGCCGAACGCAGCTTGGTGTGGGCGCCCAGGCGTTCGGCGTGGTCGGCCACTTGCAGGGCCAACTCACGCGTCGGGACGAGGATCAAGACCCGCGGCGCCGTCCGTGGTTGGTTGTTCTTGTTGGAGGGCGCAGCCAGCAGCTTCTGCATGGTCGGCAGCAGGTAAGCCGCCGTCTTGCCGGTGCCGGTCTCAGCCGAACCCAGAATGTCGTGGCCCTTCAAGGCCGGCGGGATGGCCGCGACCTGAATGGGGGTTGGTTGGGTAAAATCCATCTCGCGCACGCCTTGTTGCAGGCGGGCGTCGAGCGGAAACTGTGCAAAACTCATGTATCTCCTATGATGCGGTCATAGAATGTTGATTGCCGAGGTGAACGACCGCAGGGACACGTCGGGGCGGGTGGCAAACAAAAACGCCGTTCCTGGCCAGAAAACCGGACGGCGTTTTATGAACCGTATGTGCTTGCTAACCCACGCTGTAGGTTATACCACAGAAAGTCGGTGGAAGCAAATCAGCTTCGCTGCAATCCAAACAGTTGATCGACCAACGCGTCCATCTCGCGTAACTCATCCGCCGTGGCGGCGCGGCCCTCGCGCGTGCTGTGTTGCGCCAGCCCAGCCAGGTGCTGGTGCGCCGGATGATCGCGGGCGAAGGAAGGAATGTTGAGATACTCCACAACGCTGACGCGCAGGCTCAACTGCGCCGCATACGCGTTGATGGCATGAGTGACGATCGGCGCGTTCAGCAGACCGGTGAGATAGGCGGCATCCTCCTCGCTGTCCACCGGCACGAAGTACAGCTTGTGATCGGGAATCACCAATTTGTCGCCCAGGCCGGCGATTTCGTGGCTACCCACGTAGGCCGCGGCGAAGCGCTGGCCGGAGATCTCGCGCCAGACGACCTTGAACGGGCTGAACGTGTAGCTGCCGGTGCTCCACAACGACCAGTAGGGCTGGCCCTGCTGAAAGCGTCTGTAGCTGGAGCGGGCTTCTAGCTCAGTGAGAAATTGGCTCAGGAAGCGATGGGTCAGCGGCGCTGTCACCGGCAGCTCGGGGTCGCCATGCATCCCGCGTTGCGGGAGTAGGATGCAGTACTCCGCGTCAGGCTGCGCCGAGAGAGCGTTGACCCCGCGGCCGCGCAACAGGGGGAAGACGTGCGCGGCTTCGACCACGGCTGTCACCTGCGCTATGCGGGGCTGCCGGCCGAGGCTCGGATCGTTCTGAATGCGGCAGGTTTTGCCGTCGGGCGCTACTGACAACACCTTGACAAAAAAGATGCCGTTGCGGTCGGCAGTGACGCCCTTGCGCGCCCGGTAGTTTGGCTGATCGGCGCCAAACAACTTTTGCCAAAGCTGGTGGTCGGCCAGCGTACCTTTTAACCAGGGACCAGCCTCGGTTCCCGGCACTGGTTGGGCCAGCAGGTCTTCATAGGTCGCCTGCCCGCGGAATTCAAACAAATCCAGAAAAGAACGCTTGGTGACGCCATCGACCGTGACTGGCTTCCAGACCCGATATGGCGCCGGGTACACCGTCTCGGCGTCTCGCTCCAGCATCAGCAAGGCAGGGTGGTTGGTGACGCCCTCGAACGGAGCCAGAGCATCGAAGTCCTCGACGCCGAGCACCTTCATGCGCAGACAGCGATGGCGCAGGTGAAAACGGCGAAAGCCCTCGCTGGATTCGGTTGAGAACACGGCGCCAGTGATGAAAAAGGCCAGCCGGCCGCCAGGCGCCAGCCATTTGTCGATGGCTTCGTAGGTCACGATGGTGGAGATGTCCGACTCGATGCCGCCAACCCACCGATCCTCGCTGAACACCCCCAGTTGCAGGCAGCGGTCTTTGATGAACGCGGCGTAGTCGGGCGGCAGGTGGCTCCACTTGACCCACGGCGGGTTGCCAACGATGAACTGCACCGGCGGAATCGCCGCGGTCTGCAACGAATGCCGGTAGACGCCGCCGACGGCTGTGGCTGAGTTGATGGCGTCGGCCAGGTAGATCGGCAGACGCACGGGCCTAAATGGGTCGAGATACGGGGCCAAATACACCACCAGTGAAGATCGAGCCGCCAACACTGCCAACGGGTTAAGATCAATGCCGTAGAGACCATCCAAGAAGTCTTGCGCGCTTCGCTGCTCACTCTGTCCGACAGCCAACCGTTGGCGGAGCGCTTCTAGCACGAACGTCCCCGAGCCGCAGGTGGGATCCAGCAGGGTGTCGCCGGGCTGCCAGCCGACCACATCCAGCGCGTGCGCGGCCAGCCAATCCGGCGTGTAGTACTCACCCAGCGCGTGCCGCAGCGCCCGCGGAACGAACGATTGATACAGGCCCTTGAACAGATCGCGGGTGGTGTCGGGGTCCTTACGTGTAACGTCGAAGTTGATGGCGCTCAGGTGGGTGATCAACGTGTGCAGGGGCGCGGTATAGCTGGCCCAGTGGGCGTCGTCCAAATACCACGAGAAGAAGTCGCCGGTCAGCATGTTGGTCACACCAGCGTCGGCAAAGAGTCGTCCGGACTCCAGCGCGGCCATCTTGCCCTCGACCGGTGTATTGGGGTCGGTCAAATCCTGCGAGCCGTTGGGCAGCGCCATGGCCGCCACCAGCTTGGCCACCAGGGCAATGTAAGTGTTGAGCGCAAACAAGTAGGCTGCTGCATCCTGGTCATAGGGCTGGCCATGCGCCTCCCCTTGCCGGGCCAGCAACGACCGGAGATGGTCCGACTGCACGCCGACAACCTGGCCGAACAGGCGACGCCACTCGGTGAACAACAACCTGGTTTTGCTGGTTGCTCTCTCGGCCTCGGTGGACGCTATACGCACGGCTTCGAAGAGGCGTGGCAGCAGCCCAATTCCGATGGGCGAGTCTGGGCCGGCCACCTGTGCTAACAAGAGAGGATGCACCAGCGGCGCGCCGTCATCGCGCAGGGCTAGCAACAGTCGCAAGGCGCTGGCATCGTCGAACGGACCTAGGGGTTCCCAGCGTGGTTGATCCTCGTCGAAACGGCCAAAGCTAATGTGGCTGCCGTCCCAAGCGACCAACACGTACTCAGACAGCAAACGCCCCTCCTCACGCTGAAGTAGCCGGGTGTACTCGCCGGCCTGCTGCTGCGCTTGGCGCAGCTTAGCGCCCTCCCTCCCGCCAAAGCTACCCGGCGCTTCGTACTCGATCACCACGGCGCCGTGCGCCACATCGACAAAGCGAACGCCGTTTCCGTTTGGACCCAGCGCGCGGTCCAACTGAAACGGCGTCCAGGGGATATCGAGCGCGCGGCAATGGCGCTCCAGAATCGCCTCCAACTCGTGGCGCAGGCTGGCCTCGTTGGGCGATCCCGCCGTGGCCGTTCTGACCTCTGAGACGATCGCTGCCGTGTGGGCGCGCAACTCCGGATTCATGACCAAAACAGCTCACGGCCCTCTGCCATCGACAAACACCGGCAGATTGCCCAGGGCCACCACGTGTGACCAGTCGCCGTCGCCCTCGGTGAATACCGCGGCCACGTGGCTGACGCGCGCCCCGGCCTTGATCATGACCTGTTGCATGCCCTCCAGCGTGCTGCCGGTGCTGACCACGTCGTCGATCAGGATCACGTTCTTGCCCGTGATCAGGCGATGGTCCTTCTCGTCCAGGTACAATGTCTGCGGCGCGCCGGTGGTGATGGAGACGGTCTCGGCGCTGAGCGCCTCGCCCATGTAGGTCTTGTAGCTCTTGCGCAGCACGATGTAGGGCAGGCCCATCAGCGCGCTCATCTCGTAGATCAACGGGATGCTCTTGGCCTCGGCTGTCACTAGCACGTCAGCCGGCGTGCCCTGGAGCCGTTCAGCCAGCGACGCGGCCGCGGCCTTGACCACGATGGTGTCGCCCAGCATGTTGAAGATGGCGATGCGCACGCCGGGCGCGACCTCGAATAGGGGAAAGTGCCGGGTCAGGCCGGCAACCTCGACGGTGTAGGTTTGGCGGTGATGCATAGTTGGTTTTGCCTTGAGAGATGATCATGCTCAGGCCGGTCTTTGCGTAGCACCCCGGAGGGGCCAACCGAGCCTGCCCGCATCCTGCTCAGGCCGGTCTTTGCGTAGCACCCCGGAGGGGCCGACCGAGCCTGCGTGTGCTGTGACGCGGACGCCAGTGATAGTATACACAAATTCCCTGTTCAGACAACCGCGCGTTGGCAGTCGTAGCACGATTTTCCAAATCGTGCGTCTCGTCCAGCAACGACTGAGCATGTTGATGCTAAGCAATTCTTCGAAAGGTTCAGCTCCCCGAGCGACAAGCCGGCACGATTTGTAAAATCGTGCTACGAGTCTGGCGCCGGCCGTTCATGCGGATGCAATCAACGCCTCCAGCGGCTGCACAGGCTGCCCGAAGCGCGTCCAGTCCGACTGCACGCGGCGTTGGCCTTGCTGCCGCAGGCCGGCCACGTTGCTGCTGCTGACCGGCAGACGCAGCAGCGGCACGCTCTCCGCCAGGCGCAGCCCCATCTGCACCGGCAATGTGGGCACGGAGACCAGCAGCGCGCGCTTGCCGGCCTGGCGCTGGATCGCCTCGACCATGGCCCGCAGCGTCGCCGGCTCCGGCTGCACCAGGTTCCACGACCGGCCGCGCAAGCCCGAACCGTTGCTGGCAATGGCGTCGCGCAGCACGGCGCACAGTGCGTCGATGCCCACCACGTACAACAGTTGCCGCCCGCCATCCAGCAGCGGCGTCACCGGCAGCCGCGTGGCCGAGCTGCGGATGCGGGCGTACATACCGCCGTCGCCCACCACCACGCCCAAGCGCAGCGTGACCTCGTCCGCAGCCGTGAAGCGCTGCTCCTGCGCCCACTTGGCGCGGCCGTAGTCCGACGGCGCGTCCGCCTCAGCCGAGAGCGTGCTGAGCAGGATCTGCAGGCCAACCCCGGCCGCGCGGCCCTCGTCCAGCCAGCGCGTCGTGCCCTCTACGTTCAGCCGGAAGGCGTCTGCCCCGGCCGCCAACGCCGTGTGAACGATAGCGTCGACCGGCTGGCTGGTCAGGGCAGGCAGCAGCGTGTCGCCCAGGCTAGCGGGAACGATGGCACGATAGCCAGGCAAGGCCGTCGCGCTGTGCGACGTGCCCAACACGGCAAACCCTGCGTCGCTGAGCGTCTGCGCCAGACGGCGGGCGATAAAGCCACTCGCGCCGGTGATCAAGACGGTGGTCATGCGGCGGCCTCCGCGGCGATGCGCATGGCGTTGGCCATCATGCCCAGCGACATGTTCTTGGCCGACAGGTGGGCGAAGCTGGCCGAGTCGGCCACGAAGACGCGTTCTGACCCGAACAGCCGGCCGCTGGGATGGCATTGGTACGGCCCCGGCGCGGCGCGCATCGGCAGCGTGCCGGCGTAGTGGATGGCGTGGCCGGTGACGGGCTGCTGGATCAAGGCCGGGTGCGTCCACAGTCCCAGGCTGCGCAGGCTGGCTAGCAGCGGGGCCAGCTTGGCCGGCTGGGCCGGAAAGGGCTGGCCTTCGATGCGCAGCCGGCCGTCGTTCAACAGCCAAAGGCGCGACGGCGGCTGCACCCAGGCTGGGAAGTAGAGCTGCAGCATCAGCATGGCCGGCAGCAGGTGGCGGATCAAGGCCAGGTTGGCGCGCGCCGCCAGCGGGAAGCGTCCAAAGAACTCGGCGCGCAGCGGCGCGGTTAACTCGAGTAGACTCCCCTGCAAGATCGTCTGGTAGGCCGCCGACTCCCAGACCAGGTTGAGCTGCACCAGGCCAAAGGCGTGGGTGTCCAGGCGGCGGCCCAGCGAGGCTGGCAATACCAACGGGATCTGCAAGACCGGGTTTTCCAGCAGGGGCAGACGGGTGGCTGCGTCGCCAGCGCTTTGCAGGGCGATGCGGGCCGTGTTGATCGCGCCGGCCGCCAGCAGCAGCCGCTGGCCGCTGACCTCTACCATCTCGCCGCTGCGCACATCCCTGGCGACCACCGTGACGCCGTCGGCCGTCTCGATCCAGCGCTGCACCAACAGCCCCGGCCGGTAGTCGATTTGCCCGGCGGCGATCAGCTTGCGCAGCGTGACGGCCGGCGTGTAGACGTAGGGCTGCTGCTGCCAGAACTCCAGGTTGCTGTAGTCGCAGGCCGGGCGGCCGTCCTTGGGCGCTGACAGCACACCGGCGCGCGGCCGGCCCAGGGTGATGCGTTTTGCTCGTAACGCTTTGCGGCGACGTCGATAGGCCAGGGCCACGCGGCGCGCGTTGTAGGACAACTCCAGCGGCGGCTGCAGGCCGGCAGGGCTGCCAAAGAACTCGGTCAGGTCGTCGTCGGCCCCGCTGATGCCGATCTCAGCCGTCAGCAGGTCAAAGTACGGCTCCAGGTCGGCCAGACTGATAGGAAAATCCTGTAGGTCGGCGCTGATCCAGCGATACAGCCCCGCGCCCCAGGCGTTGCCCAGCCCACCCAGCGCGAAGCTCTGGATGGCCTGAAACTCGGCCTGGCTGAGCGGGCCCAGCGCGGTCGCGTCGCGCGTCACAAAGGCCATGCGCGGCGCGTTGAGCTTGGCGACGCTCGGCTCGTCGCTCAACACGCCGGCCAGCCCGCGGTAGTCCGTGCCGATGTGCAGGTCGAAGCTGTCGTGCTGCTGGCGGTAGCGGTACAGGTTGCCCTCGACGCGCGGCGCGTTGGCCTCGTCCACGTGGCCGACATCC
>JBAQCH010000160.1:0-6286 GCA_049294015.1 Anaerolineae bacterium
CGCCTTGGCCGTTGCCCTGCCCGACCCTCTGCCGCCCGCCCTGGCCGATCCGATCCTGCGTTGGATTGTCCAGCAGCCGGGCGCGCGGGTCATCACCGACACAGAACAGGCCGACATCTGGATCACCCTGCAGCCAGACGGCGACCTGTTGGCCGAGCGCATCTACGTTCCAGTGGGGCGCTTTGCCACGCTGAGCGACGAAATCTCGGCCGTCGATCTGCTGGCGCAATGGCTGGGCGCGCCCGGTCCGGGCATGGCGCCGCTGGCCGTCGACGCCGATGCCTATGCCGGGCTGAGTTTGTTGTGGGGACCGCCGGCCCAGGTGGAACTGCTGCCCGATACAGCCGCTGTGGCAGGCGCGCTGGAACCCTACCCGGCCCGGCTGGGCGTGCTGCCGTTCGATCGGTTGGCGCCTCAGGCCAAGGCATTGACGATGAGCGGCCTGGATCCCACCGATAATGGCTTCGACAGCAGCCAATATCCCTTGACAGTGCGCTTCTACCTGAACGCCAGGCCTGACGCGCAGCAAGCCGCGGCCGAATTGAAGGAAGCAGTGCAGCAAGCTGGCCAGCAGACCAATCGCGATCCCAGCAAGCTGACCGTGCTGGTCATGACGGGCGTGACGGCCATGGCCCGCATGACTGCGCTGCGCATGGAGCAGAACGGCTACGATTACCCGGCTGCTATGGTAGGTCCAGTGCTGTCCAAGGCCGACATCACGCACATCAGCAACGAAATTCCTTTCATGCCCGATTGCCAGGTAAACGCCAGCGAGAATAATCTCCTGCTGTGCTCCAAGCCAGAGTATCTGGAGGCGCTGCGAGCCGTGGGGGTAGACATCGTCGGGCTGACCGGCAATCACCTGAACGACTTCGGCAAGGACGCCAACCTCTGGTCGCTACAGTTCTATCAGGATGAAGACTTGCCCACCTATGGCGGCGGACGCAACCTGGAGGAGTCGCTGCGGCCGCTCTTGGTCGAGCACAACGGCAACCGGCTGGTCTTTCTGGGCGCCAACCAGTTCGGACCGGACTTTGCGTGGGCCGACACGGACTGGCCCGGCTCGGCGCCTTACGACCAGACGCAGATGAGCCAGGCCATCGCCGACGCGCGCAGCGCGCTGGGCGCCGACCTGGTGCTGGCCGAGTTGCAGTGGGAAGAGAGCTACGACACCCTGCCGATCCAGTCGCAAATCCAGGGGTTGCAGGCCCTCAGCAGCGCCGGCGCGGACATCGTCACCGGCGTGCAGTCCCACGTCCCGCAGGCCGTCGAGTTCGGCGACGGCGGCATGATTCTCTACGGCCTGGGCAATTTCTTCTTCGACCAGATGTGGAGCCAGGCAACGCGCGAAGGACTGATCCCGCGCCATACGATCTACGACGGCCGGCATCTGAGCACCAAGCTATTCACCACTATCCTGGAGGACTTCGCGCAGCCGCGCTGGGCCAGCGAAGCCGAGCGCCAGACCCTGCTAAGCCGCGTATTCACCGCCAGCGGCTGGTGACGCATCTATGACTCGGGCCGGTCTTTGCGCAGCACCCTAGAGGTCTGCCGCCGTGCGCCTGATCGCGCCTTCCCGCGCTTATGTGAAACTTCCCTGACCGCGCACTCGTAACTCCATACGCAGGGGCTTTGTGCCACGAACTTCCTGTGGCATAATTGCGCTGCCGCCATCCGATCGATCAGGAGAGCCACGCCTTGCTCAAACGCCTGCTAAACCGCGCCGAAGAAGACCTCTTACAAGCCGAACGCCATCTCTTGCAACAGCTAGCCGTCAATCTGGTACGGCTTGAGGCCAGCAAAGATGATCAAGGCCGGCTGGAACAGACGCGCTTGCACCTGGATGAGCTGTTCCTGCTGGTTGTGGTGGGCGAGTTCAACGCCGGCAAGTCGGCCTTCATCAACGCATTGCTGGGACAAAGCCTACTGGAGGAGGGAGCGTTGCCCACCACGGTGCGTGTGCATCGCATCCACTATGGCGAGCGGATCAGCCGGACGCTGGATGAAGTAGACCTGGAGGTCATCACCGCGCCGGTCGACTGGCTGCGCGAGCTGAACATCGTCGACACGCCCGGCACCAATGCCGTCATCCAACGCCACCAGGAGATCACCGAGGAGTTCGTGCCGCGCTCCGACCTGGTGCTGTTCGTCACCAGCGCCGACCGCCCCTTCTCCGAAAGCGAACGGCAATTCCTGGATCGCATTCGCGCCTGGGGCAAGAAGGTGGTGCTCGTCGTCAACAAGGTAGATCTGCTGCAAGACAACGACATCGCCAAGGTACATGCCTTCGTTGCCGACAACTCGCTCAAACTGTTGGGTATGGAGCCACCCATCTTCCTCGTGTCCGCCAAGCTGGCCCAACGCGCCAAGTTCGCCAACCAATCTACCAATCAACCCGCCGCTGCGGCGTCCCAATCTACCAATCTACCCGCCGCTGCGGCGTCCCAACCCACCATCTTGGAACTCTGGTCTGCCAGCCGCTTCGAGCCGCTAGAGCGCTACATCCTGGACACGCTGGACGAACAGGAGCGGCTGCGACTGAAGCTGCTCAGCCCGCTGGGCGTGGCGGGTAAACTGCACGACAGGTACGCCGAAGTCGTTGTGAGCCGTCTAGATGTCCTGGCCGAAGACTTCACCACCATCGACACCGTCGAACACGACCTGGCCGCGTTCGAGGAGGACATGCGGCGCGATTTGCAGTATCGCTTGGGGCAGATCGACGCCACGCTCTACGCCATGGGCGACCGGGGCATCGCCTTCATCGACCAGTGGGTGCGCATCGGCCGGGTATTCGACCTGGCTAACAGCGCCAAGGTGCGGGAGGCCTTCGATCGCGAGGTGGTGGCCGATACCAACGTCCAGTTGGAGCGCCAGATCAACGACCTGATCGACTGGATCGTTGACCGGGAGTTCAAACAGTGGCAGGCGGTGATGGCCTACCTCAACCGTCGGGCTGATCTGCACAAAGAACGGGTCATCGGCGAAATCGGCGGTACATTCGAGAGCAACCGGCGCGATCTGCTGGAGGTGGTGCGACGCGACACGCAGCGCGCCATCGGCAGTTTCGATCACCAGACTGAGGCCGCCAAGTTGGCCGAATCGGTGCAGAGCGCGCTGGCCCAGACCGCGCTGGTCGAGGTAGGCGCATTGGGGCTGGGCGCGCTGTTGGTTGCCTCGCTGCACACGCTGCTGCTGGACGTGACGGGCCTGTTGTTTGCCGGCACGCTGGCCGCGATTGGACTGTACGTGCTGCCCAACCGGCGGCGCAAGGCGCGCGACGAGCTGCGCGCCAAGGTAGCCGACCTGCAAACGCGGCTGCACGAAGCGCTCAGCGCCCAGTTCGAGCAGGAGATGAGCCGCTCGCAGCAGGCCATGCAAGAAGCCATCCAGCCCTACACCCGCTTCATCCGCAACGAACGGGAGAAGCTTACTGGGATTGCCAGCGACCTGTCGGGTATCGAGCAGGAAATGCGCACGTTGCGCGCAAAGATCGAAGCGCTGTGAGTGTGTTGTCGTGGCCAGAATAACATGCTATAATCGGATGAAAAGTGACCATGGCAGCAAAACCGGCCGATATCGGCAGCAAACGTCTCATCAGCCTGGCGCCTGACGCGTGGGTGCAATGGCTGTTGGACGATCCACAGGCGCATACGACGGATATGCTCTCTGCCGACTTTCAATGGCTCGGCCGCGAGATCGATGCACTGTTGCGAGTACACAGCCCGACAGCGGGCGAGTTCCTGTTGTTGAACGAGGTTCAACTTCATTACCGCTCTGATATGCCGTTGCGGATGCGAGCCTACACGGGATTGGCAGCAGAGCGTTACAAACTGCCAATCGTGCCAGTGCTGGTCAACATCCTGGAGCCGGCCAGTCACATTGACATCCCAAGGCGTTACTTCTCGGAGTTTCATGGTCTCGTCGCCCTACAGGATTATCGGGTCGTCAACCTCTGGGAAGTGGACGCGTCAACCGTGCTGGCGAAACCATTGCTACCACTTGTGCCGTTGACGCCAGCGATGCATGGCGGTGCAGAAGAAAGCAACCTGCGCCAAGCAGTAAATCTGCTTCGCTCAGACCAAGCACTGGCAGAACTGGAACCGCTGCTGGCATTCTTTGCCAGCTTCGTAATGGACACCAACCTGGTCAGATCGATCATGAGGTGGGATATGGCTGTATTACGCGAGTCACCTTGGTATTACGAGATTCACAAAGAAGGCTATGAAGAAGGCATCGAGCAAGGCATCGAGCAAGGCATCGAGCAAGGCATCGAGCAAGGAAGTCATGAAACTGCGCTGCGCAACCTGACCAACCTGCTCCGGCACCGCTTCGGACCCCTGCCTGCCAAGCTTACGAGCGCGTTGGCTGCATTACGGGCCGCTCGCTTGCAGGCTTTGTTCGATGTAGCCTTGGAAGTGGAGACCTTGGCCGAGTTCCAAGCCAGTTTGCCCAGCAACGGTGTGATTGCATCCAACGGACAGACTGTGTGAGTCCTCTCGATTCGCTAGCCCCTCCACTCACCTTGCGCCCACTCAGTCCTGGTGACGCACCTGCGCTGCAAGAGGTCTACCAGGTCAGCACGGATTTCTTTGCCGGCAGCGGCGGCGCTTCGCCTGTTACGGGTCAGGCCGAGGCCGACTTGGCCGCAGCAGCGGCTGAAGACGGCCGATTCTTGTTGGGGATCACTCTGCACGAGTCCATGATCGGTGTCATCGACCTGCGGCTAGCGTACCCGGACCCATTTGACATGTCCATCGGCCTCATCCTTCTGGCCACGCAGCATCGGCGCCAGGGGTTAGGTACTTGGACGCTGCGCATCCTGGAGGCATGGCTAGCGCGCGATACGCCGACCGAGGCAGTAATCGTTGCCGTGCCCGCCCAGGATCACGCCGCACAGACTTTCTTTCATGCCAACGGCTACACCTTCACCGGCCAATCGACGCGCGTGATCGCAGGCTCCTCCCGGCCGCGCCTGCTGCAGATGCGCAAGAGCCTGGTCGATTGAACCGGCTACCCTAACCCCCTGCGCCGCGCCACGTCCATGGCCTGGGCGCGATCGGCTACTTGCAGCTTGTTGAAGAGGGTGGAGACGTAGTTGCGCACGGTCTTGAGGCTCACGACTAGATCGCCGGCGATCTGCGCGTTAGTGCGCCCTTGGGCGATCAAGTCGAGGATCTCCCGCTCGCGCTCGGTCAGCTCGGGGAAGGACGCCGTGGGCGGGCGGCGCACTGCGAAGTACTGCGCCATGCGCTGGGCGATGACAGGACCGAAGATGGCCTCGCCGCTGGCCACGGCGCGAATCGCGCGCAGCGCCTCCTCCTGGCGCGCGCCCTTGAGCAGATAGCCGCGCGCGCCGGCCCGCAGCGCGGCAAAGACCGAATCGTCGTCCTCCAGCATGGTCAGCATCAGCACGCGCGCCTGGGGATCGTCTGCCACGATGCGCCGCGTCGCCTCGATGCCGTTGACGCCGGGCATGGCGATATCCATCAAGACCACGTCCGGCTGCAAGCTCGCCGTCAACGCCGCGGCCTCCTCCCCCGTCGTCGCCTCGCCAACAACCTCGAAACCGTCGGCCGCCTCCAACATCACCCGCAAGCCGTCACGGAACAGCGGGTGGTCGTCGGCGATCAGCACTCGGATGCGCTCAACCATGGGTGATATCCTGACTGGGTGATTAGGTGATTGGGTGATTGGGTGTGCAAGGACGTCAGGCAGTCACCCAATCACCTAATCACCCAGTTTCCTAAAGCGGCAACCGCGCCAGCACCACCGTGCCAGCAGGCCCCGACTCGACCGTGCAGGTACCGCCCAGCTCGGCCGCGCGCTCTTGCATGGCGTGCAGGCCGACGCCGCTGCGCACATCGTCAGGCAGGCCGCGGCCATCGTCGCGCACCTCGAGGCACAAGCACTCGTCGGCGTGCCACAGGCGCAGCCCACACTGTTGGGCATTGGCGTGGCGGGCGACGTTGGTCAGCGCCTCCTGCGCGATGCGGTAGGCCGCCACCTCGACGGCTGCGGGCAGGGGCGGCAGGTCGGGCGGCGCTTCGACAGTTACCTCCACGCCGCCCACCTGGCGTGCGCTTTCGGCCAGCGCAGCCGCCAGGCCCAGTTGATCCAGCGCGGGCGGCCGCAGGTTGTACACCAGGCGGCGGATCTCGGCCACGGTGCCCTGCATCTGCTCGGCAGCCGTGGACAGCAGCGCATCGGCGCGGGCCGGGTCGCGGCTCATCAGGCTGCGGGCCGCGTCCAGCTTGAAGGTCAGGCTGGCCAGGGAGGGACCCAGCCC
>JBAQCH010000161.1:0-2270 GCA_049294015.1 Anaerolineae bacterium
GCCCTGCTGGCCGCCCTGCTGGTGTTCGAGAATTTGTCAGTCCCGCTGCCCACGGCCGCCATGGACTCACCTGCCATCTACGACATCATCGCGGCCGAGCCAGCCGGCGGCGCGGTGCTGGACCTGCCGCTGGGCTGGCGCAACGGCTTCAATGTCTTCGGCAAGCAAGACCTGATCATCATGGCGCAGCAGTGGTGGCAAACCCGCCACGGCCAACCGATTCTGGGCGGCAACACCTCGCGCAACCCGGAGCACAAGTTCCGTTACTTCCTGGAGGCGCCGCTGATCGGCCCGCTGACCGTGCTGGCCAACGCTACCGATGCCAATCCGCACATCCAACAGCAGATGGCAGGCGGGCTGGCGGCGCTGGCGGCCAGTGATCCCGGCCTGGGCGGCAACGAGCTGCTGGTGGCCGCGGCCGCCGATGGGCCGGCCGTGCTACGCGCGTTGGACATCGGCTATGCGGTGCTCCACACCGACCGCGTGCCGCCGGAGTTCGTGACGTTCGTCGAACGCTACTTGCCTGTGACATTCGTGGCCGAGGATGGGCCGCACAGGCTCTATCGCGTGGAACGGGCTGCGCTGCCGGCCGAGGTGACGGTCTGGCCGGGCCGGGACGCCTTGAGCCGGGGCGAAGGCTGGAGCGGGTTGGCCCAGGCGCAGGCCGAGCAAGGGACCACCGAAACAGCGCCGGCTTTGTGGGCGCAACGCCTTGAGACTCGCCTGCTGCTGCCGCCGGTACAGCCTGGCGCCGACCAGCTCACAGTACGCGCAGCCGCTGCCGGCCCCGGTCAGACGCTCGCCTTGCGCGTCAACGGCGTCGACACGCCGGCTCAGCCCCTGCCTGCGACATGGGGCGAGTTGAGCTTCGACCTGCCTCCCGGCGCGCTGGGCGACCAGGTCAACGATGTGCGGCTGTGCTTCGGTCAGACGTACCCGATCGAATCGCTTGATGCGACGCCTGGCCTGCTGGTGGAGAGCGCCGGGCTGGAGGCGGGCAACTACGCCCACATCTGGCTCAACGGCGTGGACATTGCACTCAACCAGCGCGGCTACAACCTGGCCATCATCGATGGGACGACCTGGCAGCCGCGCGCTGCGGCTGCATTCGACACCCACGCCGACCCGGCTGCCTCGGCTGCGTTGGCCGAGTTCCTGGGCCAGATGGATGACGTCAGCGTGCTGGCTGTAGCGGTCAAAGACACGGCCAGCGACCAGTTGAGCCCCGAAGCCGCGCAGGCTCTGGCCACGTGGGGCCTGAGCGACCTGCGCGAGCGCTTTCGTTGGAGTCAGGCCGCCATCGTGCTGGGCGCCAACGTGGCCGGCGGCCAGCGCCGGGTAGTCGAGCACACCGACGGCCTGCAAGCTGCCAGCGCGGGCTACGGCCCCGGCTGGCGCGAGCCGCAAGCCGCCGCGCAAGTGCAATGGCTGCGCGCCCAGCCTACTCCACCGCTCGCGCCGGTTCCGTGATCCGGCGCTGTCTACGTCCCGCCCAGCGCCTCACGGATTTGCTGGGAGCACACGTAACGATGAGAACCCTGTCACGTTGATAACGTGACCTACTACCAGTCTACCAATCTACCAACCTACCAATGTACCAAACTCCCATCCCCCTCGTCGATCTGAAAGCCCAATACGCTGCGCTCCGCCCCGACATCGACGCAGCCATCGCGCGCGTCATCGGCAGCACCAGCTTCATCATGGGGCCGGAGGTGCGCGCCTTCGAGGAGGCGTTCGCCATTTGGTGCCAGGCGCGCTATGCTATCGGCATCTCGTCGGGCACGGCTGCCATCGAGCTGACGCTGCGCGCGCTGGGCATTGGCTCAGGCGACGAGGTGATCACCACACCGTTCACGTTCATCGCTACGGCCGAGGCGATCTCGGCCACAGGGGCGACGCCCGTTTTCGCCGACATCGACCCGGCCACCTACAACCTGAACCCCGCAGCGGTCGAGGCAGCCATCACCCCGCGCACCCGCGCCCTGCTGCCGGTGCATCTCTACGGCCAGCCGGCGAATATGCCTGCGCTGGCAGCCATTGCGCAGCGCCACGGACTGGCGCTGATCGAGGATGCGGCCCAGGCGCACGGCGCGGAGATCGACGGCCGGCGGGTGGGCAGCCTGGGCCACGCGGCCTGCTTCAGCTTCTACCCCGGCAAGAACCTGGGGGCCTACGGCGACGGCGGCGCGGTGACGACCGGCGACGAGGCGCTGGCCGGCCGGCTGCGCAAGCTGAGGGACCACGGCCGCGTCAGCAAGTACGTCCACGAC
>JBAQCH010000162.1:0-1960 GCA_049294015.1 Anaerolineae bacterium
CGACAGCGGAGTTCGCATCCCCAGATGCGAACGACGCACAGTCACGCGATCCCCGTCCGCACGTGGGCGTGCGGACTCCGCGCATCGAGGAGTTCGCATTCCCAGATGCGAACGGCGCACAGTCACGCGATCCCCGTCCGCACGTGGGCGTGCGGACTCCCCCGACAGCGGAGTTCGCATCCCCAGATGCGAACGACGCACAGTCACGCGATCCCCGTCCGCACGTGGGCGTGCGGACTCCGCGTATCGAGGAGTTCTCATCCCCAGATGCGAACGACGCACGAACGCACAATTCGCAGCGGGTGTTCAACCCGCCCAAAATGACACGCTGTCAAAGGTAGGGCCCTATGCCAAAACGTAAAACCTCCAAACTCTTCTCCCTTCCCATCGCCCTCGCCGGCGGCTGGATCGGCTACAGCGCGCTGGTCGTCGACCACCGCCACCCGCTGCCCGACGCAATCCTGGCCGAGAAGCTGGCCTTTCTCAGCAAAGCCGGCGGCTGGCTCAACGCCTACGTCGACCGCAGCGCAGCCGGCCGGCCGCTGGTGCTGGTCCACTCGGTCAACGCGGCCGCCAGCGCCTTCGAGATGGGGCCGCTCTTCCGCCACTACCGTGCCAAACGTCCTGTGTACGCGCTGGACCTGCCCGGCTATGGCCAGTCCAACCGCTTGCAGCGCGACTACACGCCGCAGCTCTTCGCCGACGCCATTGCTGAATTCATCGAGACCCAGGTGGGCGAGCCGGCCGACGTGGTGGGGCTGTCGTTGGGCTGCGAGTTCGTCGCGCGGGCCGCGCTGGCCCGGCCCGACCTGTTCCACTCGCTGGTCCTTATCTCGCCCAGCGGGCTGGGCAGCGCCAGCTCCGGCCGCGCCTCGCAGCAGACCGAGGCCCGGGGCATCGCTGACAACCTGCACCGCGCGTTTTCCTTCCCGCTGTGGGGCCGCGCGCTGTTTGACCTGATCACCACCCGGCGCAGCATTGAGTTCTTCCTGAAAAAGAGCTTCGAGGGCCCGGTGACGCCCGGCTTCGTGGACTATGGCTACGCGACAGCGCACCAGCCGGGCGCGGAGCACGTGCCGCTGCGCTTCATCGCCGGCCTGCTGTTCACCCCCGACGCGGCCATGACGCTCTATCAGCCGCTGTCCGTGCCGACGCTGGTGCTGTACGACCAGGACTACTTCGTCGGCTTCGACGCCTTGCCCCAACTGCTGCAGGCCAACCCGCACTGCAAGGCGCTGCGCATCGCCCCCACGCGCGGCCTGCCTCACTTCGAGAAGCTGGCCGAGACCGCGGCCGCGCTGGATGATTTCTGGCAAGCGGTCTGACAGGGCGGCTGAGTAGCAGCCAAACTTGACAGAATGCTTGCGCGGTGTTACTATAGCCCCCGTAGGACGAAGTAAGTTCCTGTTTGGTCGATTGCAGCCACCAGGTTTTACCCCTTGGTGGCTGTTTTTTATTGCCAGCGCAGGGCTGCCTTCTCCTCGTATCACCCAGTAAGGCGGCGGCTAATGGCTGCCGCGTAAGCAGCAAGGAGAACTAGAACGTGTCTACTCGTGAACAAGGAACCGTCAAGTGGTTCAACGCCTCCAAGGGCTATGGTTTCATCGCCCGCTCCAACGGCCAGGACGTCTTCGTCCATCAGTCTGAGATCCAGGCTGAGGGCTACCGCACGCTGAACGAAGGCCAGCAGGTCGAGTTCGACGTCGAGCAGGGCCGCAAGGGCCTGCAGGCCAGCCGGGTCACGGCTGTCTAGCCTCGGCGAGCCGATAAACAAGCTCACCATACACAGCGCAGGGATCGTTTGATCCCTGCGCTGTTTTTGTGCTCCCGGAACGCGGTCAGGACCGCTTGCCCGGCTTGCGTTCCCGCCAGACGGCGCGGCCGGCGTCGATGCTGGCTCGCAGGCGGCCGCGCACGGTCGGCGCGTCGGCCGGGCCCAGCGTGCCGGTGTAGACACGGC
>JBAQCH010000163.1:0-11292 GCA_049294015.1 Anaerolineae bacterium
GCGCTATGCTGGCCGGCTGGCCGACATTTTCGATCAGTCTGCCTACCTGGCCCTGGAAATCCATCGCCGCGCGGACGCGGCTATCGCGCAGGATATTCAGGAGCTGGGCGAGCGGCTGGGCCTGGCCAGCGTGGCCGTGCAGCCGGTCTACTGCCTGTCGCCGCAGGACCGGCCCCAGCTTCGCCTGCTGGCTGCGCTGCGGGAGAACCAACGCCTGGCCGAGCTGCCGGCCGATGCGCTGCCCGACCTCGGCGACGCAGGGATAGCGCTACACTGGCTCAGCCCGCAACAGATGGCCGAGCGCTTTGCTGATTTTCCCCAAGCCTTGGCCGCAATCGACCAAGTCGTCCCACAGTGCGGCCCTGCCCTGCCCGACGGCCGGCCGATCTGGCCCGCGCTCAAGCTGCCGGCCGGCCAGACGCCGGAGGCGGCGCTGGCCGCGCTGGCCAGGCAGGGACTGCTTACGCGCTACGGCTCCCAACCCGCGCCGGCCGTCGCGCAGCGCCTGCGCCGCGAGCTGGACGCTATCGCCGGCCACGGCTTTAGCCCGCTCTTCCTGGTGGTGGCCGACATTGTGCGCTACGCCCGCGAGCACGACATCCCCGTCAGCACCCGGGGCAGCGTAGCCAACTCGCTGGTCGCTTACTGCGCGGGCATCACCACCGTCGACCCCATCGAACATGACCTGCTCTTCGAGCGCTTCCTCAACCCGGCGCGCGCCAACCCACCCGATATCGATCTGGACTTCTGCAGCCGGCGCCGCGACCGGGTGCTGGACTACGTGCGTCGCCGCTACGGCGAGGAGCATGTGGCGCTGGTGGCAACGGTCAGCACATTGCGCCCCAAGTCAGCCGTGCGCGAGACGGCCAAGGCCCATGGCCTGAGCGACGCCGAGACCGAACGGCTGGTCAAGCTGCTGCCGTCCGGCTGGCGCCCCGACCCGCGCCGCCGCTCCAAAAAGGCGCTGGAGGACGTGATCATGGAAATGGCCGACACGCGGCTGCGCCAGGTGCTACTGGACGCGGCTGGCATCGTCGGGCAGCCCGACCACCTGAGCGTCCACCCCGGCGGCCTGGTGATTACCCCAGGCCCGCTGACCGACGTCGTCCCGGTGCAGTGGACCGTCAAGGGCTTCCTGATCACCCAGTATGATCACAACGACGTGGAAGCCATCGGCCTGCCCAAGCTGGACCTCTTGGGCATCCGCGCCCTGACCGTCCTGGCCGACGCGGCCGAGCTGGCTCGCCGGCGCGACCCGGCCTTGCGGCTGGATGCCATCCCACTGGACGATCCCGCCACGGGCGACTTGCTGGCGCGGGCCGAGACCATCGGCGTCTTCCAGTGCGAGTCGACCGGCGCGCAACGCACGTTACGTCAACTCAAGGCGCGCACGGTGCAGGACCTGGCCACGGCCAACGCCTTTTTCAAGCCCGGCCCGGCGCTGGGCGGCATGGCGCGGCTGTTCGTGCTGCGCTACCGCGGCGAGGCGCCTGTCGCCTACCTGCACCCGTCGCTGGAGCCAATTTTGGGGCGCACCAAGGGAGTGCTGATCTTTCAGGAGCAGATTCTGCGCCTCGCCGTCGAGATCGCTGGCTTGAGCTGGCAACAAGCCGACTTCCTGCGGCGCGGCATGAGCCACTTCAGGCGGCAGGAGATGGAGTCGATGGGGGCGGCCTTCATCGCCGGCTGCATGCGGCCTGCGCCCGATGGCCCCGCTTTCAGCGCGCAGCAGGCCCAGACGCTGTGGGAGCAGGTGGAGCCCTTCGCCGGTTACGGCTTCAATCAGGGGCACGCCACGGCCTACGCCGGCGTCAGCTACCGCTCGGCCTACCTCAAGACGCACTTCCCGGCCGAGTTCTTCGCCGCGCGGCTGGCCGGCTGGGGCGGCTTCCACCACCCGGCCATCTACATCGCCGAGGCCCGCCGCCTGGGGATTGCCGTCCGCCCGCCGCACGTCAACCACAGCGGCCGCAAATTCACACTTCAATCGTCACGGGCTACGCTCTGGATGGGCCTCGGCCAGGTGCGCGATCTGCGTCAGGCGGCCGTACGGGCGATCACGGCCGCGCGGCGGGAACGGCGCTTCAGCAGCCTGCGCGATCTGTTGAGCCGGGTTGCGTTGCAGGAGAAGGAAGCGCAGCATCTGGTGCAGTGCGGCGCGCTGGACGGGCTGGGCGCGAGCCGGGCGGCGTTGCTGGCCGAGCTGAAGGAAGTGCGGCGGGCCGGCAGCGTACAGCAGATGGCCTTCCAGTTCCCGCTGGAGCCGGTCGCCCCCGAAAGGCCGGCGCAGCGCCTGGCCTGGGAGCAGCGCGTGCTGGGCTGGCCGGTGAGCGTGACGCCGTTGGAGGCATTGGATGGGCCGATGCCTGCGAGCGCAGCGCTGGCCGATCTGCCCAGCCAGCCCGGCCGGCCGGCTATTGTGGCCGGCTACCGGCTGCCCGGCTGGACCGGCGGCAAGGGCTTCTATTTGAGCGATGGGCAGACCTTCGTGGTGGCCATCGAGCGCGAGGGCAGCAGCAAACCCAGCCCGTGGCAGCCGATCCTGGCCCGCGGCCGCTGGCAGCGCGATCATTGGGGCGCGGAGTGGCTGCAAGTCGAGGAGATCAGCCCGTTGGAACCTGTTCACGGACCTTCGGCGGATAACACAGATCAGAAGCAGAATCGGCCCCTCTGATCTGCGTCATCTGCGTTCATCAGCGTCCCGCTTCAGCAAAGTCGTAAGGCGGCGCACTGGACAGACAGGACAGAATCGGTAGAATGGGCTGGGAGAGCGACAACGATTTATGCAACCCACAAACGCCATCCTAACAACAAACATCGCCATCGTTGGCGCGGGGCCGATTGGCATCGAGCTGGCGGTGAGCCTGAAGCGGCTGGGCGTCGACTATCTGCACTTCGACGCGCAGCAGATCGGCTATACCATGTCGTGGTGGCCGCGCGACACCACCTTCTTCAGCACCACTGAGCGCATCGAGATCGCCGGCGTGCCGATCCAGAACACCACTCAGGGGCGCACCACGGGCGAGGAGTACCTGGCCTACCTGCGCAGCATCGTCGAGCAGTTCGATCTGCGCGTCAACACCTACGAGCCGGTGGTGGGCATACGGCGCGCCGAAGGCGGCGGCTTCCTGCTCCTCACCCAGCCGCAGACCGGCCCGCGCAGCTATCTGGCGCGCCGCGTCGTGCTGGCCAGCGGCGACATGCACCGGCCGCACCACCTCCATATCCCCGGCGAGGACCTGCCCCACGTCAGCCACTACTTCCAGGACGTACACCGCTATTTCCGCCAGCGCCTGCTGATCGTGGGCGGCCGCAACTCGGCGGCCGAGGCTGCGCTGCGCTGCTGGCGGGCCGGCGCGCAGGTGACGCTCAGCTACCGTCGCGCCAAGTTCGACGAGCGCCGTGTCAAGCACTGGATCCTGCCCGACCTGCAAGCGCAGATCGACAACGGCTTGATCGGCTTCCACCCCCTGACCGCGCCGCTGGAGATCACCCCGGAGCACGTGGTGCTGGCGCGGCTGGACGAGCAGGGCCGCCCCACAGGCGAGACGCTCCGCCAGCCGGCCGACTTCGTGCTGCTACTCACCGGCTTCGAGGCCGATATGACGCTGTTCGAGCAGGCCGGCGTGACGCTGGAAGGCCCCAGCCGCACCCCACGTTACGACCCGGCCACCATGGAAACCGATGTGGCGGGCTTGTACGTGGCCGGCACCGCGGCCGCAGGCCAGCGTCAGGAGAAGTACACCGTTTTCATCGAAAACAGCCACGTCCACGTCGGCCGCATCGTGCAGGCATTGACCGGCCGCTGGCCGGCCCGGCTGGGAACGATCGCCAGCCGGCAATATGAGCTGGCTTTGAAGGATTTCGAGGCGAATTAGTAGGTCACGTTACCAACGTGACAATCTCCGCCGCAACGGAAAACCCGTCCGGCTAATAGCCGGACCTACGAGGAGGCAACCCGATGACTGCACTGGTTCAAATCGCCTTGGGCAGCGTCCTGCTGCTGGCCGGCCGGCGGCTGTATTGGCTGCTGGCTGGCGCGGCCGGCTTCGTGCTCGGCATGTTCCTGACCCAGCAGTTGTTCAGCGATGCATCCCAGACTGTACTGTTGTTCGCGTCGCTGGCCCTGGGCGTGCTGTTTGCCGTGCTGGCGGTGGTGGGGCAGCGTTTCATCATCGGCCTGGTGGGCTTCATGGCCGGCGGTATCGGGCTGAGCTGGCTGTTCACCGCCTTCAATTTCACTCCCGCCGAGCCGAGCACGCTGCTCACCTTCGTCATCTTCATCGCCGGCGGCATTGCAGGCGCGTTTCTGCTTTCCAGGCTGTTCGATCTGGGCCTGGTGCTGCTGTCGTCGCTCCTCGGCGCGGAGCTGGCGCTGCGCGGGCTGGGCCAGGTGATAGATCTGCCCGACACGCTGGGGGCGATCCCGCTGATCGTCCTGATGGTGATCGGCATCGCCGTCCAGCTCGGCCCGATGCGCCGCTGATGACCCGGTGACAGGGTGACAGGGTGACAGAGTTTATTTCGCAGAGCCTACGACGGCTGCGCTGAAGAAGAAAGGTCGTTCTAATGGAGATCCAACTCCCTGACAGCTTGCTGATGGACGTTTTGCGGGTGTTGCTGCGCGTCGGCGTGGCCGTCCTGATCATGGTGGCCGGCCGCTGGCTGGCGCGCCGCAGCCGCCTCTGGCTGGGGCAGGTCATGGAGCGAGCCACCTTGACGCCATCGATGGAGTCGCTGTTCCTCTCAGTGGCCTATTACAGCGTCTGGATGCTGGCCATCATGGCGGCCCTGATTGTTTTGGGCGTACCGGCGGCAACCGTCGTAGCCGTGGTCGGCGTCGCGCTGGTCCTATTGGGCCTGGCCTTGCAGCAGTCGCTGCGCGACCTGGCGGCGTCGGTCAACTTCGTGTTGTTCAAGCCCTTCGTAGTCGGCGACTTGATCGAGACCAAGGGCGTTACCGGCACGGTCGAGGAGATCCAACTCTTCAACACGGTGCTGGTGCGCTGGGACAACCGGGTGGTGATCATGCCCAACGGCGAGATCCAGCAGGCCGGCATCACCAACTTCACCAAGAAGCAGGTGCTGCGCACCGACCTGAACATCCGCATCAGCTACGATGCCCATGTAGACCACGCCCGACGCTTGATCGAGGAATTGCTGGCCGCTGACCCGCGCGTCCTGCCCGAACCGCCGGCCGTAGTCTTGGTCACCGACCTACGCGAGACCGGCGTCAACCTCAGCGTGCGCGCGGCTGTGGCGTCGGCCGACTACTGGAGCCTGCAAAACGACCTGCGCGAGCAGATCAAAGCGCGCTTCGATGCGCAAGAGATCACGATTCCCTCCCTGCTGAGCCCAGCACAAGTCCTCCACCAAGAAAGCTAGCCCACCGACATCTGCCGAAAAGATCTCACGCATCCTGGGACAGGATCAAGGCAGTATACGGCCCCACGGCGTTGAGCATACCGCGGGCCGGCAGGCCATCTTGCTCCTCGTCCAGCGCCTCCACGTCGGCGGTGAAGGTGTTGGCGAACTCAGGATCGAAGCCGTTCCAGTCGCTGTTGAAACGCACCTTCCACGCCCCGCCGGCCGGCAGGCCAATCCAGTAGTCGCTCAGCGGCTCAGCGGTGAAGTTGAGCACCACCACCACGCTGTCGCCCGGACCGCCGTTGTCCCAGCGCGTGTAGGCCAGCGCTTTCTGCTCCAGGTTGACGTGGTAGACATTGACCTCGTGGCCGCGCAGGCCGGCCGTGTTGTTGCCCCAGTTCCTGCGCAGCTTGAACAGCGCCTCGTACAGGTGGAAGATGCCGCTGAAGCGCTCCAGCTTGCCCCAGTCCAGCGGCTGCGAGTCGTCGAACCAGCCGTCCTCCAGGAACTCCTGGCCCTGGAAGATCATGGGGATGCCGGGGCTGGTGAAGACGACGGCCGCGCCCAGCGTGCTGCGCTTCTTGGCCCAGACTGAGCCGGGGTTGTCCGGCCAGATCTCGGTGGGGACGCGGCTCTTGCCATTGGCCACCTCGTCGTGACTTTCGGTGTAGATCACGCGGTCGAAGGCGCTCTCGCCATAGCGATGGCCGATGGCGTTGGCCACCGCGCCCACGTTGCGCTCGCCATCCTCCTGGCCGATGATCGCCGCGCGCACTGGGTGGACGAAGATCGCGTCCCACTGCGCGTCGAAGCCCAGCCCGCCCTGCGCTGTGCCGGCCGTGACGATGGGGTTGCTGCGCAGGTCCTCGGCGATGGTGATCTTCCAGGGTTGGTCGCCCTCGATCTCCTCGTTGATCCAGCGCAGCAGCACCCAGCCCTCGGCGATGTCGTCGGCCGGGTCATCGGTGCCCTTGGCGTTGCGGATGTAGGCCGTGGCGTCGAAGCGCAGGCCGTCGCAGCGGTACTCGTGCAGCCACATCAGCGCGTTGTCGCGGATATACTGGCGCACTTCCGCTCGCCCATAGTCGGGCCGCGTGTCGCCCCAGGGGGTGTTGGCCCGCCAGTCCTGATAGAAGTATATGCCGCCCATGCCGTTCTCGCTCCAGCCGTCGAACTGCCAGAGGGAGAGGTCGCTGGGGCCAAAGTGGTTGTAGACCACGTCCACCAGCACTGCAATGCCCTTTTGGTGCGCGGCCTTGACGAAGCGCTGGAAGCCGGCCGGGCCGCCGTAGGTGCTCTCGATGGCAAAGGGATGGGCCGGGTTATAGCCCCACGACTGGTCGCCGGCGAACTCCATGGGCGGCATCACCAGCACGGTGTTGATGCCCAGGTTAGCCAGATAGTCCAGCTTTTCGGTGGCCATGTCGAACGTGCCGGGGCGGTCCGGGTCTTTACGATGGAAGGTGCCCACGTGCAGCTCGTAGATGGTCATCTCGTTCCAGGGCGGGGTGCGGAAGTCGTCATCCTCCCAGTCGAAAGCCGCGTCGAAGATCACCGAGTCGCCCACCGAGTTGGTCACCTCGCGCGCGTAGGGATCGACGCGGAACAGCTCCTGCTCCCCGTTGAGGATGCGGAACTTATAGTGTTGGCCAGCCTTGGCGTTGGGCACTGCCACGGACCAATAGCCGTCGCCGTCGTGGGTCAGCGCATGCCGACTATGATGCCAGTTGTTGAAATCTCCCGTCACGAAGACCGCGTCGGCGTGCGGCGCCCAGACGCGAAAAGAGACCCCATCGGCCGAGAGCACGGCGCCCATGCCTGGATAGGGCGAGGGCAATGGCTGGCGAAACCTGGCGAGTAAGTCGGAAAGAGAAAAGCGCGACATCAGGTCACCTCTTGGATGGTTTGATCGAGCAATCGCTTGCTCGCCATTGTACCACAGGCGACTCCCCGGCCCGAATCGATGGAGGGCAGAGCTACTCCTGCGCGCGCAGTTCCCTCACCATGTATTGGCACGGCCCAGCCTGCGGGTCGTCGAAGCGGCGATACAGCCGGAAGCCCGCCTTCTCGAACGCGCTGATCGCACGCAGGTTGGCGAGCGACGTTCCCACCCCGGCGTGAGACATGGCAGGATCAGCCCGCAGGCAGTCCAGGAGCAACGCCAGCGCGGCCGGCCCGGCGCCGCGGCCGATGAACTCCGGCTCCCCGAACATGATGTCGATGTCCACCAGGCCCGCGGGGAGATCGCCCAGGCCGGCGGCCTCCAGCTCGTCGCGCGGGGCTGGCTGCCACAACAGGAAGCCGGCCGGCACGCCGTCCACGGCTATGATGGCGCAACGGTCGGGCGAGCGTTGCAGCAGGCCCTGAACCTCTTGTTCGGCGTCGCCCCACCACTGCATCACGTGCGGTTGATGCAGCCAATCACGCAGATGTTGCCAATCGGACACCGGATCGAAGGGCCTGAGGGTGATTTCACTGGCCATGGAGGTCTCAATCCGGGTCAGCAAATGCTAATCCGCGCGCGTTGAGCGCGCTACGCAGAAGGCCGGTCGCTTTGGGACCCATGCCATGCAGCGCCAGCAGATCGGCTTCCCTGACCTGTGTGAGCTGCTCCAGGCGTGTGTAACCGGCTGCGTCAAGCGCCCGAAGCGCTGGCTTGCCCAGCCCTGACGGGAAGTCATTCTCGAGTTGTCCGTCCGTCTCGAACGTCATAGTGGCTCCTCCAAGCAAAAAACTCAACGACGCAAAGTCAAAGTCGATGGTAGGCACATCGTGCTCGATCCGGTGTTTGCGGTCGCGCATGAAGCGCGCCATCCATTCGTCCTCGATGTTGTCGACGTCGAAGTCGCGATGGGCTACCGCGTACAGCTCGATCTCGCGAGCTTTCAGGAAGTGGGGTATCTCCTGGAGCCACCGGGCGTCCAGACGGTGGGCTTGTCCGTAGCCCTGAAGAAAATGGGTCATGAACTCCTGCGTGAAGGCCGGCCAGTCGTCGGCGTCCATCACAGTGTAGAACAGCACAATGGCGATATCGTTCACGTACCAACTGTAAGCGCATTCGTCGAAGTCGAACAGGGTGATCGCGCCGGCCTGATCCACGAAGAAGTTACTGCCGTGCGCGTCCTGGTGGATCAAGCCGTAGGATGCGGCGTCCCTGGGCAGCGTGCGCAAGTGGTCGCAGACGGCGCGGTAGCGCTGCTTGGCCGCAGCCTCGCTGGCGGGCAGGTAGCGCTCGACAAACTCCATGATGTCGTCGTCCCAGGCCGGACGCCGCCAGGCCGGCTCGGCCGGCTGATAACGCTGCGCCAGGGCATGCATGCTGCCCAACACCTGCCCGTAGCTGCGATACAGCGCGGGCGACCACAGGTCCCAGGGCGGCTGCCCTTGAGCTTTGACAAAGGCCGTCGCCAGGAAGTGTCCGCCCTGGCCGTCGGCGATCGACTCGACCAATTCGCCGTCTTGCGACAGAACCGCCCTAGCCGCGGAGACGCCGCCGGCGGCCAGATAGTTGATCCAATCGACCTCGCCCTGGATCAGCGCCTTGCTGCGCCGCAGGCTGTGGCTGAGGCGCAAAATGTAGGCGTCGGGTCCACACTCGAACTCGTAGATGAAGCTCTCGAACGCGTCGAGGGGCCGAATCTGGCCGTCGGCGATACCATAGCGGCGCATAGCCTCATGCAGGACAGTGGTGCTGTAACGATCTCTGATTTGTTGTTCCATGGCCTCATGCTGGGTAAAGATTGACCGTACCAGATCTCTTGCCGCAAGACGCCGAGCCTAGCCACGTGTGGGGATTGCCCTCCCAGCACCAGCCAAGCTTAGGCCGACCTTCGCTCAACCACAGCGCCGGCACCCGTTTGTCACCACAGCGCGAAGCGAGCAGTGAAAAGCAGTGGTTGGGCTGCAAGAACTCCGGGTAGTGCGTCAGGATAGCAATCCCCTCCTCAATGGTCAGTGGCGACCGGCCCAAGGCGTTGATCGACTGAAGTGCGGCATCGGGCGCAACGTTGCGGGTCGCGGCGCCGCGATCGATATCGAGCAAGAGATAAGCTGATCCAGCCGGCAGTTGAAGCGCGGGGATGGGCTTGAACTGCTCGGGCTCAATGGGGAAGAGGCGCTCGATCGCTGACTTACCGCGCCGCTCTACCAAGGGCAGAGTGACGGAGACAGGCGCCAGCGGTGAATTGATGACCAGCACGAACGGCACGTTGCCCTGTGACGCCTCGGCGGAGCTAAAAGATGCCAGCGCGGCATGGTCATACAGTGGCTCAAGCGCGGCTCGCAACGCCGGCGCGTCCAGGCCAAGGTGCTCCGGATAGCCTAAAGCGACGAGTCTGTCGACTTGCCTGTGGAATTGTGACAAAGACGTGCTCCCTGTGACGAGATCGTGGGCTGTACCTAGCCGGAATGACACGATCCGGCCAGGCACAGACCAAAGCTGATTACGCTTCGGCCGGCGCGGCGCCGGCCACCCCCTCGTCGCCTTCAAAGACCCTGCCCGGCTGCCAGGGCGTGCCCAATAGCGGCAGCAGGATACGATCCAGTCCGTACCAGCCGGCCGTCTTCCAGGCCAGGATCAACACGATCGAGAGCAGGAACAACAGCGGATTGGTGCTGGCTGTGCCGGCCATCATGAAGTTCCAGTTCATCAAGCCGCCGGCAAAAGCGGCCACACCAACGAAGGCGCCCAGAATGAGCGCGACGCCGATCGCAACCTCGCCAACCACAATCAGTTTGGCGAACCACGTGTAATGGCCGCCGTCCAGCAGCCCCTGCAGGAACGCCCGATACCAGTCGAAGGCAATCGCAGGCCGAGCCGGCGCATCGGGAATGAGCACGGCCCGCTCCCAGAAGCCTTTGAGCGCCACGCCCGTCTCGGTCCAGGCCGGATTGCCTACCTTGCCCCAGCCCGAGCTGAGCCAGGAATAGCCCACGTAAAGCCGGACAATCAGCCAAAGCCATGCCCAGCGGGTGCTGCCGAAGAGCGAGCGAATGAAGGGCGGATCGGAGAACTGAATCGCCGATTGCGTGCCTTGTTTGGTCATGAAACACCTCCAGATGGGGAGACAGTTGCTGCGCAAAACGCAGTGCTTAGAACCAGGATTCGGGGCGACGGGGCGCGCCAGCCGCGCCCAATCCAGAACGACTATACCTCGCTTAACCCCGCCTGTCGGTAATCGTCACGTGAATTGTACGCTACTTGAGTGATATTGGCGGCGGGCCATCCACGAATGCTGACGCAATACGAATGCACGAATGGCGTCTATACCCCACTGTATGTGCGCATCATTCGTGTATTCGCGGCCGCCCCAGGCATTCGTGGATGGCTCAGGCATTCGTGGATGGCCCTGCTCCGGTTTCCAGCCCGGCGCTGCTTATGGTAAAATGGCAGCTGGCGAACCCGCCTGATCCACCATCACCCTTCACGGAACGTGCCCCATGTTCGACTCCATCGCCCAACTCGTCACCCAAGCCAGCGAAAGCGGCGGACCTCTGCACGAAATCGTCATTCAGGCCGAGATGGCCAACACCGGCAAGCCGCGCGAGTATCTGCTGAGCCGCATGGCCAAGCGGCTGGAGATCATGCAGCGCGCGGCCAGCCTGGGCATCGCCGAACCCGTTATGTCGATCAGCGGCATCAGCGGCGGCAGCGCCTACAAGTTCTGGAACTGGCTGGACGACGGGCACGAGCCGCTGACCGGTCCGATCCTCAGCCGGGCCGTGGCGCGCGCCATGGCGGTCAACGAGGTCAACGCGGGCATGGGCTGCATCGTGGCAACCCCGACGGCCGGCTCGGCCGGCATCCTGCCGGCGGTGCTGCTTACCCTGCAGGAGGCGCGCGGCGTCAGCGACGCGGATTTGGTCCATGCGCTCTTCACCGCCAGCGGCATCGGCGCGGTGATTGTGCGCCGCGCCAGCGTTTCC
>JBAQCH010000164.1:0-7648 GCA_049294015.1 Anaerolineae bacterium
GCCTGGTCGAGGCCGCGACGCCGGCCGCGGTGGTCAGCCCCGGCGACGCGATCCCGCTGGAGCTGCTCTGGCAGGCCGCGTCTGATTTCGTCGCGGAGCCGCTGGTGGTGGTGGTGCAGTTGCTGGATCGGGACGGCCAGGTGGCGGCCAGCCTGGAAGAAGAGCCGTTGCAGGGCCGCTACCCCACGTCGCAGTGGCAGCCCGGCGAGCTGGCGCGCGACCGGCACACGCTGCGCTTGCCCGACGACCTGGCGCCAGGGACGTACCGGCTGATCGTCGGGCTGTACCGGGCGACCGATGGAGAGCGGTTGATGACGAGCGGCGGGCCGTTTGGCTTGCGTTCAGAAGACGCCTTTGTCGTGCGTGAGATTATCGTGCAGTGATGATGCAACGGCCATCCACGAATGCGAACCACGAATGCACGAATTAGGCACGTGCCCGCATGGCACGTTACTCCTCGCATGAGGGAACGCGCTGTTCGTGCATTCGTGGCCCCAATTCGTGGATGGCCCGCCCCACCGCACAATCACCTTCCTGAGGAGGGATCATGACTGAACCATTATCAACCATCATCGGCGCCAAGATCCTGGACCAACTGCTAAGCAAGACCTTTGGCAAGGCCATAGACAATGCGGCGGACAGCGCGTCTAGGACGCTGGACACCGCTTTGGGCAGGCCGTCCAAGGAGCTCAGAGACGCCCGTGCTAAGCTGGACAAGGAAACCGTGCAACGTGCGGCGCAAATGGAAAGCTTCGTAGAGGCAGCGACCAAGGAGATGCAGCCGGCGCTCGCGCAGATCAAGCTGGAAACCGGCCAGGATCACAGCGCGCTGTTCCAGTTCCCACCTTTCTTGGCCCAGGTGGCGCGAGCCCTGTTGACCGACCTGACCTTGGATATAGACGCGTTGCGCGCTGAGTACCAGGCTAAGTTCGCTAGCGGCCGATCGGGAGACCTGACCGTCCCGATGGATCTGTTCTTCGAAAAGCTGACCGAATTGCTGGCCAGAGATGAGCTGTGGGGGCCGGCGCTGCGCGAATTCCGGCGTGACGCTAAGCGAGGCGCCATCCACCCCCCGCAACCAACCGAGTTGATCGAACTGGCCCAACAGATCGCTCTGACGCTGGACGACCTGCCAGAGCGCACAGCCCAAGCCATCCAGCGCCCTGAGCAGATGCGCCTGGAAGCCTGGGAGAAGAGCTACCTGCGCGGCCTGTACGCTCAGTGCAACAGGCTGCCCCTGGAGGAAAAGCGCGTCCAAGATGTCAGGCCGCCCGACGCCGCCGGCCCAGCTCCGAGGAGCTTTCGGCTGCAGCGCGTCTACGTCGACCTGGATATCGATCAGCGGTTGACCTTACAGCGGGTGCTGGATCGCCTTGACGTTCCGCCAGCCAGACGCCCTCAAGTCAAAAAAGCGTTGATGGGCCTGGCGCCTGGAGGGCCAAGACAGCACGACTGGGAAGGAGATTTGCCCGACGAACTGATCAGCAGCATGCAAGAGCAAAGGCGCGACCAACTGGGAGGGCGTGAGGAGCGGGGCGAGAAGCTCAAGGCGTTGGGCATCGAGCCAGCAGCGCTGCAGCAGGCATTTGAGCCTGTGACAGTTTTCGAGGCTATCCGAGAGAACAAGCAACTGGCGCTGCTGGGCGGCCCCGGCAGCGGCAAAAGCACGCTGACCCGCCGCATCGCCGGCATGTTGGCCGCAGAAGCTGTGCCGGGCCTGGATGAAGCCGACGCCGATTGGCGCAGCGGCCTGGACGGTCTCTTCGAGCAGTGGCTTCTGCCGATTCGCATCGCCTTGAGCAAATGGGCGAAACGTCTGCCACAGAACGCGGCCGGCGTGGCCGACGATCTGCTGAAGGAATGCATTCGGGTGTTGCGGGAGACGGGGGACATGGGCGAAGAGCGAGCGCGCACCTACTTGCTGGACCATATCAACGCGTCCCCACCCACGGCGCTCATCCTGCTCGACGGGCTAGACGAGGTGCCGGACAAGTCCCAACGCGAGAAAATCGTTAAGGCCATCAAGCGCTTTTGCGAAAGCCACGGCAGCGTGCCCATGATCGTCACGTGCCGTGAACTCCCTTATCGCGACGGCAGTTATCAACTGCCGCTGCCGAAATTCACGCTGGTTCCGTTGAGCAAAGCCAGCATTGACGCCTTTGTGCAACGCTGGCACGACGAACTGCGCTGGGTGCTGGAGGCTGCGCCGGGCGACCCGTCGAAGAAGCGTGACATGCAGGAACGGGTTTCGGCGAAACAGCATGATCTGCAACGCGCCATCGACGATCCCACTCGTCCTGAGCTGCGCAAGATGGCCGGCACGCCGCTGCTGTTGACCATGATGGCGCGCCTGAACTACCAGAGCGGCCTGCCGGGCAGCCGCGCAGGCTTGTATGAGGAGTCGATCAAGGTGCTGCTCTACGAGTGGGAGACGATCCGCCAGGATGACAGCGGGGACGACACTGATCTGGAAAAGCTGATGCGCAGGGCGGGCTTCGAGAACCTGGACCCTCTGCACACCTTACTGAACCGATTGGCCTATGAGCAGCACGGCGCAACAAGACCGACCGATAAAGCCACCATCTCCTTCGAGAAATTGTTTGCGAGACTGCGCGACCTGTATCTGACTAAGCATCCTGAGGAGCGCGTCAAGGCTACGGCGTGGGCCGAACAAGTGCTTATGTTCATCGACGCCCGCTCCGGCCTGCTGCTGGCTACAGATCCGAAGAAGCTGTATGAGTTTCCGCACCGAACCTTCCAAGAATACCTGGCTGCTCGCGACATTGCGCTGAACCCCGAACACGTCAAGCGCATACGATCCACGGTTGACGACCCCAACTGGCGTGAGGTGATCCTTTTATCCCTGGGCCACCAAATCTTTGTCCAGAATGCCCCAAACTACGCGCTGCTCGCAATCTACGAACTCACCCACGGACAGAGCGTAACCACAGAGGCCATGCGCCGCCGCGTCCTGCTGTTCGGAGAGGCTTATCTTCGCCTGCTGGGACTTGATCGTGTCCGCCAGTCCGACTCAGCGGTCGTCAGCGATGTCATAAAAGACATGCCCGTCCTGCTGCGCCAGGCCATGCAGCGCGGCCGGCTGGACGACCCCGCCATCGACGCCAAGACACTGGCCCGCCAGCGCCTGGACGCCGGCCTGCTGCTGGCCGACCTGGAGCCAACCGAGCCCAAGATGGACGATTTCGTGGAGATCCCTGGCCTGGGCGAGATCGGCCGCTACCCGGTGACCCACCGCGAGTTCAAACGCTTCATGGACGAGGGCGGCTACCGGCAGGACAAGCCGTGGTGGTCGCAGAACGCCAAGTCAGAGTTGTCCTCTCTCTGGCGCAGCGAACGGCCAGCGCCCCGCTACTGGGACGACAGCCGCTTCAACCGTCCCACCCAGCCGGTGGTGGGCGTCAGTTGGTACGAGGCGGTCGCCTACTGCGCCTGGCTGAGCGGCAAGCTGCAAGCCGCTGGCCGGGCTGTCCAGGCGCGCCTGCCCACGCTAGAGGAATGGCGGCAAGTGGCCGGTTCGCAGACCTATCCCTGGGGCGCGACGTTCGACCCTGCCCGCGCCAACAGCGAGGAAAGCGGCCTGGGCCAGACGACGCCGGTGGACATGTACCCCGATGGCAAGACACCGTCGGGCGTCTGGGACATGGCCGGCAACGTGTGGGAATGGACCAACACAGATGATGGCGATAAAAGCATCATATGGTACGATTTGGCCGGCGGCGCTTACTGGAACGATGAAAAGAACATCGGTTCGGCGGCGCGCTACGGGGTCAACCCGGGGCCCGGGCTCGACGACTTCGGGTTTCGGGTGTTGGTCGTCCCCGTCTCTCGTTCCGGCTAGTTCCGGCTTCTGGCTTCTGATTTCTGGCTTCTGATTCCGGGTTCCTGGTTTCTGCCTTGAGCCCTCTGCCCTCGCTGCGCTGCCGTGGCAGCGCAGCGAATCACACAAATTTCGCGCGTGGGTTTGGACCACGAACGCGCGAAGGTGGCGAAGGCACGAAGCGCGAAGATCGCGAAGGGCGTGTGCTCGCATGGGCAAGTATTATCGACATCTGTACCCGCAGATCTGCGACTGGGACAACCTGTGGCTGGCGTGGCGCAAGGCGCGGCGGGGCAAGCGCGGCCAGCCGCCGGCCGCGACTTTCGAGATGGACCTGGACTATAACCTGCTAGCGCTGCAAGCGGAGCTGGAGGAGAAGCGCTATCGTCCTGGCCCTTACGTCACCTTCGCCATCCATGAGCCCAAACGCCGGCTGATCTCGGCCGCTCCCTTCCGCGATCGCGTGGTGCATCATGCGCTGTGCAACGTGATCGAGCCGCTCTTCGAGCGGCGCTTCATCCACGACAGCTACGCCAACCGCCGCGGCAAGGGCACCCACGCCGCGCTGGACCGCTGCCAGCAGTACGCCCGGCAGTATCGCTACGTCCTACAGTGCGACGTGGTGCAGTTCTTCCCCGCCATCGACCACGCGTTGATGATGGATGCCATCCGCCGGGTCGTCGTCGATCCCGACACGCTGGCGCTGTGCCAGACCATCCTCGACAGCGGTCGCGGGGTGCTCAGCGGCGCCTACGACATGGTCTACTTCCCGGGCGACGACCTGTTCGCACTCAACCGTCCCCGGGGCCTGCCCATCGGCAACCTGACCAGCCAGTTCTGGGCCAACGTCTGCCTCAACGGGCTGGACCACTTCGTCAAGCGGCAGCTCAAATGCCGGGCCTACCTGCGCTACGTGGACGACTTCCTGCTCTTCGCCGACGACAAGGCCACGCTCTGGGCCTGGCGCGCGGCTGTCGTCGCCTACCTGGCCGGCCTGCGCCTGACGCTGCACGAGGCGCGCTGCCATCCTCAGCCGGTGACCGAAGGTATCCCCTTCCTGGGCTTCCAGGTCTTCCCCACCCACCGGCGCATCAAGCGCCGCAAGAGCATCGCTTACCGTCGCCGCTTCAAGGCGCTGCTGGCGGCCTATGCCGCCGGGGAGATCCCGCTGGCCGACGTCACCGCCTCAGCCAAGGGCTGGGTCAACCACGCCAAGCACGGCCAGACCCTCCACCTGCGCCGCGCCATGTTCCGCTCGCTGCGCGTCTATCCGCCGCCTACCACCGCTCGACGAATGAGCGCAGCCGGAATCAGAGGTTGAAACCATCTGGCTGAAAGTACGAAGGCCCCTCAGGGCCTGGAGTCCGGCGGCTGTGGCCGCTTCGTGCTGTCAGCCGGTGGGTTTCCAACCACCGGGCGAAAAACGTCGCCGGTCAGGAGTTCACCATGCAACAATCTCCCATCTTCACCCTGCTCCATGACCTGCTGCTCTGGCTGATCCCTGCCACCAACAAGTTCCCGCGCGAGCACCGCTTCGGCCTGGCGCAGCGGCTACAAAAACAGGTATTCGACCTGCAACACGAGCTGATCGCGGCTGTCTACGACAAGCGCTATAGCGAGGAGCACCTGATCGAGGCCGACACACTGCTGGCTGAGCTGCGCAAGACGCTGCTGGTCTGCGAGGAGCTCGGCCTGTTCCAGCAGGGGCAATATCGACACGTCAGTCTGATCGTCACCAATCTCGGCAACCGGCTGGGCAGTTGGCGCAACCCGGATAAAGACAGGGCGGCCCAGCCCAAGCACCGTGTTGCAGATGCAGGGGCTAGGCCAGGATGATTTTTGCCCCGCCGCGGGTACGGCAGGCCGGGACCGGGCTGCGCCGTCTCTCGTAGGTACGCCGCGGGGCAACGGCAGCCTTGTGGCATTGCCCATTTCTGGCGGGGACGTGTTCATCGCAGCGACCCTGCGGGTTTTCCGCAACCCGCAGGGTCTGCGAGCTTCAGCGAGAGTCGTGGACGACCAACACCCGAAACCCGTTGTTGTCGTTCCTGTTCCTCGGGTTGTTCCCGTTGCGCGCCGCCGAACCAGCCCGGCCCAGATGTCATTGTAGCACGACTGGCCCCATCGGGCGTTATCTTATGAAGGTTAAGGAATTATCCCGGTAATCTCGCCGCAGCGCCGCCTGCGGTTGAAACCGCAGGCTGACACCCTCAAAGCATGCTGAAGCAAGCTGTTGTGCGCGCGACTGAGCTTGCTTTAGCATGCTTCGTGTGTGTCAGACGCCGATTTCAATCGGCGGCGACGCCACGGCGCGATTACCGGAACATTTTCTTAACCTTCATCAATCGGCGGCGACGCCCCAGCTCAATTGCCGGATCATTTTCTTAACCTTCATCAGATCGGCCAGTCCGTACGTGGGCGTGCGGACTCGACTGGCGACAGGCGCGCCTACGAGGCAAGCCTGTCGGCTGTACCACGCCCCAATCTACCAATCTACCACTCTACCACCCCCAAACCAAAGCGGCGAGCCTTCGCAGACTCGCCGCTCATGATTCCTGGTCGTGCACCCCTCGTCGAACTGCGACCACCGGCTTGCCGAACCAGCCAGCTCAGGCCAGGCTGCCCCGTGGCACCCACGGGTAACCGCTTATGGCTGCTGCCTTCCGGCCCTGACCAGGTTCACAGGTCCGCGCCGCACAGGACCCAGCCTTCAACGCTACTTAGCCCAGCAGTCCCAGCAGCCGTCGAGCCCTCGGAGTGGGAATTCAGCCCCGCTATAGCGGATTGCGAGTACAGGGCACCGCTAGCGCCCCGCCTAGCACGACCGGGAGGCATTGTACATCAGGTGGGGGTGCGTGGCAAGTTGCAGCGGCAGACGCTGCGCCTTGGGTTTGGCAGTTCTTCTCGACCTGTGGCATGATGGCGCCACTCTGCGACCGGAGGTTCGATCCCCATGATTGCATTGCTGCGCCGCCTCGGCCTGGCAGCGCTGAGCCTTGCCCTGCTGGCGGCGTTGAGCGCCGCCGCCACGTTGGCAGCCGGCCCCGCCACGCCTCAAGCCCCTCCCCTCACCAACCCCGGCTTCGAATGCAGCCAGGGCTACAGCGCGCGGCCGGGCATCGATGGCCTGGTTCCCGACGGGTGGACCGCGCTGCTGCTGGCCGGCCGGCCTGAGCTGAACAGCACTCGCATCAAGTTCGCCGGCAGTTGCGGCGGCTCCGGCTTCGTCGAGCGCATCGAGGGCGAAGACAGCATGGTGTTTCTGTCGGAAGACATCGAGACGCCGCCGCTGCCCGGCAAGCCTTTTGACACAGTGGTTTACCAGCAGACCGCGGTGACGCCGGGCGTGGCCTACAGCCTGAGCGCCTGGATGGTCAGCCTCTGCGGCGGCAGCGCAATCCCCAACGACTGCCCGCCCGGCGTCTACATCGCCAAGATGCTGGGCATCGATCCCACCGGCGGCGTGGACCCGCTGGCGTCCAGCGTCGTCTGGTTCGAGGACCGCCGCAACTTCACCGAGAGCCGCTGGGCCAACCTGCGCCTGGGAGCCACAGCCCAAGGCGGCACGATGACCCTGTTTGCCCGCATCCGCAGCCCCTTCCGCTGGCACGGAGCGCACGCGTTCGTCGACGCCTTCAGCCTGCTGCAAGCCCCTACCGCCCAGTTCGTCAACCTGCCGTCCACCGTCCACAGCTCGCTGGTGACAGTGCGCTGGCAGGGCAGCCTGGGGCCAGATATCCCGGCCATCCCCGGCGGCGCACACCAGTTGCTGTTCGACGTGCAGCAGCGGCCGGCCGGCCAGGCAGCGTG
>JBAQCH010000165.1:0-5418 GCA_049294015.1 Anaerolineae bacterium
CCCGTGGGCCGCAACTGGAAGTTGACCTCATAGCTGATCGGATCGCCCTCGCGGCCGGGCACGTTGACGGTCGGCAGCGGGCCGGTCTCGTCGCTGGGCCAGGCAGCCTGCACCACGCGCAGCACAAACGCGCCAGGGCTGTGCAGGAACTCGAAGTTGCCGGCCAGCTTGAACGCATCGCGCGGGGTAATGATCTGTGGAAACTGCGTGCCAGGCGCGGCTCCGGTCCAGGCCATCTCGACGGTGATGCCGTTGAGGCCCTCGCCGGTCTCGTTCAGCACCCGGCCAAAGAACTTACGGTCGTTGCCGGTCTCTTGTTTGGACAGCAGCCGTTGGCTGGTCACGACGTAGCGATAGCCGGCCGGCGCGGGCACGGTGAGGTTGGCCACGCGGCTGTTCCAGCCGTCCAGCCGGATGCCGGCAACCGCTGCGCTGCCGTCGCCGGTGATGACCCAATAGGAGCCGGCCGGCAGGCCGGTCACCCGGTAGCGGCCCGCGCTGTCGGTCTGCACCGTGGTCCCCTGCTGCTGGCCGCTGCCCACGCTGACAGCCGCGTTGACCTGCGGCCGGCCGGCGGTGTCGCTGACCAGCCCCTCGATGCTGCTTTGCTGTCCTGCGTCCAAAGTCACCTCCAGGTTGACCGTCGCATCGTCGTTCTCCAGCGCAATGCCGGTTTGCAGCACCCGGTCGCCGCTGCGCAGCTCGTAGGCGCCAGCGCTGAGCCGCTCGAAGCGGAACGCGCCCGCCGCGTCGCTGCTGGTGTTCAGCTCGCGGTTGAGGCCCGTCAGCGTGAGGGCCAGGCCGGCGATGGGCTGGCCATCGGTGCGGCGGGCCACGCCCTGGAGCACCCCGCGGCCCGGCTGCAGCTCAGCGCGCACCACGGAAGGCTCGTCGCGCAGCGCCTGCACAATGGGCAGCTCACCCGTCAGCCCAAACTGACTATCCCAAGCCGACGTGTACCAGGACATCTGCTCCCACGTAGGGTTGAAATCGCCCAGCGGCCGCGAGGCCAGCAGCCAGGTACACATGGCGAAGTACCAGGGCGGCGCTTCGGACTGCAAATAACGCACGATTCCCAGTTGCATTTCCTTCTGGGTATCGGGGCTGACCTTGGCGTAGCGGTTGTCGTCGCCCCAGCCGACCACCGGTCCGCCCTCGGTGCTGATCACCGGCACGTGAAAGCCCAGCGCATCGAATATCATAGTGCCCGCCGCGCTGTAGCCGTTGAAACAATTGGCGTCCTGCAAAACGGTTTGGCCGGGGTTCTTGTTGCTGGCGCGCACCTGATTGACCATCTCCATGGAGCGGCCATCCCAGGCCCAGCGGTTGAACTTGGCGTAGTCCTCCGCGCTGAGGGGGATGCCCTGGGCTTGGATTTGGGCGTAGCTCAGGTGGCTGTACTGCCAGCGGCCGTACGCGTCGAACTCCTCCTGGGTCAGCGGCCGTCCTGCTTGGTTGACGTCGTCGTAAGGATAGTCCAACGGGTGGTTGAGCGTGTAGTTGTGGATCGCGACCCAGCAGCCGCGCTCGAACAGATCGCGCCGGCCCTTCTGCACCACCAGGCTGATGGGATTGTCGCGCGAGCCTGGCCCCATGGCGGGCAAGGCCAGCAGGCCGCCGCGCGGCAGCACGCCGTCGGCGTCGCGGATGAAGTTGTTGACCACGATATCGAGCCAGTTGGGGGGCTTTTGGTCGTTCTTCCATTCGGCCGGCAGGTCCGGCTCGTTGTTGCTTTCGAAGTAGTACACCCCCTCGTCCACGTAGCGGCTGACGGTGTCCAGCTCGCGACTGGTCAGATAGCTGGGGTTGAGCTGCGCCATGAACAGCCGCACCACAGGCATGATGTCGGCCGCCACCAGCTTACGGCACAGGGCCATGGCCGATCCGCCGCCATCGTCCAGCAGCTTGACCCACTTGATCTTCATGGCGACCAGTTGGTCGATCCAGTAGTCCGGGTTGGGCTGGATCACGTCGTGGTACAGCCGGGCCGACCAATGGACGCCGCGGCCGTTGTCGTCTTTGGGGCGAGGGAAGTCTTCGATGCGCATCGGACGGGGCTCCGGGAGAACGATGAATGATGAACGATGAGTTGGTGAATGGCGATTGGCTGCGAGTGGGGGAGTTGGTTTTGGGGAGTGTAGCACAGGATGGGGCCGCGGTCAAACAAGAGGGCGAAAAAAGAGGCGTTTTTATGATCTAGGCCATAGACGAAATAGCAGTTTTGAGGCACAATAGGACAGATAGCACCCGAACTCAGTACTGCACGATTTTGGTTTACGCCAAGGCGCAAAGACCGCAAAGGAAGGCAGATCCCCTTGGCGTCTTGGCGTGAGAATCGTGCACCACTGAAACCAGTCGTTCCCGCCAAGGAGTACCTATGGCATCACCTTTGCGCCACATCTTCATTGCCTTGTCGAAAAGCCCCCAGATGCAGGATGTCATCGTCGGCCTGCCCATCAGCCGCCGTATGGCCCGGCGTTTCGTGGCCGGCGAGACGCTGCCCGACGCGATCGACGCCATCCGGGCCAGCAACGCGGCCGGCCTGCTGGCCACGCTGGACTATCTGGGCGAACACGTCCATAACCAGGCCGAGGCCGCCGCCAACGCTGACGAATACATCCGCGCCTTGCAGGCCATCCAGCAGGCCGGCGTCAACTCTAACATCTCCATCAAGCTGACAGCCATGGGCCTGGCGGTGGACGACGATTTCTGCTACCACAACGTGCGGCGTATCGTCCAGGCTGCGGCCGGGCTGGGCAACTTCGTGCGCATCGACATGGAGGACTCGCCCGTCACCGACCGCACGCTGGCCATCTACCGCCGGCTGCGCGCCGAGTTTCCGAACCTGGGCGTGGTCATCCAGGCCTACCTCTACCGCAGCGAGGAGGATGTGCGCGAGCTGATGTCTCAGGGCATGGCGCACCTGCGGCTGTGTAAGGGCGCCTACGACGAGCCGCCGGCCGTAGCCTTCCAGGACAAGGCCGATGTCGACCAGAACATGACGCGGCTGATCCGGCTGATGCTGGACAGCCAGGCCGCCTATCCTGGCACGTACCCGGCCGTCGCCAGCCACGACCACAGGATCATCAACTGGACCAAGGCCTACGCCCATCACCGCGGCATCGCGCCAGATCGCTTCGAGTTCCAGATGTTGTACGGCATCCGCCGTGACCTGCAACAGCAACTGGCCGACCAGGGCTACCGCATGCGGGTTTACATCCCTTACGGCACGCGCTGGTATCCCTACTACATGCGCCGACTGGCCGAGCGGCCGGCCAACGTGTTATTCTTTGCCCGCGCCTTGGTAGGCAACTGAGTCGTTGAAAGGAGTGTGGCTATGGCCCAGACACCCGCAATGGATGACCGGGACCCCAACGCCGGTGAGGGTGCGCAAAACAATGTCGGCGCATTGGCGGCGCAATCGGGCTTGTCGGCCGCTGATGCAGAAGCCGCCTGGAACGCCGTGCGCGACGCATTGGAGGCACGCGAGGCTGGCGCAGATCAGAGTGATGTGCAGATGGCCGAACGCTTCGACGTCGGCGACCTGGTCAACCTCTTCGACGGGGGCAAGAAACCTGATCTGGTGGAGATGGCCAAGGACGAGATGGTTAAGGCCGTGGCCAAGAAGCTTGGCGTAGACCCGGAGAAAGCCGCGCCTGTTGTCGATACGATTCTCTCGATGTTGGACAAGCCCGCCCCCAAACGCCGCCGCCAGACCACCAAGAAAAAGCCGAGAAAGACCACCGGCAAGCGGCCCAGCGCGTCCAGCAGCGGCAAGAAACGGCCCAAAGCCAAGCCGTCGTCGTCCACCTCCAAGCCGGCGCCCAAGAAGAAGCGGCCGGCAGCCAAGCCAGCCGCGTCTGCGGCCGCTAAGCCCAAGAAGAAGCGGCCGGCAGCCAAGCCAGCCGCTTCTGCGACCGCTAAGCCCAGGAAGAAGCGACCCGCAGCTAAACCAAAGCCTGCCTCAGGCTCTGCGACCAGCAAGCCGCGCGCACGCCGGACAACCCGCAGCAACGCAGCGACTGCTGGCTCGGACCAAGGCTAGACCTGTCCGCCACGTATTTTTCGGAGCAAAAGCATGACCGACCGCAAACAACGCATCCACACCGAACTGGCCGAGTCGCGCGCCTACCTCTTCTCGGTTGCGCAGCAGATCGGCCCTGAGCAGGCTGTCGCCTCGACTGAGAACCCGGCCTGGAACGTCCACGACCTGCTGGCCCATCTGGCCGGCGCCGAGCGCGGCCTGCAAGGCACCGTGCAGCGCTTTCTGGCCGGCCAGCCGCTGCCCGATGGCTTCTCGCTGGACTATTGGAACCAGCGCCAGGTGGCCAAGCAGCAGGAGCGCGCCATCCCTGATCTGCTGGCCAGCCTGGAAGCCAGCCGCGTCGACAGCCTGGCCCTGCTGGACAGCCTGAGCGACGAGCAGTTGGCCGTGCGCGGCCTGCATCCGGCCGGCTTTGAGACCTCCGTCGGCGGCATCTTCCGCGTCATGGCCATGCACGAGCTGGACCACGGCCAGGAGATCGCGCTAGCGCTGGGGCTGCCGGTGGAAAAGCGAGTGCAGTGGGCGTAGAACCGCGGATTAGCAGAAGGCGCGGATCGGAGGAGTGACTCCCCGATTCGCGCCTCATCTTCAGAGCGTCGCTCGTTCACCAATTTACCAATTCTCCCATTGCCCATTCCCCATTCATCATTCATCACTCATCGTTCATCGTTTCCCCAATCACCACCACCCGCCCCGCCGTTCCATCCACCCGCACCCGCTGGCCGGTCTGGAGGCGCTGCGTCGCCTCATGCACGCCGACGACAGCCGGAATGCCGTACTCGCGCGCGACTACTGAGCCGTGCGTCATCAGTCCGCCGACTTCCATCACCAGGCCGCCGGCCGTCAGGAAAAGCGGCGTCCACGACGGATCGGTGCCGGGGCAGACCAGGATCTCGCCCGGGGCTAGCTGCGCGTCGCGCGGGTCGAACAGCACATGGACGATCCCCTCGGCCACGCCGGGCGACACCGGGCTGCCGCTCAGCGCGCCGTCGTCGCTGTCCGCGCCCAGCCCTTCATAGACCGCCACGCCATCGCTGAACAGAACGCGCGGTATCTGCCGGCGCCGCAGCTCACGTTCATAGACCTGGCGTCGCTGGGCCGCCAGCGCCCGCCACGACCTTCTCCCCCGTTCATCATTCATCCTTCCTCCCTCATCGTTCTCTGCTGCCAGCTCTTCGAAGCGCAGGAAAAAGATGTCGTCCGCCTGGGCCAGCAAACCGGCCGCGGCCAGTTCCGCGCCGCTCTGCAGCATCATCTGGCGCACGATGCCCAGCAGGCGCACGATGGTGAACTTGGGCGTCTCGCGCAGGCCGGCCAGGGTGCGCATACGGCTGGCCAGCAGCCGCGCCAGCCGCGCCTGCGCCGGGTTGGGC
>JBAQCH010000166.1:0-14556 GCA_049294015.1 Anaerolineae bacterium
GTGCAGCGCCTCGCGGCCGGCGTAGCTGAAGGAGACGCCCTCGACGGACACCAACGGCGCAGCGCCGGCCACAGCCGGGCTGGGCGGGCGATCGGCCAGGGTGGCGCTTTCGGCCGCAACGCTGCGCTCCACCGCCAGCGAACGCAGGTCGCGCGGCAGGAAACGGCGGGCTTGCTTGACGGTCAGCGGCAGCGGCTGCCAGCCCTTGGCCTTGCCCAAAGCCACCAGCGGCGGGTTGAGCGCGATGGCGGCCATGACAGCGCGCGGATCGTCCAGCAGCGGCTGGCCCACGTCGGGCAGGTAGAGCACTCGGTCGACGAACTGGACAACGCGTTCCAGGCGGTGCTCGGCCAGGATGACCGTCAGGCCCAGGTCTTCGTTCAGCCGGCGGATGGCCACCAGCACCTCCTCGGCCGACTGCGGATCGAGCTGGGAGGTGGGCTCGTCCAGCACCAGCACTTCGGGGTTCATGGTCAGCACGGCAGCGATAGCCACGCGCTGTTTTTCGCCGCCGGAGAGGGTGCTGAGCCGGCGGCCGCGCAGGTGGGCGATGGTGAGCTGGTCCAGCACCTCCTCGACGCGCTTGCGCATCAAGGCCGGCGGCAGGGCCTGGCTTTCCATGCCGAAGACCAGCTCGTCCTCCACCTGGTCGGCCACGAACTGGGTCTCGGGGTCTTGAAAGACCATGCCGACCGTGTGGGCCATGCTCTGAGGACCGAGAGTCACGGGATCGCGGCCGGCCACCCGTATCTGCCCGCTGAGCTGGCCGCCGTAAAAGTGGGGCGTCAGGCCGTTGAGGCAGCGCAAGAAGGTGGATTTGCCCGCGCCCGACGACCCGACCACCAGCACCAGCTCGCCCTCGTCGATGTGCAGCGACAGGTCGTTCAACGCCGGGGCCAGCGGCCGGCTGCCAGCCGGCTGGGGGTAGCGATAAGTAACGTGCTCGAAAGTGATCATGGTCGCGTGGCTCATGGGTCAACAAAGAATCGGCAGAGCCAGTATAACACCGCAGCCAGGCAGCGTCAAAGCTCTGCCGTCAGACGGTGCGGCGTGGATGAATTATGCAGGGGGCTTGGTGAAAATGAAAACTAACAGCGACGAGCGGTGTTATAAACTAACGTTGCAAGGTCGTTCTGACTATAATTGCGCCGTAGTGAGCAAGGAATGCTCAACAGCTTTGAAGATTCAACAGGAGTATTTGCAAGAACATGGCTAAGTCTAACAAAAAAGTTCGCGTTGCGTTGGTTGGCGTGGGCAACTGCGCGGCCGCCTTGGTCCAGGGTGTCCACTATTACAAGAACGCCGCCGATGACGCCGAGATCCCCGGCCTGATGCACGCCACGCTGGGCGGCTACCACGTGCGCGACATCGAGTTCACGGCCGCGTTCGACGTGACCGTGGACAAGGTGGGCAAGGACCTCAGCGAAGCGATCTGGGCCCATCCCAACAACACCATCAAGTTCGCCGACGTGCCCTACATGAACGTGCCCGTCAGCCGCGGCATGACCCACGACGGCCTGGGCAAGTACGTCAGCACCGTAGTCACCAAGGCCGAAGGCCCCACCGACGACGTGATCGGCATCCTGCGCGACACCAAGACCGACGTGATCGTCAATTTCATGCCGGTCGGGTCGGAGATGGCCACCAAGTGGTACGTCGAGCAGGCCATCGAGGCCGGCTGCGGCTTCGTCAACGGCATTCCGGTCTTCATCGCCAGCTCGCCCTACTGGGCCAAGCGCTTCCGCGATGCCAAGCTACCGGTGATCGGCGACGACGTCAAGAGCCAGGTCGGCGCCACCATCACCCACCGCGTGCTGACCAACCTGTTCAAGGATCGCAGCGTGCATCTGGATCGCACCTACCAGCTCAACTTCGGCGGCAACATGGACTTCTACAACATGCTGGAGCGCGAGCGGCTGGAGAGCAAGAAGATCTCCAAGACCAACGCGGTCACCAGCCAGTTGCCCTACGACCTGGGCGCGGGCAACGTCCACGTTGGCCCCAGCGACTACATTCCGTGGCTGACCGACCGCAAGTGGTGCCACATCCGCATGGAAGGCCGCGCCTTCGGCGACGTGCCCTTGCAGATGGAGGTCAAGCTGGAGGTGTGGGACTCGCCCAACTCGGCCGGCGTGATCATCGACGCGGTGCGCTGCGCCAAGCTGGCTATGGACCGCGGCCTGGCTGGCCCCATCGCGGCGCCGTCCTCCTACTTCATGAAGTCGCCGCCCAAGCAGTTCACCGACGACGAGGCGCGGCGCATGACCGAGGAGTTCATCCACGCCGGCGCCGAGCAGCCGTCGCTGGAGCAGGAGCTGGCGGAGTTGGTGTAACGGCTATCTGTTCGTTTCATAGGCGTTGTGGCCCGGTTTGCGCATGAGAGCCGGGTCAGTTCCAACAGGCCCACGATAGCACTCGCTGTTGTGGGCCTGTTGGTGATTATAGGGGGCACGTTGCGCAACTCACTAGCGCAGGAGAGTTGATTGCACTGGGCAAAGAGCATGTGCAGGATCGCGAGTAGCCGGCTTTGTTGAGTGCCATTTGGCAGGCGGGTGATGCGCAAGATCAGCATGGCGCTGTTCTCGCTTTTTGCTTGACACGGCAGTGCGAAAGCGCGAAGAAGGAGGCAACGAAAGCCTGTGACCATGAGCAATTCGCTGCCCACACTCACAACCCTGCTCGTCCATGTCACCGCCCAGCCAGCAACTGGCGTTCGATCTCCCCGATCAGAAAAGGCAAATTGGGCTGATCAAAGCTTAAATCGGGTGCGGGGATGCGGTGACGCTTGATTTCCGGCGGAACGTGTTTGTGATGCGGATGGCTTGACGCCAATGAAGGATCGTTCGGATGGGGTTGGGGATCATACCAATAGAGCCGTTGGCCGCCCTTGTTGACGGCATAGCTGTAGCCTTGGATCGTCCGCGTGGCGAAGTTCAAGTCTTCCCACACCTCCAGCGCAATATCATCGCCGAACGTAATGACGCCCGTCAGCTCGGCAAATGTAGCGGCGTGCCGAACAATGACCAGTGTCGAGTAACGGATGGACGGATGGCTTTGCTGGAGAGAATAGATGAATTGCTCGTAAGCCGGGAGATCAGGCAACATCACGCAACAGCCAGCTCTGGATTTGGGATCAGGTGCAGTGACTGGCCAGCTGTTTGAAGGCGCAAGTTGCCTACAAAGGCACGACTAGTGGCCTGGAACGCGGCCTCTCGCTCCAGCTTCATCGAATAGGCGCTGGCCCAACGAGTGTATTCAGTGGACTGTTCGTAGCCTTCGTCGTCCAGCAGTCCTTCCTGGTAAAGGCTGTAGAAGTCTTCCGACGTAATGCCATACTTGCGCTCGTAGGCTCGGATGCGACTGTCCAGCGCCCGCAAGTCTTGGATGATGTCTTCCAGAGTCAACTTCATGATTGTGCTCCATGGCCTGTGGATGTTGGCTGAATTATAGCTCAGAAGATCGGCTGCGCCAAGTCAGTGAACTTCACGCCAACTGCGTAAACTTCTCCGGGTGCTGCTCGGCGATGCGCAGCAGCGCCTTGGCGGGCCCGCTGGGCTGCCGCCGGCCCTGTGCGCACGCTGACGCCCATCAGGCCGGCAAAAGCCGCCTGTGACAGGTTGAGCTGGCCGCGGATAGCCTGGGACGCGGCCGGGGCCGTCAACGTACGCGTGCGTAGATTGACCTGGCTGGCCTTGTAAGGCTTGATCTCCTGGATACCTTCCAGGATCTCTTGGCCAATATCGCGCCTGGACATCTTTGGTCTCCTTGGCGATCGTCCTCAAGCTATGTGCGGGGGATAGAACTGGCAGGGTTCAGCACCAACTATTACCGAATTCCACGTCCCTGCCGCACAAAACGTCAAACCGGGCTGGCGGATGACGTGGTCAGGCCACGCTAATTCGGGGAGATTGAAGCACGAGGGAGGTTGCCACAGCCCATGCCAGCGCGCTTGCGCGTGAAGTTTGACGCAAAAAAAAAAACGAATACAATGCAAACTCATTAGCGATGTACTTTCTGACGGGTCGGTTGCCCTTCGATTTGGGCAATGAGGGCAAACGAATTGGATGGGGCGGTCGAAACGGAACCTGTAATAGGTCATTTGACCTGCACCTCAACATAGATATCACTTGAATGGCGTCGACCTGGAGGCCGGGCACTTGAAACCAGGTTGACCAGGCACGCTCTGGTGGAATGACCAACGCATCAGGACTGGGAGTCTTCGCTTGATGCCGCAACACAAGGAGGCAAGATGGCTGGGCAAACTCAATATAGGCTTGACGACGGAACTGTTGTTACTGTGGGGCCGTGTGATGACCCCAGATTCCCTGGTTGCTTGCTAGTATCGTTGCCTTCAGGATATCGAGATCACACCACTTTCATTGTGAGGGAGCGAGACTGGAGTGTCCAAGCAATCAAGTCAAAAGGCAAGGACAAGGAGGCGTTCCGGCTGTTCCTGAACGCAATTGCGCAGTCTGTCCGGTAGTAATGTATCTACATGCAGCAATGGAATCTGGTCACTTCGATACAGGTCCCGAGTATATACGCCACAATTGGCAGGTGGAGTCCTGGTGCTGAAGGAGGGTATCTTGGCTGAGGAATACGTACTTGCATTCAGGAATGCAATGGAGGAGTGGCAGACTGCATCAGACAGACAAAGTCTCGCAGCGTACAACAATGCTGTGTCTTTCATGTTGATAGCGATCAAGAAAGCCGGTCAAGTGGTCCCCCGGTTTCACTCGTTGCTGGCGATGATGTACTACGAGATGGCGGAATGTCAGGCTAAGGCTGGTGGACGCAATGCTGAAAAACTAGCCAATCAATCTCTGGCATCGGCACAGCAGCAGGCAACTCTTGCACTGCAGAACAATCCTCTGGAATTTCGTGCTCACTTGGTTAAGACCTGGATCGCCGGAGATAACGTGCTGTTTCTGAAAGGAGGTGCCAGCAATCTCCTCCCCACCAGTCGCGGATTTGCCGAGGCATTAGGCGAAACCTTTGGTAGGGCTATCGGCACAAGCATAGCTGCCGCACAGTCTCAGACATCGAAGTCTAACTTCAAGAAAGAGGTGACGAAGCTTCTCGACACTTTCAATACGTGGTTCGGTGATTATTACGTTGATGCCACGGAGTTCGTGTTCGCAGCGACCAACCTGATGAGCTTAGCCGATGTATGCAGTGAAGACAAGTTGTTCGAGACTAGAAAGATCTACGCAGGTATCGCGAACGTCAACCTCGATGACCTGCAATATGACGACGTACCGCCAGATGAGCTGGAGGATCTGCAACAGGAAGTCTATCGCATCAGAGTTCTGGCCGAAGGTCGTAGCCTTATGTAACAGGTGGCTCATGGTAAGACACATTGGTGTCGGCTTTCCAACTCAACCCACAAGGAGGCCTATATGTCTAGCACCCAACAGATTATCGAGAGCAGCAACTACAAGCGGCTCGAAGAGGAATTTCCCAGACTCAAAAATGATCGTGATCATCGAAGGCGGTTCCATGAGTATTTGAGCAATGCATACATACGCGGAGTTGATAAGCCGAGCTCCTATAACGACCTTAGACAGGCGTATCTCAATTTTCGTTGATAGGAGTATCAGTCTCCAATTCCTACAGCGTTTTGTGGTCGTTCGAGTGTCCAAGCTCGTGCAACCTGACTTTCATGGGCGACTGAAGCGACCGAAGACTTCGTTCTCAAGTGACGGCCAATTTGGTTCATGAAGTAACACCCTTCAAATTGTGCCTTTATGCTGCACAAATCTTCAACTAGGAGGATGAGATGCCCACATACGATTTCTCGAAGGTTGAGTCTCCAAAGAACTTCGAGCAAAAATGCCTGTGCGTCCTGACACTGGATGTTTCTGGTTCCATGTCTGGTAGTCCGATTGATGAATTGAATCAGGGACTTCAGGATTTCTACGCTGAAATTAAGGGTGATGAGACTACATCGCAGCGACTGGAAGTTTCTATCATCACCTTTGGTCACCAGATCGATACGGTACTGCTACCGAAATTAGCTGAAGAATTCTCAATGCCTACTTTGGTGGCTGATCAGAGGGCTACAAAGTTGGTGGATGGTGTTAGAGCCTCGATCAGCCTAGCTGAGTCAAGAAAGCAGTACTACAAGAGCACTGGTCAGCCATATTACAGACCCTGGGTCATCCTAATAACTGATGGAAAACCAGAACCATCGAATCAGGATGTGGATGGGCTTGCTAGCGAAATCCTCACCGGCATGAATAACAAGGGCTTTCACTTCTACGCAGTCGGTGTACAATCTGCCGACATGGAGACATTGCGGAAGATTTCTAGCCCCAGCATGCCACCTGCGATGTTGATGGGGTTGAAATTCAGGGAGTTCTTCAAGTGGCTCAGTGCCAGCATGTCTACGGTTACGAGTTCTCAAGAAGGAACAAAGATTGATCTGCCTGATCCCTCATCATGGATGCACGGCTTCGCCATCTAGAGTCTACGATCAGTCTTGGTGTAAGGGGGCGATTTAGCCTGGCGCTTTTCGCCCCTTATCAGTGGCTATCTATGAGCATAATTCGAGTCTTCCTGTTACTGATCGTGCTACTCATGCTGAGTGTCCTTGTACTAATCGTAGTGTGGCGCCGTGATCGCAGAGAGACTTCAAATCGAGAGGCTGACAGTATGTCGATTTGCTCAGAGAGGATATGCGCGCGCACTGCCCCCGTCTTGACAGTCAGTAATACGGATCAAAACTCATCCCCGGAGAATCCTCATGACGGCAGACGGCACGAAATTGACTTATCTGCGCAAGTTCAGGCAGCTGCGATCTCACGTGATTCAATGAACTTCGCGTCAAAGAACAGCAAGATGTTGCACATGACCGGTGCATCTGTGATGGGTAGAAGCCATCGAGAGGCTGGCATTTCTTGTCAAGACAGCCACCGCTACGAAAGCTGGGGCAATGGATGGGGTATAGCAGTGGTTTCCGACGGCGCTGGCTCTGCTAGCCATTCGCATATTGGATCTAGATATGTTGCGCAACGAGCAGTAGAAAGGTTTAGCGAACTGGTGCGGAACGAAAGGTGGATACGGGACGAAATAATGCCAAGTACGGAGACGTGGTGCGAAAACGCCACTTCCGAACTCCGAGGATTGAGGAATGACCTCGAGAGTTTTGCACAACAGCAAAACTTAGAATTCTCCTCTTTGGCTGCCACTCTTATCATTGTGGTGCTGGCACCAACAGGTATTCTTTTGGCGCATATTGGAGATGGAAGAGCAGCTTTCCGAGACGAGGGAGGAACGTGGAAAGCGATGATGACACCATTTCGAGGAGAAGAGGTGAATTCAACTTGGTTTCTGACATCGCGCATCTGGGATAATCTTGAAGCCTATGTGGAATGCAAGGTGCATCTTGAAGGCTACGACGCCTTTGCGATTCTCACAGATGGCTGTGAGAATTCATCCTTTGAGTGGAATATCCGTACTTCCGAGGACAGCGCTCTGTGGTTTGATCCAAACAGGCCGTATCCCGGCTTCTTTGACCCAGTGATTGACGTGTTTGCTGCTATGACACAAGATGGCTTAGGTGCCAGCGCCATACAGGAAATCTGGTCACGATTTTTGGAGGCGGGAAACCGAAAACTCCTATTGGAAGATGATGATAAGACAATGATCATTGGAATCTCCATCCCGTCTTCGCTCCAACTAACACAGAGCTAACCTGTTTCATGAATCAGTGGAGAACATCGTCTAGCGGCACTGTAGTAATTGGGAACAATTCTCCGGTGGGTTCCGGTGGAGAGGGTTGCGTTTTTGGCATTGAGTCCCCTGATCATTTGAAGACCTATTGTGTCAAGCGATACAACACTCCTGACAAAGGCCAGCGACAGCAGAAGATTGAATTCATGCTGCGGAATCGTCCCCGCAATCTGAGAGGAAATCGATATCTTGTGTGTTGGCCGGAGGAAATGGTTCTGCAAAATGGCCGCTTTGTGGGCTTCACAATGCCGCGTGCGGATTACGCGTGCATTAAGTTGTACACGCTTTGTACTAATATGTCACCAACGGGGTGGGCGAAATTCGACCGCGATACTAAAGCTGGCTTTGAGGCGAGATTGAAGCTGTGTGTGAACATCGCGTCTGCAGTTCACGCCATTCATAGCCTAGACAACTATGTGCTGGTTGACTTCAAACCTCAGAATGTGCTGGTTTCGCGTGACGGACACATTTTCATCGTTGATGTGGATTCAGTGCAAATATCGGCAAACGGCACTGTCTTGTTCCCGGGTCCCGTTGCTACTCCGGAATACGTGCCTCCTGAAGGACAGGGCGGCAAGGCCGTGGGGATTGTGACCAAGACATGGGATCGTTTTTCATTAGCTGTAGTGCTATACCAAGTGCTCTTGTGTATACACCCTTATTCCGCGACCCCTGTTGGCAAATTCGAGCAATACGCTACCTGGCAGGAGAAGATCGAACACGAATTGTTCGTACATGGAAAAAACCAGAGGCATTTGAGGGTGATCCCATCGCCCCATAAGGGTTTCAACCGATTGCCTACATCAGTACAAGATCTTTTCAGGCTAGCTTTTGATGCACCTCCCGATCAAAGACCTAGTGCTGAGACTTGGGGAGAAACGATATTCAAGGAAATGGATGGACAAACGAAAGTAGCCCAGATGGTGCCCACACCGACACCAAAGCCGACCATCGTGAAGTGCCAGTTTGGACACATCATTACCTATAAAGATCAGGTCTATTGCAGGGAGTGTGCTTTTGAGGGTCGGATGGAACCAATATACGGAAGACAGCGATGTCCCAACTGTGGTAGAGAGATAGCCTACAGATCGTCGTATTGCGGAAAATGTACGAAGGCTACAGGGTGGCCAGCGCCATGAAGACATGTCCGCGTGGTCACATTGCATTGGATGATGACACAATTTGCCCGCATTGTGGTTATCGGTTCACAACGACTACAACGAAACCTGGGTTGATCTGGTCCATTGTAGCTTTCCTTGTACTGCTGGTTCTGTTCCTACTAATCCGTCCGCGTATTACTCCTCAACCAATGCCAGTCTCCCCGACACCTTTCGAGATTTCTACGGCGGTCACTAGCTCAACGTCCACTGCAACGCTAAGTACAGATATTCAAGACAAAACCGTAGCAGCACAACCGACGTTGGCAATGGTCCTTCAGACTCAAACAGCAGTTGCTATGCAGGCTTCGATTGCTCATCTCACGAACACGGCGCAATCGAATGCTTCTGCACAGACGGCCACTGCGAGAGTTCGCCGAACCGAGACAACAATTGCCCAGAGAACGGTTGCGGCCAGAACTGCGTCCGCTTCCAAGACGGCCCAAGCCTATCGCACTGCAACGGCGGTCGCCCTGAGCGCGGCGCGCGTCCAGCAGACTGCGAACGCTCAAACAGCCATGACAGCATTGGCAAAAGCGACCAGCACAGCACAAGCCAGAGCTACTCAAGTAGTTGAGGCCACGCGGGCTGCCCAAACGAGGGCGGCTCCGACACCAACGCCGCGACCGATCACATGCTCGATCAGCGTTGACCAAATGTTTACCTCGATTTGGCTGAGGGCGGGCGGTATCGTAGCAGGATGTCCAATTGGGTCCGCATACACAAGACGAGTAGCATATCAGGAATTCCAGAACGGGATCATGCTGTGGCGAGCATCCCCTACAGGAGATGCTGGCGGGATGATCTATGTTCTATACGAATCAGGTGCATGGCGAGAGTATCGAGATGAATGGGTAGAGGGCATGCCTGCAAGCGGCGGATATACAGCGTCTTCTGGCTTGGTTGAGCCGCAACGTGGTTTCGGTCTTCTTTGGAGAAGACTTGGTGGTCCTGACTCCGACCTAGGCTGGGCCCTGTCAAGGGAACAAGGTTCAGACTTCGGGATTCTTCAGGACTTTGGAAACAACGCCGTCATCTTCCAGTTTCCTGAAAAAATCACGGCGTTCATGCCTGATGGCAAAAAATGGAGCCAGTAAGACCGTGAAAACGTGTGTCAAGGGTCATGTGACGGCGGATGACGATAGTATCTGCCCAATCTGCGGGGTCACCATGGCTGATGGATCCAGCAATCGGGCCGTATGGTGGGTTTTGGGTCTCGCGTTCGTATTGGCGGCCTTATTCTTTGCCACCCGTCCTTCTCCTCAGCCTAATCCAAGTCCCCAGGCGCCAATTGCGGGTCCTACCGGCACCGACATTCCAGTCATTTCGATGACAGAGACTATGGTCAGCACCGGGAATACTACAACCGCTATCGCCGTGCAGACGTCAATCGCTCAACAGACTGGCACCACTCGGTCTACAGCCATCGTGCAGGCAACGAGGACCGCACAAGCTTACGAAACAGCAACAGCCAGGACAGAAAGAACATCAACGGCTCGACAGCAAGCGATTGCGCAATCAACCGCTGGAGCGCGATCAACAGCAATAGCTGCCGCTAACCGCACCGCAATGGTGGTCGCTACTAGAACTGTGGCTGCCCGCCAAACTGCAACAGCGCAAAGCCAGCCAGCTACTGGGCGAGTAGCCAGCAACGGTTTGCGGGTGCGCCCTGGACCCGGCACTGAGTATAATCCACCAACGGCGACTCTGCGCCAGGGCGCTACCGTCTCAATCGTCGGATGGAACACTGCATCGGATGGCACGCGCTGGTGGAAGATAGCATCTCCCTCAGGCTGGGTGAGTTCAGATTTCGTGCGCACGCAAGGGTGCGTCGATTGTGTCGCCAGGGTGGATCGACCGCCACGCCCAACTGCCACGCCAGTCCCACCCCCGGCTGCGGCTGCTCCCCCAGCGTCGTTGGCGACCAACCGAGGCCCGCTGCTAAGTCAAGAGCAGAACAGGTGGAGCTACCAGTACGAGCAAGACCGTGGTTCAGGCAACTTCGCACTTTTCAGTGATCGCCGCTCATACAACGGAATTGATTGCTACATATCTCCGCTCGACGGCGATGCGCGCGTGTGTGCAGACGGAGAGCTGCATCCTAGCCCGAAAGGACGCGTGGTGTACCGGTGGGACAGTGACTACGATGGTTCGGCTCGGTTGAGTGTACATGCTCACAAAATCGACACTCGCTACGGTGACGGCATTAGAATCCAGATCCAAAGCGGAGAGAGAGGAGGGGCGCCGCGTCAACTGGGCGAGTTCACAATCTCCAGGGCTGATAACAACGGCGAAACCGTGAATTACGACCTGCAACTATCCCCGTCTACATACATTCTGGTAATGATCGACATCCTGGGAAATGCAGAAGGCGACCAGTCTCGTGTTTACATCGACATCAACCGCCGATAACGCCATTTAGCTACATCTCCGCCAAGCGTCCTCCTCACTCCTGCGGAATCATCCGTGACCTGACCATCGAACCGCGGGTGCTCACAGTCACCCAGGCCGCGGCAGGTCTTGGCGTCAGCCGCAAGAGCCTGTCCCTCCTGCTCAACGGCCATGCCAGCATCTCGCCGGAGACACGTGCGACCACGCGCAGTGCAGGTGTGGCCGTGCATTCGCCCCCGGACGTGAAGAAATACTCGGCTGCTAGCGAATCTCGCTCACCTGCGCCGGTCTGTCGAGCGCCAGATGGGGCCGGTTCAATACGTTGCGTCCCAAGCGAAAGCCGCGGCGAATCAGCTCCCGCTCTGCCGCTTCCTCCACCAGGGTAATCATCACCGCCGTGCGGCCGAACTGCTGGCGCACGCGCTGGTGCAGAGTCTGGAAATCCGGGTCATGATCCACGACCTGTCCCTTGTGCATGGCGATGTACTGCCCCAGATAGCGCTCCTTCAGCTCGGCGTGGCGGCGACGAAAAACCTTGCTCTCCTCGGTGATCTTGCGGCGATCCAACTCCCAGAGGTAACGGCGCAGCGCCTGGGTGAACATCTCACCGGTACTCACCTGGCTCTCCAGCGCGGCCTGTTCCACGCGCTGATACAACGTCGGTTCAATAGCTACTGTCGGCATCGCTGGCCTCCTGAGGGCGCAAGAATCATCCCTGTCTATGCTCACGGTTCGATTCTACTCGCAAAACCGTTTCTTGACAACCGCTGACTTGGCCGTCTCCCAGGCTGTGGTCGGCCTGGGCGTCAGTCGCAAGACCCTGGCCCGGCTGCTCAACGGCCATGCCGGCATCTCGCCGGAGACACTTGCGCCCACGTGCCAGGGTGCGCGCAGTACAGGTGTGGCCGTGCGTCTCTCCAGGTCCTTGTGGCACTGCGGTTCGCTGGCAAGGTAGCCTGTCGCCGCTTGACACCTGTAACGTAACACGGTACAATTGCCGCATGATACGCAGCATCCGGCACAAAGATCTGGCGGCGCTTTTTCATGATGATGAAACCAGAGGCGTGCATCAGGCGCATGTCAAACGGTTGCGCCAGATCCTGGCGTTGCTCGACTCGGCTACAACCGTCGCCGACATGAATGCACCCGGGCTGCGGCTGCACACGTTGCGAGGCAGTCTGCAAGGCTTCTACGCCGTGACCGTGTCCGGAAACTGGCGGGTCATCTTTCGTTTCGAGGACGGAGACGCCCTGGATGTGGACTATCTCGATTACCATTAGGAGCTAGTGATCCATGCCTATGAAGAATCCCCCTCATCCCGGTGAGATCATCCGTGACTTGTATATCGAACCGCTGGACTTGACGGTCACGCAGGCCGCAGCCGGGTTGGGCGTCAGCCGCAAAACCCTGTCCCTGTTGCTTAATGGCCATGCCGGCATCTCACCGGAAATGGCTGTGCGCCTGTCCAAGGCCTTCGGTCGCACGCCGGAAGGCTGGCTGCAACTCCAGATGCAGTATGACCTGGCGCGGATCAGCCAAAAGGCTGAACAGATCGAGGTGTCATCCTTTGTACTGCCAAAAACAGAACCTCTGGCGATCGGCGTTGCGCCGCCACGGTGATCTTGCAGAGGACTGGCTGCACTGGCAGCCGCGCGACGACTCGGCCCAGATCAGCCAGCAACTGGAAACCAACACCCGCCTGGTTCGTACTGATGGTAGAGAACGACGCGCTGCACAATAACGCAGCGCGTCACGCTATAAAGTACTTGCATTTTGCGCGCTTTTCGGCGATAATAGCTGCGCCACCTGGATCCATTCGTGGACCGGGATGGCCCATTCAGCACTTATCTCAGGCAACCGATGGTCGTTTGCCCGAAGCGCAACAGATAACCGGTCGTTTCGGACTCTACCCCTGAAAGGAGGGTACCGTGTCAACCACCAGTCCTACCTCTTCCCCTGCGCCCGCGCCTGCGGCGCGCAAAAAAGTCACCACCCGCACCTTCCGCCAGAAGAAGCAGCGCGGCGAGCCGATCACCATGCTCACCGCGTATGACTTCATGACCGCCCGCGCCGTGGACCAGGCCGGCGTCGACTGCATCCTGGTCGGCGACTCGCTGGGCATGGTCGTGCTGGGCTACCCCAACACCCTGCCGGTCACCATGGAGGACATGCTGCACCACTGCAAGGCGGTGGCGCGCGGCGCGTCCACGGCGCTGCTGGTGGGCGACATGCCCTTCATGTCCTACCAGGTCTCGGTCGCCGAGGCGGTGCGCAACGCAGGCCGCTTCCTGCAAGAGGCCGGCATGGAGGGGGTCAAGCTGGAGGGCGGCCGCGAGCGCGCCGAGGCCGTGCGCCAGATCGTCGCGGCCGGCATCCCGGTCATGGGCCACATCGGCCTGACCCCGCAGAGCGTCGCCCAGTTCGGCGGCTTCGTGCCGCAGGGCAAGACGGCGGCCGCAGCCCAACGGCTGATCGAGGACGCCCAGATCCTGCAAGAGGCCGGCTGCTTCAGCATCGTGCTCGAATCGGTGCCCGCCCAACTGGCCGAGCTGATCAGCCAGCAACTGGAGATCCCGACCATCGGCATCGGCGCGGGCATCGGCTGCGACGGCCAGGTGCTGGTGATCCACGACCTGCTGGGGCTGTTCGACCGCTTCACCCCCAAGTTCGTCAAGCAGTACCGCACCCTGCACCGCGACATCGTCGACGCATTGAGCGAGTACCGGGCCGAGGTCGAGAGCCGCGCCTTCCCGGCTGCCGAGCATTCGATTTTCATGGACGAAGCGGAGTGGCTGCTGGTGATCGGTGATCAGTAGCAAGCGTGTGGACATTGAGAACAGCCTCGGAGCTACACAGAGAGCACAGAGGAGACACAGAGAGCGCAGAGAAGAAAGCTGTAGTCTGGCTTTTCGGCTGTGGCCACTATCGCCTTGCTCAACGACCTCTCTGTGCCCTCTGTGCCTTCTCTGTGTCCTCTGTGTAGCTCCGGAGTCGAGATCATCCAACCAGATTTGGCATGACTGCTAAGAACAGCTCGTCTACGCTCCTCATCACCGGCACTGGCGCGCTGGCCAGCTTGTTTGGCGCGCGGCTGGCCGCGGCTGGCGTCGAGGTGACGATGCTAGGCTCGTGGCCGGAGGGGCTGGCCGCGCTGCGTGCTCATGGCGTGCGGCTGGTAGAGGCGGACGGCGCGCAGCGGGCCTGGCCTGTGCGCATCGCGGCTGACCCGGCCGAGTGTCGCGGCATCCCTTACGCCCTGGTGCTGGTCAAGGCC
>JBAQCH010000167.1:0-2781 GCA_049294015.1 Anaerolineae bacterium
GCGCTATGCCCTGCTGGGCGACCCGGAAAGCGGCGACGACGGCGTGGTGCTGCGCCCCGTCGTGCCCACGGGCAGCGCCTATCTCAAGATCAGCGACGGCTGCAACGCCCCCTGCGCCTTCTGCTCGATTCCCAGCTTCAAAGGCAAGCTGCGCAGCCGCCCGCTGGCAGCCATCGTCGACGAAGCCGCCAGCCTGGTGCAGGGCGGCGCCAAGGAGCTGGTCATCGTGGCCCAGGACAGCACGGACTATGGCCGCGACCGCGGCGAGCCGGATTCGCTGCCGCAACTGCTGACCGCCATCTGCCGCCGCGCGCCGGAGCTGCGCTGGCTGCGGCTGATGTATGCCTACCCCGGCCACGTCAGCGACCGGCTGATCGAGGTCATGGCTCGTGAGCCGCAGATCCTCCCCTACCTGGACATGCCCTTGCAGCACGGCCATCCCGACACCCTGCGCCGTATGCGCCGCCCCAGCAGCAGCGCCTGGGTCTATAAAACTGTGGATAAGCTGCGCACGGCCATGCCTGACCTTGCGCTACGCACCACCTTCATTGTCGGCTTCCCCGGCGAGAGCGAGGCCGAGTTCCAGGGGCTGCTGGACTTCATGCAGGCGGTGCAGTTCGACAAGCTGGGGGTGTTCCAATGGAGCCCGGAGCCCGGCACGCCGGCCTACGACCTGCCCGACCAGGTGGCCGAGGAGATCAAGGAAGAGCGCTGGCATCGCGTCATGGCCGCGCAGCAGTCGATCTCGCTGGCGCGCAACCAGGCCCAGGTGGGCCGGACGCTGGAGGTGCTGGTGGAGGGCGTGGGCCAAGTGGACGGGCAGGAAAGCGGATTGTCGCTGCCCAGCGGCCAGCCGCTGACGCTGGCCCGTTCCTACCGCGACGCCCCCGAGGTGGATGGCTTGGTGCTGCTGCCAGGCGTGCTGCTGCCGGCCGGCCAGATGGCCACCGTGACGATCAGCGGCGCGCTGGCCTATGACATGGTGGGCGAGCTGGCCCCAGAAATGCCGACGGCCGGCTTGGGGTTCCAGCCGGCCGCAGAGTTGATGTTGATCTGATTTGTCCGCCTTGGCTGTGGCCGGTCTCCTGACCGTGCCACGCCCAGAACGGGCACGGTCAGGCCCACTCCGGCAGACCTTCGGGGTGCTGCGCAAAGACCGGCCCGAGCGAGATTGAGCGATTATCCGCCGATCAGCCGCGACCAGAAGCCGCGCCGCTCGGCCGGAGGTGGCTGTTCCGTAGGCGCAGACGGTTGGTAGGGATAGGGCATGGCTGACCGCGCTGGCGGCGGGGTAGCCTGAGACTGCGCCTGGCTGGCCATCAAGCGAGCGACGGCGTCCTCCAACACATGAACACGCGTCTCCATCCGCTCCCGGTAGTCAGCCTGACGGCGCCGCAGCTCAGCCAGCTCCCGCTCCAGCTCCAACATGCGCTCACGCAGGCTGCTGGCGTCGCTCTTGAGGTTCAGGTTGTCCTGGATCATCACCCCCATCAGGTCACGGCTGGCCTGCTGGTTGTTGAGGATGATCTGCTGATTGTCGGCCATGCCCTGCACGGCGTCGCGCAGGAAGCGGGCCGCCGGACTGAGGTTTTCGACGGGCAACAATGCGCCAGCGCCGCCAGGACCATCGTGCGCGGCTGAGGGCGGAACGTCCGCCGCCGCCGCGAAGTAAGACGCAGCCTCGGCGTCGAGCGCGCCGGCGTCCTCCGTTGCCCGTGACGCCGCCGCGCCGTTGTCGCTCAACTGTCCTGCCACCTGCTCGTAGGTCCAGCCCTGCTCCAGCAGTTGCTTGATGCGGGCCAGAACCTGGAGGTCGTTGGCTGAATAGCGCCGGTGGCTGCCGCTCTCCTGGCCGCCGTCAGCCAGGTCGAGAAAGGCGCTGAAGCGGCTGGACCAACGGCGCAGGGTCGCGCCGCTGATACCCAGTTGGTCAGCTACCTCGGACGGGCGCAACAGTTGCGGATCAGGCGCGGCGGAGTCCCAGGTTTCAGGCATCGTTGACCACACGGAAATCGGCGTCGATCACGTCCTCGCGCCCAGGCTTGGGCCCCTTGCTCTTGGCTTGGCTCGTCGACCCCGTCCCGGCGCTGCCTGCGCTGGCTGGCGCCTCGCCCCGGTGCTCGGCCACAACCTCCGGCGGCGCCAAGGAGATGAACAGGCGGATCAGCAGCAAGATGATTGCCACCTCGTCCAGTTGCCCCAACACCGGGATGAAGTCAGGCAACAGGTCGATGGGCATGATAAAGTAGGCCAGCGCTGCCACTGGCGCCATCGTTTTGAGCAGCAGAGACACCCGCGGATCGCCGTAGAGACGAAAGGCGAGCTGAAGGTTCTGCCAGATATCCTGCAAGACGTTGGTAGTCTTATCGCTGTTTGCTTGTGCCATGGATCCTTTGATTACCTCATCGCTTCTGGTCTGCCGGGATCGCAAGTCCACAGCCGGCCAATGATCATCTCGTGAGCGATTTACGGCCATCCGCTCGTGAGCGATTCTGCCGGCAGCCGGCATTATACAGCGCCACGAGCGATCCTGCAAAACGCTCATCACATCACCACCATCCACAGGTCAGCGCCGGGCGCAGGGTCCTGTGATCAAACACCACCATCCATTCACCGCCATGAGCAGCCTTCGACTCAGCCTGCGCAGCCATTCGCCCGCCCTGCTGCGCGCCATCGCCGAGGCCAACGGCGTCAGCCTGGCCAGCAACCAGGCGGCGCAATTGGTCGAGCAACTGGCCGCCATGTTGAGCGATGCCAGCCATTTGCGCGCCAGCGTTGCGG
>JBAQCH010000168.1:0-4237 GCA_049294015.1 Anaerolineae bacterium
CCCAAGGCCAGCGCGCCCGCGCCTTTCATGAACTGGCGTCGGCTCTTATAGACATCTTCCGGTGTGATTTCGGAACTCTTGATCGGAATCATTGGTTTCTCCAGGGCAACTCGTTCTACTATCATGACTTTAACTGACTATGCCAACCAATTGCATCGCCAGTATATTACGAGATGCCTAACGCCGTCTGTAAAGTCCCTTTCACCTCTGGCATCTACTGCCAGGCTGGCCGAGCACTTGGTGAAAAAAGTGGCGATTACAGCCAAGCTGTGGTACACTTGCGCCACAATGCCAGTACAGTATTGAATCTTCACTCGTTCCTGCTTCTGCGGAGGTGTGCTATGGCCTTGGGTCGCAAACGCGCCGAGTCGGTGTCCAGCGTCGATGTGGCATGGTACCAGATGGAAGATCCCACCAACCTGATGATGATCAGCGGCGTCTTCATCTTCGACGAGCCAGTCGACTTCGAACGCCTCAAGGAGACGCTGAACGTGCGCCTGGTTCAACGCTTCCGCCGCTTCCGCCAGCGCATCGTGGCCAAACGGTCGCGCTTTGGCCGCCCCTATTGGGAGGACGACCCCCACTTCGACCTGGCCAGCCACATGCATCGCGTGGCGCTGCCCTCGCCCGGTGATCGCACAGCATTGCAGGCGATGGTCAGCGATTTAATGAGCGCGCAGTTGGACTTCTCCAAGCCGCTGTGGCACTTCCACTTGATCGAGGGCTATGAGGGCCGCCGCTCGGTGCTGTTGACGCGACTGCACCACGCGATCGCCGACGGCATCGCCCTGGTGCAGGTGATGCTGTCCATGACCGACACCGATCCCGACGCGCCGCGGGCCACGGCGCCACCGCCGCGCAAGCCCAAGGGCTGGAACCCGCTGACGCCTGTGATCCGGCCCGCCCGCTCGGCAGCCAAGCTCACCCAGAAAACCGTCGGCACGGCGGTCAAAACCAGCGCCGCCGTCGTACGCAACCCAGAACACCTGGTGGATTTGGCTCGCACCGGCACAGACGTGGCGCTGACCACCGGCCGCGTGCTGTTGATGACGTCCGACCCGCAGACCATCTACAAAGGCAAGCTGGTGGTGCGCAAGACGGCCGCCTGGTCCGATCCTATCCCGCTGGACGAGGTCAAGCTGATCGGGCGGGCGGTGGGCGGCACGGTCAACGACGTGTTGATGTCGGCCGCCACCGGCGCCATGCGGCGCTATATGCTCAGCCGCAGCGAACCGGTCCAAGACCTCAACTTCCGCGCGGTGATCCCCTTCAACCTGCGCAAGCCCTCGCGACGCATCGAGCTGGGCAACAAGTTCGGCCTGGTCTTCCTCTCCCTGCCCATCGGCATTGCCGACCCGGTGGACCGGCTACGCGAGCTGAAGCAACGCATGGACGCGCTCAAGGACACCAGCGAGCCGATCGTGACCTTCGGCATCCTGGGGCTGATCGGCCTGCTGCCCGACCGGCTGGAGGACATCGTCGTCGAGATCTTCGGCAAGAAGGGCACGCTGGTGATGACCAACGTGCCTGGCCCGCGCGAGCAGCTCTACCTGGCGGGCGCTGCCATCGGCGAGATTATGTTCTGGGTGCCGCAGTCAGGCCGGCTTGGCCTGGGCATCAGCATCCTCAGCTACAACAATCAGGTGATGATCGGCGTGGCCAGCGACAGCAGTCTGGTGCCTGATCCCGAAGCGATCGTCGCCGGCTTCCACGAGGAGCTGGAGGCGCTGAAGGTCGAGATGCGCCAGCGGTTGATGGACACGGCCCGCCAGTTCGACATCCGCCTGGCCGAGGACGACGCAGCAGCGCAGGAAGACGCCCAGGGCGGGGGCATCTCTGAACTCAGGATCGACTGGGGCGCGAGTGTCGCCCAAGATCAGCAGGCCGGGCCGGTCTACGTCCCAGGCAACGGCGACGATTTGACCCGTATCCTGGGCATCGGCCCGGCCTACGCAGCCCGGCTGCACGCGGCCGGCCTCGGCAGCTTCAGCCAACTGGCCGCTGCCACACCCGATCAACTGACCGCGCTGCTGGACGTGCCCGACTGGCGCCGCCCTGACTTCGAAAGCTGGCTGAATCAGGCAGCAGAGCTGGCTGGTTGACTGTAAGTACCTGTCCCTAACCACCCATGGCGGGCTGGCTCGATCTGGCCCGCTCCGGCGGACCTCCGGGGCGCCGGGCAAAGACCGGCCCGAGCACCCACTTGTTTCTGGACGATCGCTAAGGAGAGTGCCATGTCTGAGGAAATGTCCAACGTCGATACCGCTTGGCTGCACATGGAGCTGCCTAACAACCTGATGATGATCACCGGCGTGTTCATCTTCGAGCAGCCCCTGGACTTCGAACGTTTCAAGACGACGCTGGAGCGCCGCTTCCTCAGCTTCGAGCGCTTTCGCCAGCGCGTGGTGGAGCCGCGCCTGGGCATCGGCTCACCGCGCTGGGAACTCGACCCTCAGTTCGACATCGCCAACCACGTCCATCGCATTGCCCTGCCTGCCCCAGGCGACCAGCGCGCCTTGCAGGAGCTGGTTAGCGACCTGATGAGCACCCCGCTGGACTCCAGCAAGCCGCTGTGGCAGTTCCACCTGGTGGAGGGCTTCCAAGGCGGCAGCGCGTGGATCGGCCGCTTGCACCATTGCATCGGCGATGGCATTGCGCTGATGCGCGTCCTGCTGTCCATGTCTGACGACAGCCCCGACGCGGTCTGGCAGCCCCCAGCCGAGCCGGAAGAGACGGAGCGGCCCGGCCGCAGCCCGTGGCGCATCATCACCGGACCCGCCTCCGCGGCCATCGGCGCCACGCGCCGGGTGACCGGGGCCGTGGTGGGCGGCGGCCTGGACCTGGTGAGCAATCCCAGCCAGGCGTTGGACTACGCGCGGCTGGGCCGGGAGACCACCATGGCGCTGGGCCGCCTGCTGCTGTTGCCCCCCGACCCCAAGACGATCTACAAGGGCCCGCTCAGCGTCCCCAAAGTGGCGGCCTGGTCCGACGCCATCCCGCTGCCCCAAATCAAGGCCATCGGCCGCGCCACCGGCGCCACCGTCAACGACGTGCTGCTGTCGGCAGTGGCCGGCGCGCTGCGCCGCTACGCCCAGGACCGCGTCCAAGCGGTAGAGGGCCTGAACGTGCGTGGCGTCATTCCAGTCAACCTGCGCCGCGAGTCGGCCAGAATCGAGCTGGGCAACAAGTTTGGCCTGGTCTTCCTCTCGCTGCCGCTGGGCATTGCCGATCCGCTGGAGCGTCTGTTCGAGCTCAAACAGCGCATGGACGACCTGAAAGACTCGCAGGAGGCGGTGGTGGCCTTTGGCATTCTGAACGCCATCGGCATGGCCCCTAACGAGATCGAGAACATCGTGGTCAATATCTTCGGCGCCAAGGCGACAGCCGTGATGACCAACGTGCCCGGCCCGCGCCGCCAGATCTACTTTGCCGGCGCGCCGGTGCGCCAGATGATGTTCTGGGTGCCGCAGTCGGGCCGGCTGGGCCTGGGCGTCAGCATCTTCAGCTACAACGATCATGTCTGGCTGGGCGTGGCCACCGACCAGGGCCTGGCGCCCAACCCCGAAACCATCGTAGCCTATTACCAGGACGAAATCGCCCAACTGTTCGCCCTGACGCAGCAAGTCACAGAAACCCCGCAGGCTGAAACGCGATCACCCGCCGCAGCTCCCGACGCTGCGCCCGCCGCCATGATGAGCGACGACCTGACCCGTCTGGACGGCATCGGCCCGGCCTTCGCCGGCACACTGCGCGCCGGCGGCATCACTACCTTCAGCGCGCTGGCTGCCAGCACGCCCGACGGCCTGGCCGCCATCGTCCAGGCTCCGGACTGGCGCCGCCCCAACTACGCCAGTTGGATCGAACAAGCCGGCAGATTGGCGGGTTAGTCCGCCACCACCTCGGCCGGCTCCTGCGCCGCCCAGGCCGCCTGCTCAGCCCGACGCTGCTCGATCAAGGGCAGCACCTGCTCCGGGCTGCTCCACTCGCCGGTCATCACCTGCTTCAGCTCCTCCAACTCCAACAAGAACACGTCCTCAACCGCAGACAGGCGGCCATCGTGGACCGCCTCCTGGGCCGCGCCCAGCGCCCAGTGACGCGCCACCGCCATCACCGTCACCAGGGCCTCGCGGCTGGCTGGCATCAGATCGACGATCTGCTGAAGCTGGTCGAACACCGGCTCGAACTGGCGGCGGCGCTGCGCGTCGACCGCGCCGGCGATGCGCGCGCCGGCCGCAGC
>JBAQCH010000169.1:0-3837 GCA_049294015.1 Anaerolineae bacterium
GACCAGCGCGGCGTTGACTGTCAGCTCGTCGCCAGGCGCGGCCGCGGGCAGGCTCAGCGTGGCAACTGTCACGCTGTAGGGGCCGGACGGCGCGAGGGCGGTGGTTTCGGAGTCCACCAGCGCGCCAGCTAGCCGCGCCTCCCAGTCCACCTGGCTGGCGCGGTCGTCGACCAGGGTTGCGGTCACCGTGACCGAGGTGGCCAGGCCGGCCGGGACCTGGTCGGTTGACGTGCCTAGCCCCAGGAAGGGCGGGCTGAGGCGCAGGACTAGCGGCAGCGTGCTGAGGGGAATGCCGCCCTCCGAGAGTTGCACGCGCACCTCCTGCCGCTGGTAGACGCGAGTGGTGTAGACGTGCTGGGCCGTTCCCAGCGCGGGCACGTTCAACGTCACTGGGCCGTCCTCCAGCCCCAGGGTCGGCGACAAGGTCAGCGTGCGCGGGGCAGGCAGGTTGTTGAGCACCGTGGCCGTGATGGCTGCCGTCTCGCCGAAGGCGAAGCGCTCGCGGCTGGCGCGCAGGCTGAAGCCGGGCGGCGGCGTGTAGGTGGTTTGCACCTCGTAGAAGGGACCCTGGATGCCGCCGGAGCGATACCAGGCGGCGGGCACGTAGGCGGTCGCGCCGGCCGTGCCCAGAAAATAGCCCGTGCGGAAGATACCGGCTCTGGGCGGCGCTGTGAAAGCCACGTCGACGGTTCGGGCGTCGCCGCTGGCCAGGTCTGGCGCGAGATCGACCGCCGTGGCGCTTTGCAGCGGTCGAGGGCGATGGACAGCCCAGCGCCAGGCCTGTCCCACGTGGGACTCGTAGTAGTCGTGCATGACGGTCAGCTCGGCGGCGTCCTGCGCCATGTGATTGGTGACGGGGAGCGGCAGGCTGACCGGCGCGCCGGGCGCGCTGGCTGTGGCGGCCAGCGCCTCGCCTGTGGCTTGCAGGTAGGCCAGGCCGAACAGGCTGCGGGCGAAGACGATGTCTTCCACGCTTTGCATGCCGTTGATGTAGAAGTCGGGGTAGGCTGACATGGCCACCACGTGGCCGGCGCCGTAGTCGTACTCGATCATGGCCGGCAGTTGGTTGCCGGTGGTGCGCACCAGCACCACCGTGGCCTCGGCCGGCCAGGCGGTGAAGGAGCCGTCGATCTGGATGTCGGGCAGGTCGCGGCCTATGCCCTTGATCCAGGGCGAGCTGTTGACGATGTGCACCGAAGCGGTCTTGCAGAGGATGTCCTGGTCGTAGCCCAGTCCCTCGACCCCGCCGCCGGGTAATAAGTCCCAGTCAGCCGAGTCGGCCTGCGCCAGCACGAGGAGCGTGCCGCCCAGATTAACGTAGGTGTCCAGCCAGTCGCGCGCCTCCTGGCTGGCGGCGTAGCGGTTGAAGCCGCCGCTGGGCACCAGCAGCACAGAGGGCGCCTCGAAGGGGGTGAAGTAGCGGCTGTCGCGCAGGCCGCTGGTGGAGGTCCCGGCCACGATCTGCACCGGCGCGGCCTGCACGCCCAGGCTGCCCAGCGCGGTCAGCGCCCAGGTCACCAGGCCGCTGTCCAGCACGCCGAAGCCGGCCTGGCCCAACTGGGCGCGCAGCTCCTGCTGCAGGGCCAGCTCCTGGCCGCGCAGCAGGTTGTACTGGCGCTGGGCAAACTCAAGGGCATCTTGGAGCTCGCGCAGTTCCTCCGTCCGGCCAGTGTTGCTGACGTTGACGACGAACGCCTCGTAGGTCGAAGCGACAGCGTCCGTGATGGTCTGGCCGGGGGGCGGCAGAATGGAGCCGCTGATGAGGCCGTCCATGTGCGCGACCGCTTCTTCGTAGATGGCGGCGCGCTCCAGGACTTCCTCCACGGTCAAGGTCATGTCTGAGATGAGTTGGTGGATCTCGGCCCGCCTCAGGTGAAGCGTCCAGTAAGTCGCAGCCCGGGTCAGCCCCAGTTGTTGGGCCGTGGCAAGCTGACCCTGGAGATACTGAACGTCGCCGGTGGCCCCAGCAGGTGTGGGCACAAAGTCATTGGCGCCGGCGTCGCGCCGGTCGTCGGGGTTGCCGTTGGGGTTCGATGGTTTGCACTTCTTCTTGATGACTTCACGGTACTTAAGCGCCTCGCTTATCAGGTTCATCCAGGTGTTGACTTCAACGAACTGTTCGGTGATGTCCCACAGCTTGAACAGCAATTTACCCCAGAACTTCATGGCGCGAACGTAGGCCCAGTAACTGGGTAGCTTGGCTATCACTGAGGCATTCCAGCCGAATTGCATCTGAAGATCGGCATAGACGCTGTACTCGCCTCGGCGCCCGCCGGTAAACTCCGGCTTCACCACCGGGCTGATCCTGTAGGATAGAAACGAGATGGGTGGTGCAAAGGGCACTGGCTCCGGTCCTTCGGCTGCCAATTTCGATAGAATCGTTGAGAAACGCTGGTTCAGGTTTGCGGCAACATCTTCCAAGTTGCGGCCAGTTTTCTCGGCGAGGTTTCTCGCCTGCTCCTCGGCGTCTAGCTTCGCACAGGCATACAGGTTGACGGCGTAGCTCTCACCGATGGTCCACAGCCAGTCAAACGACCCGACCTCGATGCCGTTCTCCACAGCCGCCAGCGCGGCTTCCAGGCTGCTAAATCCCGCGGCCCGCATGAAATCGCGCAGACCTGTCGACAGGACATCTTGCCAATCAGTCGGCGAACCAGCCAGCCAGTCGCCAATGATGCCGCCGACCGGTGGAAACGTACAGCCCCCGCCGATCGCGCAGGAGAGTTGGACCTGAAGCAACGAGATATTGGCCACGGTCAAGTTGACCTTGTGCGAAACGGTCAAGCTGAAGCCAGATTCCGGATTGCGGTCGCCAGCCAACGTGTTGAAGATCGCACTAATCAGCGCCTGGCCTTTTTCAACTAGCCAGTCGACGATGGCCGGGTCATGGACGACAATGCGTAGGCTCTGAGGTTCGCCCAGTTCGGCGGGAACGCTAACCGAGTGGAGCAGGGGTTGTTCGGGATCCAGCCAGATCGGAACCGTCTCTTCGTAGATCATGATGTTGCCCGGTCCGAATACCTGCACGGTCAGCTTGTCCTCCACCGGCTCGTCCATCAACGAGTCGATGACGATGTCGTAGCGCCGCGCGATGGGGTCCCAGGTGAAGCCGTCCAGCCGCACGCGCTTCTTGCCGTCGTCGGCCACCACCTCAACCGCCAGATCGTAGGTGTCGACCTGCCATTGAAAAGCGCCGATGCGCTGCACATCCTCGAAGACGGTCTGCCGGGGCTGCTCGCCTGGGGGCAGGTCGTCCAGAGAACGGTGGAGGAGCGCTGCATCGCCCTGCGGCGTGAGGTAGTGGACCAGCCCCAGTCCGGACTCGTCGCGCTTCTCATACGATGCCACCACCGAAGCGACAGGTGGCGTTGTGACGGCCAGCGTATGCACGAGGGCCGGCGCGCTTTGGGCGCTGACGTTGCCGGCGCGCACCAGCGCGGCCGCCAGATAGTCCCCTTCCTCCAGAAATATTCCGGCCACCGCCGTCCGTTCATCCACACGGCGCGCGGGCAGGGTGGGCAGGATTTCACGCTCCGGGTTTGCCGGATCACTGGCCGAAGGAATCAGCCGCACCAGCAAGATGTCGACGGTCGAGGTTTCGTCTAGCGGCACGTCGGATGTCACCGTCACGGCCAAACGCCCACCGGCCTCGGCCGCGGCGGCGACGCGCGCGGCGCCCAGGCGCAGCTCTTGTGAGTAGCGGGCCGTGTCGAAGGTGAAGGAGCGCACGGGCGTCTCGCCGTAGCCGGGCGCGCTGGCCTGGTAGAACCAGCGGCCGGCCAGGTGCAGGTCGTCGAAGAGGATCGACGTGGCTGCTGCGCCCCAGGCGTCGGCGCG
>JBAQCH010000170.1:0-17987 GCA_049294015.1 Anaerolineae bacterium
GCCCAACCCCGTGCAGCCGCCGCTGCCCGATACCCCACTGCGCAAGCTGTCGCGCGCGACGACGCCCCCCGACTTCGCCTGGAAGAGCGCGGCCAGCCGGCGGCGCATTCCTCTCTTCGTGGAGCATCTGGGGCCGGACGCGACCATCCTCAACCTGGGATCGGGCCGCACCAACTTCGGCACGCGCGTCGTCAACCTGGACATCGGAGCGTTTCACCATGTGGACGTCGTAGCCGTGGGGGAGCGGCTGCCAGTGCAGGATGCCAGCCTGGATGGCGTGATCACTCAGGGCGTGCTGGAACACGTGCCTGACCTGCGCACCACCCTGGCCGAGATCGACCGGGTGTTGCGGCCGGGTGGGCTGGTCTACCACGAGGCGCCCTTCATTCAGGGCTACCACGCCTCGCCCAACGACTTTCGCCGCTTCACCGCCGTGGGGATGCGGGAGCTGGCCCCTGGCTACCAGGTGCTGGAACAGGGCGTGGCGGTCGGTCCCAGCTCGGCCATGTTGTGGGTGGCCAGCGAATATCTGGCGCTGTTGTTCTCCCTGGGCAATGAGACGTTGTTGAAGATCGGCCGGCGCGGCTTCCCCTGGCTGCTCAGCCCCCTCAAGCTGGCCGACGCCTGGCTCGAAGGCCATCCTCAGGCCGATCTGATCGCGTCGGCGTTTTACATCGTGGCGCGCAAGCCGGGGTAATGCGGGTAAGCTCTTTGCCTTGCCCTTATCGATTGCAGGCGCCCGGCGCCTGAATAGCTCCCTTTTCCTAAGAAAAACGCCGGTGTCACGCGCCGCCAGTAGGGCGACGGTTACACCGGCGTTATTCGCTGATACACTGGGCTGCCGGGCTGGGATCAGTCCTCGGGCAGCTCATCCCATTCGCTGACCGACCAAGCGCCCACGGCGATGATCAGCGTCGGCTGATCTTCGACGCCAAAGACCAGCGCCAGCGCGCCGTCCTCGGTCTGAGCCACCTCAGTCAGCTCGCTCTCGCTGTCGGCCAGGTCGACCAGAGCCTTCTCCAGCGCGGCCACCCCTACCAACGGCTCCTGGCTGTCGGCCAGGAACAGGCTGGCGCCGTACAGCTCCAGCAGCGTGTTGTCGTCCAGGTAGAGGTCCAGGTCGATCACCACGCGCATCTCAGGCGCGGGCGCTTCATCTTCCATCTCGTCGGCCAGCGAGCTGTCCCAGAAGGCCAGGCCCACCACCACCGCGCCCTCCGAGACGGCCAACTCTTCGTAGGCGTCATCGGTCAGCTCGGTGTGCAGGATCTCGTCGGACAGGTCGTCCATCAACTCTTCGGTGCCGTTCGGGCTATCGATCACGATGTTTTTCTCCTAGTCTATAGTTTTCGTAGGTCACGTTACCAACGTGACCCTCTCGTAGGTCACGTTATCAACGTGACCCTTCAGGCTGGGCTAACGATCATCCGTGAAGGGATCGTGGCTTGCTTCACCCGGTCGCCCACGGCCAGGAAATCGCTCCACAACACGGGCAGACCGCGGTCCACGAACAGGTTGGGGCCATCTTGAAAATGGTAATGCAGGTGCGGGCCGGGCGAGTGGCCGGAGTTGCCCACAGCCGCGATCTGCTGGCCTTTCTTGACCACCTGGCCGACCTGAACCTGCACGCTGCCCGCTTGCAGGTGGGCCAGATAGCTGAACTCGCCATAGCCGTGGCCGATCACGACCACATTGCCGGCCATGCGCGCGGCCTGGCCGGCCAGTTGTTCGGCATGGAGCGGCTGGCCGGGCGGCTGGTCGGGCATCTCGTCGCGCACTAAGACGATCTTGCCGCCAGCCGGCGCCACCACGGGCTGGCCAAAGCAAAAGTGATCCTCGTTGCGCAGCCCGTTGCCGGCGAAGGTCTGGCCATCCGGCCCCAGCCGCACGAAATCGTAGGCGAAGGGCCAGCTCACCGGGTCAGCTTTGTGCATCGACGTCCAGTCGTTGCTGGTGATGGCCCACCAGGCGCCGTCCCTCATGGGCAGACGCAGCTTGGCGCGCTGCTGGTGATAGACCAGCGGTATCTCCAGCACGGCCGTCACCGCGGCCTGGGTTTCGTAGTCGTAGCCAGCCACGCTGACCCGCACGCGGCTCAGGGGCAGCGCGCCCTGCTCCAGAAAGTAGCAGCGGGGAATGATCAGCCCCATGCCAGGCGCCACGCCGTACTGCCCCAGGGTCAACTCGTGCATGGCAGCCTGGCCCAGCCGCTGGCGCACCAGGACCACGTGCTCGTGCTGGTCATAAACTCGCCACACTACGTCGGTCAGCACCACCGGGCGAGTGGCCGTCAGGCCGAGATCGAAGACGAACTCCTGTACCGGCCCTAAGCCAGGATGCGGCAGGCGGTCGTACAGCCCCACGTAGACCTGCGCAGGCCGGGCCTCCAGCCGCAGCTCAGCTTCCGTCACGGTTCTGCTCCGGCTTGGGCGCAAAGTCCTGGTTGAAGCGCAGCAAGACCGTGCGCATCTCCTGGCAGATCTCCAGAAAGGCGCCGCGCAGCAGCATGTGGTCGCTCAACTCATCGTCGAGAACCCAGACGTGTCCGGCCTTGATACTGGAAAGCTGCAGCTCGTCGCCCGAAAACAGCGCCTTGGCCTCGACGCCGACGATGTTGTCGTGTTCGACGATGTCGGTGAAGAGCTGACGGATGCGACGAGCGGTGCGCTCGACCCCCTCGTCGCTGTCCAGACGGCGCACAAACTCGAACGGCAACAGGTACTCGACCTCCAGCTCGGTGAACAGGCTGGCCGGTTCCTTCTGGTGGCGGCAGGGCACGTTCTCCGCGTGGTACATATCGCAGATCACTTCGTCGCCGTAAAGGCTGAGCGCGGTGTACTCGGCCGGCCAGTAGAAGCGCATCTCGGCCCACAGATCAACGGGGTGGTGCCAATCCTGAGGCACGCAGGACGCGCTGAAACGGCGCTCGAGGGTGGTGGTATCCAGGGTGCTGGCGGCCTCGAACAGCCGCAGGCCAGCCTCGCTGGCCGCGCTGATCAGCGCCCCCACCACCATCTCGAAGCCGACGTAGCCTGAGCTAAGCGGTTGATAGCGCGACTCTTCGCCAGGGAAGTCGTCTGGAAAGATGTCGTCGAAATGTTTGCGTTTGGATGAGCCGTTGGTGGGCATGCTTAACTCTCCATGCGAACGTGCCCGGCCAAGCCAGCCGGGCGCACGGTCATAATAACACAGAGTGAGGGTCTCAGCAACTTTGTTGATCGCTGGTGCAACGACTGCGGCGTCGGCGCTGAATGAATTCAGCGCCTGACACAGCAAAGCATGCTAAAGCAAGCTCACGCCTGTGCACCACCAGCTTGCTTTAGCATGCTTTGAGATTGCCAGCCTGCGGTTTCAAACGCAGGCGGCGCTGCGGCCAGATTGCCGGGTTAAATCTTCATAACAGACCGCTACGTCCGCGCGTCAGGCCGACTCAGCCTGGCGAAACTGCGTCTCGTACAGGTGCGCGTACAGCCCGCCCTGGGCCAGCAGCTCGTCGTGGCTGCCGCTCTCCACCAGCCGGCCCTCGTCCAGCACCAGAATGGTGTCGGCGGCCAGGATGGTTGAGAGGCGATGGGCGATGACCACGCTGGTGCGCCCCTGGAACAACGGCACCAGCGCGCTCTGGATCATCGCCTCGTTCTCCGAGTCCAGGTGCGAGGTCGCCTCGTCCAGAATCAGAATACGGGGGTCCTTGAGGATCACGCGGGCGATGGCCAGACGCTGCTTTTCGCCGCCGCTCAGCCGGTAGCCGCGCTCGCCCACCACCGTGTCGTAGCCCGCCGGCAGCTTGGCGATGAAGTCGTGGATGCTGGCGGCCTGTGCTGCCGCAATCATCTCGGCTTCGCTGGCGTTGGGCCGGGCGTAGAGCAAGTTCTTACGGATCGTATCGTGGAACAGGTAGGTCTCCTGCATGACGACGCCGATCTGCTCGGCCAGCGACACCTGGGTCACGTCGCGCAGGTCGTGGCCATCGACGGTGATCGCGCCCTCGTTGACGTCGTACAGCCGCGGCAGCAGATAGGTGATGGTGGTCTTGCCCGCGCCGCTGCGCCCCACCAGCGCCACCAATTGGCCCGGCTCGATCTCGGCCGTAAAATTGCGCAGGGCCCAAGTGCGGGTAGCCACCGGCGCCAGGCTGGCAGCGTCTGCGGCCACCGGCGAATCGCCATCCTTGCCGTTGCGTGCCGCAGGCGAGACCAACGGCTGATCGGCCGGCGCTGTGTGACCTGGCTTGGCCAAGCTGGCTTGGCTGGCCTCGATCTGAAGGCGATCGGCATCGGCCAGGTAGCTGAAGGAGACGTCCTGGAATCGGATGCGGCCCGCCACCTGGTCCAACACCAGCGCGTTGGGCCTGTCTTGGATTTCGATGGGCTTGTCCAGATACTCAAAAACCCGCTCGAAGCTGACCATGGACTGGGCAAACTCGACCTGGATATTGGACAGCGACGAGATCGGGCCGTAGAGGCGGGTCAGGTAGGCGGCGAAGGCCACGATGGTGCCGATGGTCAGGACGTCAGATATCACCAGCCGGCCGCCCACCCAGTAGATCAAGGCCGTGCCGACAGCCGCGGCCAGACTCAGCCCCATGAAGAACCAGCGCCCTACCAGCGCGCGGCGGATGCCCAGATCACGCACCTGGGCGTTGACATCGCGAAAACGCGTTTCCTCCTGCTGTTGCCGGCCAAAGGTCTTGACCAGCAGCGCGCCGTTGATGCCCAGGGTTTCAGTGATGATGTTGCTCTGCTCGGCGTTGGCGTCCATGGCCTGGCGGCGGATGCCGCGCAGCACGTTGGCCACCCGCTTGGCCGGCAGCAGGAACAGCGGCACCACCGCTACCGACAGCAGCGTCAGCCGCCAGTCGATGGAGATCATGATGGCCAGAGTCGAAACCACCGTCACGACGTTGACCACGATGTTGGGGATGGTGCCGGTAATGGCGTTCTGCGCGCCCACCACGTCGTTGTTGAAGCGCGAGACGATCTCGCCCGACTTGGTGTGGGTGAAGAAGCGCAGCGCCATGCTGTTCAGATGCGCGTACATCTGTTGGCGCAGGTCGAAGATGATCCCTTCACCGACCCTGGCGCTCAGGTAACGCTGCCCTACGTCGATCAGGCCGCTGAGCACCGGAATGGCCAGCAGGGCCAGCGCCAGCAAGTTGAGCTGTTGCAAATCCTTGTCGGGCAGGGTCGTGTCGATCAACTGGCGCAGGATCAGCGGCGGCAGCAGTTCGATCAGCGAGATGGCCACGATGGCCACCAGGATCAGCAACACCATCCACCAGTAGGGACGGGCGTACTCCAGCACGCGCCGCAACAGTTTGCGGTCTACTCGGGGCTTGCCTTGGGTGGGATCGTGGCTGATGTAGCTCCACCAACCGCCTCCATGCATAAGTCTTCGGTCTCCTTTAGTCTCTCGTCCGGTCGATCTGGATCCGTAGCCGGTGTTCCTCGGCCATGAGCTGGGCAAGCTGCGCCTCCAGTTCCTGGGCGCGGCGCTGGCTGCGCCGGTCCCCTTGCAGCCGCGCCCGCTCCAACTCGCGCCGCGTGTGCTGGATGTGGGCGATTACTGCGTGCTTGCGGTTGATCAGTTGGCTGCGGTTCATAGGATGAAGCGCACTATAACACAGATCGGGCGAAAGGCTGAACTGCGCCACCCTGCTGTCAGATCGCGGAATCACAACGGTGATCGCTTCAGGCGATCACCGTCATACTCTTCGCTGCACGCGCTAGTGCTGCGTCAATCATGATTTGAGGAGTTCGCATGCCCACATGCGAACCCGGCGTCTGGGGACGCCTGCTCCTCACATGAGCTGGGCGTGCGAACTCCGCAAACCACGGTTGGCAGAGCGCCAGGACGACTAGTTAGCCGGCCGCTGCTTGCCGGCGCTGTTCCATCTTCTCGACCACCTCGGTGTAGGCGCTCATGAAGGACTTGACGCCTTCGTCCTCCAGTTCCTGGGTGACGGCGCGCATGGAGATGCCCAGCGCATCCAGATCGAGCAGCACCTTCTCAGCCCCGGCCAGGTCTTCCTCCAGCGCGCCAGGGCGAACGACGCCGTGATCCAAGAGAGCTGCCAGGGTCTGCGGCGGCACGGTGTTGACGGTATCCGGCCCGATCAGCTCGTCGACGTACATCACGTCCGAGTACGTGGGGTTTTTCGTCCCGGTCGATGCCCACAAGGGACGCTGCACGCGCGCGCCGTGCGCCTTAAGCTGCTGGAAGCGTTCGGAGCCGAACACGGCCTTGTAGTCGGCGTAGGCCAGCTTGGCGTTGGCGATAGCGGCTTTGCCCAGCAAGCCTTCAGCCTCGGCTGCGCGTTCGCGCTCGCTGTCGATCATGCCGGCCAGCAAGCCGTCCACCTTGGTATCGACGCGCGAGACGAAAAACGAGGCTACCGAGGCAATCCGGTCTACCGGCAGCCCGGCCGCGACGCGCTGCTCCAGGCCCAGCAAGTACGCGTCCATAACCTCGGCGTAGCGCTCGCGCGAGAAGATCAGGGTGACGTTGACGTTGATGCCTTCAGCGATAGCCCCGGTGATAGCGGGCAGGCCGGCCTTGGTGGCCGGAATCTTGATCATCAGATTGGGCTTGTCGACGACACCCCACAGCCGCTTGGCCTCAGCCAGCGTGGCGGCCGTGTCGTGCGCCAGATTGGGGCTGACTTCCAGGCTGATGTAGCCATCGCCGCCGTTGGTCTGTTGGTACATGGATGCCAGCAGGTCAGCCGCGGTCTCGATGTCCTCGATGGCCAACTGCCAGAAGGTCTCCTCGGCGCTGTGGCCGGCCCTGGCCAGCGGAATCAGCCCGGCGTCGTAGTCGTGCGACTTAGTCATCGCGTTCATAAAGATCGTCGGGTTGGACGTGACGCCGCGGATTTCCTCGCGCGCGACCATGCCGGCCAGCTCGCCGTTGGTCAGCAGCCCGCGCTGGATGTTGTCGTACCAGATGGATTGACCGGCGGCGTATAGTTGCTGAGATGTGTTCATGTGATACTCCTCAAAGATGCCGCCTTTCGGAAAGGTTGGCATCTTTGCTTCTTCTAGTTCAGTAACTCGGTCGCGATCTTCTCGACATTCTCGGCCGTCAAGCCGAACTCCTTGAAAACCGTGGCGGCAGGCGCCGAGGCGCCGTAGTGATCGATACCCAGGACGCGGCCCTGCGCGCCAACCCAACGATGCCAGCCCAACGTGACGCCCGCCTCTACCGCCAGCCGCGCCGTGACGTCGGGCGGTAGCACGGCAGCCTGATAGGCGGCGTCCTGCTCCGCGAACAGCTCCCAACTGGGGAAGGAGACCAGGCGCACGGCGATGCCTCGCTCAGCCAGGCGTTGACCGGCCTCGACGATCAGGCTGACCTCCGAGCCGCTGGCCATCAGGATGATCTGCGGCTTGCCCTCGCCGTAGTCCTTGAGCACATAGGCGCCCTGCTTCAGGCCCGAGGCCGGCGCATACTGCGCACGGTCTATCGTGGGCAGGTTCTGGCGCGTCAGCACCAGCGCCGCGGGACGGTGCTGGCTCTCGAGCGCGACGATCCATGCCTCTCGCACTTCGTTCGCGTCGGCCGGCCGCAGGTCGATCACGTTGGGGATCGAGCGCAGCGCGGCCAGGTGCTCCACCGGCTGGTGGGTGGGGCCATCCTCGCCCACGCCGATGCTGTCATGGGTGAACACCGAGATGCGGCGCAGATGCGACAGCGCTGCCACGCGCAGCACCGGCCGCATGTAGTCAGAGAAGACGAAGAAGGTCGAATCGAAGGGGATCACGCCGCCGTGATAGGCCAGGCCGTTGGTGACCGCGCCCATGCCGTGCTCGCGCACGCCGAAGTGGATGTTGCGCCCCTCGTGGCAATCGGCGGCAAAGGCCGGGCTGTTGTTCATCCAGGTCAGCGTCGATGGCGCCAGATCGGCCGAGCCGCCGACCAGGTCGGGCAGCTTGTCGGCGATGGCGTTGAGCACCTTGCCGGACGACGCGCGCGAGGCAATGCCCTTGGCGTCGGCCGGGAACTCGGGCAGACCATCAGCCCAGCCGGCGGGCAACTGGCCGGCCAGCCGTCGTTCCAGCTCGGCTGCCAGCTCAGGGTATTCGGCCCGGTAGGCCTCGAATCTCTGCTGCCAGGCCGCCTCCTGCTCTGCGCCGCGCGCGACTGCCTGGCGGAAGAAGGCCAGCGCCTCGTCAGGCACATAGAAGCGCGGCTCCAGCGGCCAGCCCAAGTTGTCTTTGGCCGCGTTCAGCTCCTTGTCGCCCGGCGGCTCGCCGTGGGCCTTGGCGGTGCCCTGGCGGGTGGGCAAGCCGTAGCCGATGATGTTGGGCACCACGATGAGTGAAGGTCTTGGATCCAGCTTGGCAGCCTGGATCGCCTGGTCGATGGCCGCCACGTCCAGCCCGTCCGCGATCTTCTGCACGTGCCAGCCGTAGGCCTCGAAGCGCTTGGCCCGGTCCTCGGTGAAGGCGATCTCTGTCGAGCCTTCGATGGAGATGCGGTTGTCGTCGTAGAGGTAGATCAGCTTGCCGAGGCTCAGATGGCCGGCCAGCGAAGCCGCCTCGGAGGCGACGCCCTCCATCAGGTCGCCGTCGGTGACGATGGCGTAGGTGAAGTGATCGATGATGGCGTGTCCCGGCCGGTTGTAGACCGCGGCCAGGTGCGCCTCGGCGATGGCCATGCCGACGCCGTTGGCAAAGCCCTGCCCCAGCGGGCCGGTGGTGGCGTCGACGCCGGGCGTGAGGCCATATTCCGGATGGCCGGGCGTCAGGCTGCCCCACTGGCGGAAGCGCTTCAGCTCGTCCAGGGGCAGGTCGTAGCCGGTCAGGTAGGCCAGGCTGTACAGCAGCATGGAGCCGTGCCCACCAGACAGGACGAAACGGTCACGGTTGGCCCAGGCCGGGTTGGCTGGGTTGTGGCGCAGATGGCGCGTCCACACCGTGTAGGCCATGGGCGCGGTGCCCATGGGTAGCCCAGGGTGTCCTGAGTTGGCCTGCTGAACGCCATCCGCGGCAAGAAAGCGGATGGAATTGATTGCCAGATTTTGAAGCTCTTTGGTCTCTTGCATGACAGTCCTCACAGATAGCTCTGCTGAGGCAGAGCATGATAATCCATCATGATACGATGACGCCGATGAAAGTCAAGCCGGCTGGCCGCCTGCATCCGAAGCGCAGGATGGTGCGTGCGAATGCAGGCGGCGAATCGCTCCCTGTGAACGCTAAGGGTAGCTACTCAGGCGGCGACGGCCTTCTTGCTTCTCCGACGCAGGAAGAACTTGGTGATCTCCTCGGCAATGGCCGGGAGCGTCGCCAGCACGAAGATGACCACCCATTCCTGGGCAGTCGGCATGTGCGTGTTGAAGATCGGCTGCAGGAAGGGCACGATGACCACAGCCAGGGTCAGCGTGATCGACAGCAGCACGGCATACTGCATGTACTTGTTGCTGAACACACCCAGCTTGAAGACCGACGTTCGCTCCGAGCGCACAGTGTAGGCGCGGAACAGCTCGCACAGCGCCAGCGTGACGAAAGCCATGGTCTCGGCTGTCTGCACGTCCACACCCTTCCAATCGAACTGTAACACGGCGACCAGCGGGTTCTGGCCAGGAGGCAGTTGCTCGGCGATGGTCCAGTACAGGCCGATGATGAATGCAGTCAGGACTGCGCCAGTCTGCACGATCGTCTGAATGACGATACCTGTCTTCATCGGTCCGTGAACAATCGATTCCTCCTTGGGCCGCGGCGGCTGGTCCATGATGTCGGGATCGCCCTTTTCCATGGCCAGCGCCAGGGCTGGCGCGCCGTCGGTCAGCAGGTTGAGCCACAGCAGTTGGATGACGGTCAGCGGCATGGGCAGGCCGGCCAGCGAGGCCAGGAAGATGATCATCACCTCGGCCATGTTGGAGGAGAGCAGGAAGAAGACGAACTTGCGGATGTTCGCGTAGATGATGCGGCCTTGCTCGACCGCGCTGACGATGCTGACGTAGTTATCGTCGGTCAGCACCATGTCGGCTGCGCCCTTGGCCACGTCGGTGCCGGTGATGCCCATGGAGATGCCGATGTCGGCCCGCTTGATGGCTGGCGCGTCGTTGACGCCGTCACCAGTCATAGCGACCACTTCGTTGTTCGCGCGCAGGGCATCGACGATGCGCATCTTGTGTTCGGGCGACACGCGGGCGAAGACAGCAGTGCGCTTCACCTCTTCCGCCAGGGTGCGGTCGTCCATCTCGTTCAACTCTGCGCCTGTATGGACCTTGTTGCCAGGAAGCAACAGCCCGATGTCCTTGGCCACGGCCGCGCCGGTGTTGGGATAGTCGCCAGTGATCATGATGGTGCGCAGCCCGGCGCCGCGCGCCTTTTCCAGCGCCGGCTTGACTTCGGGGCGGGCCGGGTCGATCATGCCCATCAGGCCAGCGAAGATCAACCCCTGCTCGGCGAACTCGCGGGTCATTTCATCGGGGATATCCTCTTCGATGCGGTAGGCGAAGCCCATCACGCGCAGCGCGTCGTCGGTCATGCTGTCGTTGGCAGCTTTGATGGCTCTGCGCATCTCGTCGGTTAGCGGTCGCACCTCGTCGTCAATGGTCTGGTAGTCGGTGCACAGCTCCAGCACCAGGTCGGGCGCACCCTTGACGGTGACGGCGTTGTGGCCCAGCTTGCTCTGATCGTGGAAGGGCGAGGGGCCTTCCTCCTTGATCCAGGTGATCTTGTGGACGGTGGTCATCCGCTTGAGGGCGGAGTCGAAGGGGATCTCCCTGTGACGTGGGTAGGCCTGACTGATCTCTACGTAGTCAGGCCAGGCCTTGACCATGGCGACCAGCATTGCCCCTTCGGTGGGATCGCCGATCATCTTGTACGCGTTGGGGCCTTCTCCCTGAACCGGTTCCAACACGGCGTCGTTGTTCAGAATGCTCACCCACAGGACGGTGGTGATCCCAGGCATCTTCTGCAGGTCGGCTGGCTGGCCGGCCACCAGGAAATCGCCCTTGGGATCGTAGCCCGTGCCGGTGACTTCGACGAGCCTGCCATCGGCCCACAGGCGAGTGACGGTCATCACGTTCTGGGTCAGCGTGCCGGTCTTGTCCGAGCAGATCACCGTGGCCGAGCCGAGGGTCTCCACTGAAGCCAGCCGGCGGATCAGGGCATTGCGCTGCACCATCTCGCGCATGCCCAGCGCCAGGCTGATGGTGACTACAGCCGCCAAGCCTTCGGGCACAGCGGCGATCGCCAGTCCTACGGCGATCATGAAACTCTCCACGAGAGCTTCTTGGACCTCAGGCGTGAATCCTTCGGTGAGCACGCCGCTGCGGTAGGCCTCCATCAGGAACACGACGCCACAGATGACCAGCGCCGCAACGCCCAGCATCTTGCCCAACTGGTCCAGGCGGCCCTGCAAAGGCGTTCCTTCGTCTTCGACGGATTGCAGCATGTCGGCGATCATGCCGAGCTGAGTGTGCATGCCCGTTGCCGCCACCACGCCGCGTCCGCGGCCATAGTTGACGACCGTGCCCATGAAGATCATGTTCTTGCGGTCGCCGATACCGGCATCTTCAGCCAGCTCCAGTTCGGCGTGCTTCTGTACGGGCACCGATTCGCCGGTCAGCGCGGCCTCCTCGACGCGCAGGTTGACCGCCTCGATCAGGCGCATGTCGGCGGGAACGAAGTTGCCGGCCTCTAGCAAGACGATATCGCCGGGCACCAGTTGGCTGGCCGGCACGGAGATGCGCTTACCGTCGCGCAATACCTGGGACTCTGGCGCGGCCATCTTCTTCAGCGCAGCGAGAGCTTCTTCGGCCCGGCTCTCTTGCACGACGCCCAGGATAGCGTTCAGCACGACGATCAGCATGATCACGGCGGCTTCCAGCCAGTCGCCTAACAGCGCCGAGATCACCGAGGCGGCGATCAGCAGAATCACGATGAAGTTGTTGAGCTGCGCGATCACCAGTTGGAAGAAGGTCGGTCGCGGCTTCTCTTTCAGTTCGTTGAGACCATACCGCTCCGTACGTCGGGTGACCTCGGCGGAGGAGAGACCGGTCTCGGCGACCTCTAGCCGGGTCATCACCGCTGCCGTGTCGAGCGCATGCCAGGCAATCTGGGCCTCCGGCGTCATTTGACTGGCGTCAGGCGTGGGTTTCTTGGCCATGATTTCCTCTTTGGTAGATTGGTGGAATGGCGGGATGGTAGATTGGTAGATTGGTAGATTGGTAGACTCGTAGACTGGTAGATTGGGGGATCGGAAGGCGCTTGTGGTCATCCACCAGTCAACCGCCCGACCAATTTACCAATTTACCAATTTACCAATCTACCATCTTACCGACCTACCGCTCCTCCCATTGCGTGTGGAACGACCCATCCTTGTCGATGCGGCGATAGGTATGGGCGCCGAAGTAGTCGCGCTGCGCCTGGGTCAGGTTGGCGGGCAGCGTCGCCGAGCGGTAGGCGTCGAAGTAGGCCAGCGAGGCCCCTGTGGTCAACATGGGGATGCCCAGACCGACAGCCGTCTGCACGACCTCCCGCCAGGCTGCCTGCCGGCTCAGCACCGCCGCGCTGAACACAGGATCCACCAACAGGTTGGCCAGGTCGGGCTGGCGCTCGAAGGCCGCGGCGATGTCGCCCAGCAGCGAGGCGCGGATGATGCAGCCTGCCCGCCAGACTCTGGGGATCTGCACCAAGTCGAGCTGCCAATCGTACTCCTGCGAAGCGGCCCGAAGCAACTGGAAGCCCTGCGCGTAGGAGGTGATCTTGGCGGCGTACAGCGCTTGCTCGGCGGCGGCAATCAACTGTTGCCGGTCGCCGCTGAAGGTCGACGCGCCGCCCAGCACCTGGGCTGCCGCAACCCGCTCGGCCTTGAGGGCGGAGATCATGCGGCTTTCCACCGATGTGGTCAGCGTGGGGATGGCAATGCCCAGGTCGAAGGAGTTCTGCGAAGTCCAGCGGCCCGTTCCCTTCTGCGCGGCTTCGTCCAGGATCAAGTCCACCAGCGACTGGCCGGTCTGATCGTCCACCCGCTTGAGGATGTTGGCCGTGATCTCGATCAGGTAGGAACGCAGCTCGCGAGCGTTCCAGGCGGCGAAGATCTCGGCCAGCTCCTGGTTAGGAATGCCCGCGCCGCGGTGCAGCAGGTCATAGATCTCGGCGATCAACTGCATGTCGCCGTACTCGATGCCGTTATGCACCATCTTGACGTAGTGCCCTGCGCCGCCGGCGCCCATCCAGGCGACGCACGGCTGTCCATCTTCCTCGGCGCGGGCCGCGATGGCGTGCAACATGGGGCTGATGCGCTCCCAGGCGCCCTTCACGCCGCCGGGCATCAGACTGGGGCCGTACAGCGCGCCGGTCTCGCCGCCTGACACACCCATGCCGACAAACTGGATGCCGTCCGCCGCCAGCGCAGCCACGCGGCGGTCGGTGTCGGGAAAGTAGGAGTTGCCGCCGTCGATGATGATATCGCCCGCTTCCAGATACGGCTTGAGCGATGTGATCGCCTTGTCGACCGGGTCGCCGGCCGGCACCATCAGCAGGATCACGCGCGGGGTTTCCAGCGCGCCGGTCAATTCCTCCAGCGAGTTGGTGGCCTTGACGGTGAAGCCCTCCGGCAGGCGCGGCGCCAGGTCGAAGCCGATCACCGGGTAGCCGTTGCGCTCGAAGTTCTGCGCCAGGCTGCGCCCCATGACGCCGAGACCAAGAATGCCCAAAGCGTATTGTTTGTCCATGAGTTGCTCCTCGACCGTTGGTAAAGCATGGGCCAGGGATTGGAAATCCCTGGCTGACCATACGAAGCGGCCTCAGCCGCTGGGAACATGTACTGGCAGGCCGTGAAGGGCCTCCGTGCTTTCAGCCGGTGATTTCCCTTCACCGGGCTCAAGCTAGCGCTGAATGCGCGCCGAGCCGCCTTTGGCGAAGGCCTTGACCTGTTCCACGGTGGCCATGGTGGTGTCGCCGGGGAAGGTGGTCAGCAGCGCGCCGTGCGCCCAGCCCAGGTTGACTGCTTCCTGCTCGGAAGCGCCGCTCAACAGCCCGTAGAAGAAGCCGGCGGCATAGCCATCGCCGCCGCCCACGCGGTCGACCACGTCCAGCTCGCAGGTGGGCGCCTGGTAGGTCTTGCCGTCGATCCAGGCCACGGCGCTCCAGCTATGGCGGTTGGTGGAGTGGACCTCGCGCAGGGTGGTCGCCACGATCTTGACGTTGGGATACATGGCAGCGACCTTGTCGATCATGGCGAAGAAGGCGCTGGGGTCAAGCTTGGATGCGGCGTGGACGTCCTGTCCCTCGATGCCCAGGCCCATCTGCAGGTCCTCTTCGTTGCCAACGATCACGTCGACGTGTTCCACGATGCGCCGCAGCACCTTCAGGGCAGCTTCGTGCCCGCCCCACAGGTTCCACAGCTTGGCGCGGTAGTTCAAATCGAAGGAAGTGATTGCGCCGGCTGCCTTGGCTGCTTGCATGCCTTCGACGATCAGCTCGCCCGTGGTGTCGGACAGCGCCGCGAAGATGCCGCCGCTGTGAAACCAGCGCACGCCGCCCGCAAAGATGCTAGCCCAATCGACGTCGCCCGGCTTGAGCTGCGCTGCGGCTTCATTGCTGCGGTTGTAGAACACCACCGGCGCGCGCACGCCCTGGCCCCGGTCGCTGTAGACTGTGGCCATGTTGGGGCCGGTGACGCCGTTGTGCTCGAATTGTTTGTAGAACGGGGTGACGCCCATCGCCCTGACGCGTTCGGCGATCAACGCGCCGATCGGATAGTCCACCATGGCGCTTGCGATGCCCGTCTTCAAACCGAAGCAGTCGGCCAGGTTAGCGGCCACGTTGAACTCGCCGCCGCTGACGTGGATGTCGCAATGGGCGGCCTTGCGAAAGGGAATGATCCCTGGGTCCAGGCGAATGACCAACGCGCCCAACGACACCAGGTCCAGCGCGCCCTCCGGCTTCAGTTCCATACCATACTTCATACCAACCTCCTGTTTCCTTGTCTACTTGTCTACCTGTCTACTTGCCTGCCTACTTCCGCACCTTGTACAGCATCTCGCCAGCCTTGGCCACGTAGAGAATGCCCTCATCCTCGCGGCCTTGCCACTCGGCCGGGTTGATAGTAGCCGGGTCGAGATAGCCCAGATTCAGCCGGGCGCAGTCCTCGGCCGAGATCTTGCTGGCCAGCGTGACCTTGACGTTGGCTTGCTCGACGCCGCCGACCATCACGCCCGAGCCGCGCACGTGGGTGCTGTGGGCCAGCACGCCCAGCGGGATGTCCTTGTAGCGCTCCCAGTCATTCAGGAAGTAGGGCAGGACGTGATAGCCGACCTGATAGATGTACTTGCCATGGACTGGGCTGACCACATCCAGGTGCGGCGCGTAGATCACCACCTCGCCGCCGACTTCGACCACCGGCTCCATCTTGTACATGCACTTGCCGGCCGTCCACAGCTCGTCGTACATGGGCGGGCAGGTGGAGAGCACGCGCTTGAAGGGCCGCTCGCTCCAGTGAATGTGCCGCTGCGATGAGATGTCCGCGGCCGCGCTCCACGTGTCCAACGGGTCGCCGATCAGCACGCCGGCTAAGTCATGTCCCTGGACGATCAAGGCTACCAGCGTCACCGGCGTCTGCAGGTGCGCGGCCGCCGCATGGACCATGGCCCGCACAGGCGTGTCCTTGACGCCGATGGTGCCGACGACGGTCGCCAGCGCGCCCAGCCAGTGGGTCGCGTTGATCATGTCTGGCCCGGAGATGCCAGGAAAGAGGTACTTGGCGCCGCCGGAGAAGCCGACGACCTCGTGCGGGAAGGTCGGGCCGACGATCACGACGTGGTCGTGCTCCAGTACGGCCTTGTTGATGCGGATATTGACCTCGTCCGGCAGCGAAGGGTGCCAGTTTGGCCCGGCGAGCTGCTTGATCTCGTCCTGGTCCAGCATGCCCAGCGAGGCCAGGGTGGCGGGATCGTCCCAGGCGTGGTTGAGCAGGCCCACATGGCGGAAGGTGGTGGCGCGTTCCTCGGCGCTGATGCCCACCAGGTGGTTCAGGCCCTCCTCGCTATAGCCGGGATGGGTGCCCAGCGCCACCATAACGTTGAGCTCGCGCACGTCGTGCAGAACCTCCACTACCATGCGGAACAGTTCGGGCAGCGGCAGCGAGCGGGTGTGGTCAGGAATCAGCACCAGTACCTTCTGGCCAGCAAACTTGCCGCCCAGGCCCTGGGTCAGAACCTCCCTGACCTGGTCGTCGGTCAGCAACCCGGTTTCTGAGATCGCTTGAGCGTTAACCATGTGTCTTTATCCTCCTGATGTTGGCGCAAATTGGCAGGTGGTGGGTCACAAGCGGCAAGTTGTGCATGACGGGGCGCCTGCAACCTGCGACGTGCAACCTGCAACCTGCAACTTGCAACTTGCAACTTGCTCCTTACACACCTGCATATGCTGAGAAGCCGCCATCTACCGGCACGGTAATGCCGGTGACGAAGGAGGATGCTGGGGACAGCAGCCAAAGAACGCAGCCCAGCAGGTCTTCCGGTTCACCGAAGCGGCCCATGGGGGTGTGGTCCACGATGCGCTGGCCGCGGGCCGTCCACTGGCCGGTCTCCTGGTCTTGCACCAGGAAGCGGTTCTGCTCGCCCAGGAAGAAGCCGGGCGCAATCGCGTTGACGCGTATTTTGCCAGAGTAGTTCTGCGCCAGATGCACGGCCAGCCAGGAGGTAAAGTTAGTGATCCCGGCTTTGGCAGCGGAGTAGGCGGCGATGTTGGTCAGCGGACGGTAGGCGTTCATGGAGGAGTAGTTCAAGATCACGCCTTCGCCGGTCTCGACCATCTGCGGCGCCAGGACCTGGCAGGGCATGACCGTGCCGAGGATGTTCAGATCGAGCACGAAGCGCATCCCTTCCTCTGGAATGTCGAAGAAGCTCATGGTCGGGGAGACGGTGGCTCGCGGGCTGTTGCCGCCAGCGGCGTTGACCAGGCCGTACAGCAGGCCGAAGCGCTGTTTGATAGCCTCGCCGGCCGCGGCCAGGCTGTCGCGGTTCATGACATCGACCTGGACTCCATCGACCTGGCTGGCGCGCGCGCCGAGCCGTTCCTGAATCCCGGCAAGGCCTGTCAGGTTGCGGTCGAGGATCATGACGTTCGCCCCGCAGCCAGCCAGCGCCACGACCACGTCGCCGCCCAGCGCGCCGCCGCCGCCGGTGACCGCGAAGGTCTTGCCGCTGAAGTCATAGAGTGCCATCAGATCGTCACGGTTCATAGGATACTCTCCTTGAGATTGTCGAGCGTTTCGCCCATAGCAGCCATTCCACGGCGCAGGGCTTTGAACTCACGATGGTGTTGTTGGTAGAAGGTGTGGCGCTCAGGGTCAGGCGTGTAGATCGGTCCCGGCTCCACCGTGCGAGCCATTTGGTCAGCACGGATGAGGCCCAGGGCGTGCATGCCCAGCAGCGCCGCGCCAGATGCGGACGTGTCGGCCACCTCCAGCGCCATCAGCGGGACTCCCAGCACGTCAGCCAGAATCTGCACCCACAGCGGCGTGCGTGTGATTCCACCGGTCAGGCGCACGACCTCTTCGGTCGTTTCGGAGCCGTACAGCGCATCCCTTACGTCGGCCAGGCAGTTGGCCACGCCCTCCATGGCCGCGCGCGCCATGTGCTTGCGGGTGTGCTCCATGCCCAGGCCGTAGAGCATGCCGCGGTCGCTGGGCGCCCAGTGGGGACTGCGCTCGCCGGCAAAGTAGGGCAGCAGGAAGACGCCCTCTGCGCCCGGCGGGACAGTCTGCGCGTCCCGCGCCAATTGGTCGTAGCCGGCCTCGCCAGCCAGGTCAGGATAGAGCTTCTCGCGCACCCACTGCAAGGCCAGCCCGCCGTTGTTGATGGCGCCGCCGACGATCCAGCGGTTGCCGGCCAGCAGATAGCACCAGGTGCGCTCGGCCGGATCGAACCAGGGTTCGGCCACGACCTTGCGCACAGCGCCGCTGGTGCCAACCGTGATGACCATCTGGCCGGGCGCTGCAATGCCGGTGCCCAGGCTGGCCATGGC
>JBAQCH010000171.1:0-14749 GCA_049294015.1 Anaerolineae bacterium
GACCAGCGCCGCGCGGCGCAGGCGGGCGGGCGAGGCGTCGCGGCGCAGGAAAGGCAGCGTCGCCAGCAGAACGAGCACGCCCAGCGTCGCGCCCAGGGTGTACATGCGTACTTCCTGGCTGTACCAAACGCCGAAGGGGGAGATGGCGACGAGCAGCGCGGACAGCAGGGGGACGGGATGACGCAGCCCCAGCCGCCGCGCCAGTTGCCAGGTCAGCGGGACCAGCAGCACCCCGAACAACAGTGACAGGAAGGCCGCCATGAACTCCAGCCCGTGACCGGTCGGGCCCGCCTGGCCGGTGGGGTAGCCGGCCAGCAGCAGCCAGCCGCGCAGCAGCAGATAGTAGAGCGGGGGATGGATATCGCGCGCGGTGTGGCCGATCAGCTCAGCCGTGCGCTGGCCGGCCAGGGTGACCGAGACCGTCTCGTCGTACCACAGGCTGTCCCGTCCCAGATGGATCAGCCGCAGGGCCAACGCGCCCAGCGTCACAACAGCTACTAACAGCCGCTGGCGACGATCACGAGCGGTTCTTGGTATTGCGGCGGCGGCTTCAGATGCGGTCATGGGCCGATGGTATCACCATGTTGGGTGATCTGCAAACACAGCCGTAGCCGCTAGAAAAGTCATTTCTTCCGAGAAATGACTTTTCTGCTGTGGACGCGTAGCCGCTAGAAAAGTCATTTCTTCCAAAGAAATGACTTTTCTGCTTTCAAACGCGAAGCCGCCCCGTTTGGCGAACGGGGCGGCTTCTGGAACAGGAGGTGTGGTGCGATGAAACGTGAGCGGGTGATGGGATTCGAACCCACGACTCACGGCTTGGGAAGCCGTAGCTCTACCGCTGAGCTACACCCGCAGGTCTTTCAAAATTATAGCCAGGAGCGGGCGGCTGTCAAACTGTGCTAACCCGTAACCCGTAACCCGGAACGCATGCGCATGTGCGCTCCGGGTTACGGGTTACGGGTTAGCCGCCTCGTCCCGCTCCACGCTGCGCAGATGCGGGAACAACAGCACGTCCCGGATGCTGCTTTTGTCGCAGAACAACATGGCCAGGCGGTCGACGCCGGTGCCGAAGCCGCCGTTGGGCGGCATGCCGTAGCTCATGGCCAGCAGGTAGTCCTCGTCCACCGGATGGCGCTCCTCGTCGTCGGCGCCGTAGATCTGCTGCATCCACTCCATGCGCGCGCGCTGGTCCAACGGGTCGTTCAGCTCGGTGAAGGCGTTGCCCATCTCCATGCCGGCGATGAAGTATTCGAAGCGCTCCACGGTCATGGCGTCGCCGGCCTTCTTCTTTGCCAGCGGGCTGATCTCGATAGGGTACTCGGTGACGAAGGTCGGCTGGATCAGCTTGGGCTCGACGTAGGTGCTCAGCAGCGAGTCGATCAGCTTGCCGCGATTGCTGGTGTTCTCTGGGCGATGGCCCATGGCGCGCATGGCGTTGGCCAATTCCTCAGCCGTCGGATACTGTGTGTAATCGATATCTGCGTATTCGATGATCGCGTCGCGCAGCGTCACCCGCCGCCAGGGCGGGGCCAGGTCGATCGTGTGCTCCTGATAGCTGATCACCGTGCCGCCGGTCAAGCGCTGCGCCACATGGGCCAGCATCGCCTCGACCCGATCCATCACCACGTTGTAGTCGGCGTAGGCCTCGTACCACTCGAGCTGGGTGAACTCCGGGTTGTGCTTGAAGCTGACCCCCTCGTTGCGGAAGTCGCGGCCGATCTCGTAGACCCGCTCCAGCCCGCCCACCAGCAGCCGCTTGAGGTACAGCTCGAAGCTGATGCGCAGGTACAGGTCTTGCTTGAGCTGGTTGTGGAAGGTAGTAAAGGGCCGCGCGGCCGCGCCGCCGTAGATCGGCTGCAAAACCGGCGTCTCGACCTCGACGAAGCCCTGGCCATCCAGATACTCGCGGATGGCCTGCACCATGTGGGCGCGCCTCACAAAGGTCTCGCGCACGTCGGGGTTGACCATCAGATCGACATAACGGCGACGATAGCGGGTTTCGACGTCCTTCAGGCCGTGCCACTTGTCAGGCATCGGCTCCAGGCTCTTGGCCAGCAACTGCATCTGCTGCGCTTGGCAGGAGATCTCGCCGGTCTTGGTGCGCACCATCACGCCGCCGACCGCGATGAAGTCGCCCAGGTCCAGCAGCTTTTTGAAGAGCAGGTCGTAGGTCTGCTCGCCCACCACATCGGAGCGCACGAAGATCTGCAGGCGGGCGCTGCCGTCTTCGATATGGGCGAAACCGACCTTGCCCATGATGCGCCGGCTGACCATCCGACCGGCCAGCGAGACCTGCACCGGTTCGCCGCTGGCCTCGGCCTGCTCGAAGGCCGCGATGGCTGCAGCCGCGCTGTGGGTGCGCGGCCGATCGAGCCGCGGTGGATAGGGATCGATGCCCGCGCTGCGCAGCTCGTCGAGCTTGCCAAGGCGGACCAGGTCACGGTCGCTGCTGGATTCTGCCATAATGGTCCTATCGATCATAGACGCCAGGCACTGACAAATGCCCGGCGCCGCTGGGTGTTACGCTACGAGAACTATTTCGAACTCCAGCTCGCCGCTGGGGGTGGGCACCAGGACGCGGTCGCCGATTTGCTTGCCCATCAGCGACTTGCCCATGGGCGACTCGTTGGAAATGCGGCCGTTGCTGGGGTTAGCCTCAGCCGAGCCGACCACCAGATAGGTCTCTTCGTCGTCGAAGCCGACCTCGCGGATGGTCACCGAGCGGCCCAGATCGACGTGATCGGCCGGGGTGTCGTGGTTCTGGATTAGGACAGCGCGCTTGAGCCGCTGCTCCAGCTCCATGATGCGGCCTTCCAGGAAGGCTTGCTGGTTCTTGGCTTCGTCATAACCGGCGTTTTCTGAGATGTCGCCGTCAGCCTTGGCCTCGCCAATACGCTGGGCGACCTGCTCCCGGCCTTCGGTGCGCAGGTATTCGAGCTCTTCTCGCAGCGCGCGCATGCCCTCTTCGGTGATATAGATGGGTGGTTGTTTCCCGTTTGCCATGACCACTCTTGTCGGCCTCTTCTGTGTTTTCGATAGGGTGCTGGGTAGACTGCACCGGCTGTATACCGAACAAAGCCCGGCACCTGTACGGGTGCCGGGTGGGATGGATGAGCCGGTATTCAAATGCGCCCCGATTATAACCGCAACACGGGCCAAATGCAAACTCAGTAGCTCACGATTCTCACGCTAAGACGCCAAGACGCCAGGGAAATCGGCCTTTCTTTGCGGCCTTTGCGCCTTTGCGCAAGTCTAAATCGTGAAGCGCTGGGAATGCGCTCTAGCGCGGCAACTGCCACAGCCGCTCGGCCGGCCGGCCATTGCCTGCCTGCCGCGCGTAGTCTTCCAGAGCGCCTGCCACCCGCGCGGGCAGCGCGCCGTCGCCAGGAAAGAGCACGCCAAGCTGGCTTGCATAGGCCATGACGGCGTCGATTTTGCGTTGCAGGTCGGCCTGCTGGAGCGGGACGACATGGACCTGCCAGCGGCCGCGCGCTGCCAGTCGATCCAGGCTTCGTTCCAGCCCGGCCGGGTCGCGCACGATGTACGGGTAGTCCTCGTAGAAGCGCACAGGGTAGCCGCGCTGCTGCAGCAGAGCGGCGCTGCGCTGGACGATCTGGTGGTCCACGTGGTTGCCGATGGCCAGCGGCGCGTAGAGTATGACCTCCTCAGGTCGCGTGGCCTGCGCAGCCAGCCAGCGCGCCAATTCGTCCACCAGGTCGTCGTCAGCCGGGTCTACAGGGCCAAACAGCGCGTCCTCGCTGCTGTACAGCCAGCGCGCCTGCGTCGCATCTTGCCGGTAGATGCAGTCCAGATAGTCGCCCTGCCAGCTCTCGGCTTCCAGCAGCGCCAGCGCGCGCCGCTCCTCGGCCCGCCGCTGTTCGATCGGATCCTGGCCAGCCAGCGGCCGGCCGTGGATCATGCGCGCAAAGGGGGACAGACGCGCGTAGTCTGGCTTGCCGCCGAAGAGCGTGGCCGCTACGGTGTGCTCACCGGCCGCGCTGAGCTGCGCCATCAATCCGCCGCACGACAGCGCAGCATCGTCGTAGTGGGGGGACAAGAAGATATGGTGTGTAGCTTGCATAGTCAATCGCTGCGCAGTATAGCACCGGCCGCACCGGCTTGGAAATTGCCGCTTGCGCCCTCCGCCGGCCGCGCCGGCCTCAGGATCTGGCTGAACTTCCCGCGGCTGGTTTCCGTGTAAAGGTCGTGTGCAGGTATTTGCTGGAGAAGAAGACTCTCAAGGAGGAAACCCATGCGACTGCGAATCTTTGTCATGACCTTGTTGGTGCTGTTGGCGGCCCTGCCCGGCCTGGCGTTGGCCCAAACGCCGATCCCGCCTGACCTGAGGCCTATCGTGCCAGGGGTTGTTCAGATCACGCGCTACCAGGTGACGGCCCTCGTCGAAGACCAGGTCGCCACGACACGCGTCGAGCAGACCTTCTTCAACCCCGGCCCCACGCCGGTGGAAGCGACCTATTTCTTCCCCATCCCGGAGCAGGCCGCCATCTCCGAGTTCAACATGGTCGTCGATGGTCAGACCATCGAGGGCCAGATCATGCGCCAGGAGCAGGCGCGTGCAATCTACGAGAGCATCGTGCGCCAGCAGCGCGACCCGGCCTTGTTGGAGTATGCGGGGCGAGATCTGTTTCAGGCGCGCATCTTCCCCATCCCGCCCGGCGGCAGCCGCACCATCCAGCTCAGCTACAGCCAGGTGCTGCCGCGCGAGGGCGGCCTGACCCGCTACCGCTTTCCCTTGCGGGTCCAGCCGCTGTTGATCGACGGCGGCGCGCTGCGTTTTGTCAGTCCCATCCAGCAACTGGCTATCAGCGTCGACCTGCGCTCGACCGCGCCGCTGAAGGCGATCTACTCCCCGACCCATCCGGTTTCGGTGGCGCGCGAGACCGACTACCAAGCGTTGATCGGCTATGAAGGCAGCGACGTCATCCCCGCCAGCGACTTCGACCTGTACTGGAGCGTCGACGAGGGCGATGTGGGGGTTAGCCTGCTGAGCTACCAGCCGGCTGGCGAGGACGGCTTCTTCCTGCTGCTGGCCGCGCCTAAGGTAACGCTGGAGCCGGGGCAGGTGGTGAGCCGCGACTTGCTGCTGGTGTTGGATACCAGCGGCTCTATGCAGGGCGAGAAGATCGTGCAGGCTCGCAAGGCGCTGGATTACGTGCTGCAGCGCCTCAACCCCAGCGACCGCTTCAACGTGGTCAGTTTCAGCACGGGCGTGCGCCAGTTCGCGCGCGGCCTGCAGCCGGCCAGCGAAGCCGGCCGGGCCAGCCAGTTCGTAGCGGCCTTGCAAGCCGAGGGCAGCACCGACATCAACCGCGCTCTGCTGGAGGCCCTGGCCCAGGTGGATCCAGAGCGGCCGACGGTAATCGTCTTCCTGACCGACGGCCTGCCCACGGTGGGCGAGACCATGCCGCAGCGCATCATCGACAACGTGCGCCAGGCCATCGGCCCCAATGTCCAGCTATTCTCCTTCGGCGTGGGCTACGACGTGGACACGGTGCTGCTGGACACCATCAGCCAGGAAAACCGCGGCGCCAGCGCCTACGTGCAGCCCAACCAGGCCATCGACGAGGCCGTCTCGACCTTTTATCAGAAGATCTCGACCCCTGTGCTTTCTGGCCTGACGTTGGACATGGGCGCGGCTCAGGTCGAGGACCTCTATCCCTATCCGCTGCCCGACTTGTTTGCTGGCGGTCAGCTCGTGCTGGCCGGCCGTTATCGCAGCGCTGGGCCGGTCTCGGTGACGCTGCGCGGCCGGGTCAACGGCGAGGAGAAAGTCTACACGTTCGCGGACCTGAGCCTGAGCAGCGCCGGCGGGGAGCCTTTCATTGCGCGGCTGTGGGCCACGCGCAAAATCGGCCACCTGCTGAACCAGGTGCGGCTGGCCGGCCCCAGCGAGGAGTTGATCGACGAGATCGTGCGTCTGAGCACCACCTACGGCATCGCCACCCCGTACACTTCGTTCTTCGTGCCGGAGCCGGCCGGCGCCATGCCCGTGGGAGGCGCTGGCCCTCTGCCGACCATGGCGCCCGCGCCCGCTGCTGTGATGGAGGTGGAAAAGCAGGTGGAGGCCGCGGCGTATGAAGCTCTGTCAGCTGCGCCTGCTGCGCCTGCTTCGGGCGCGACTGCTGTGCAGGACAGCCGGGCGCGCGAGGCGCTGCGCTCGGCCGACGTGGCCGCGTCAGGCGAGGCTGCCAGCGGGCTGCGCACGGCCCTGGACAAAGCGTTTGCCTACCAGGCTGGCCTGTGGGTGGATACAGCCTACCGGACAGACCAGCCCAAACGGGAGCTGGCCTTCGGCAGCGACGACTACTTCGCACTGTTGGCTGAGCATCCTGAGTGGGCCGGCTATCTGGCGGTCAGCCCCAATCTGATTGTCGTGCTGGATGGCGTCGCCTACGTGGTGACAGACTCCGGCGCGGCAATGGCCGATCTGGCCCCCACCCCGGCCGCACTCATTAGCCCAGGCACGGTCACTGCGGTTGCCCCAGTCGCCCTGGAGACTGCGCCGACGCCGGCTGCTGCGCCGGCCGGCCAGACGCCGTTCTGTTCTGCGCCCGCCTTTGGCGTTGGCCTGCTTTTGGCGCCGGGCCTGTGGGCCTGGCGGCGCCGGTCGCGCTAAGCGCACGAGAGGAGTCGGCATGGAGGCGGCCGACTCCTCTCGTGCTGCTGCGCCATGCACACACCATGAGCGCGCCAACTTGACCAACTATCGCAGGTGGGGATAATCGAAGCAGAACAAGCGGCGCTGCGGCGCCTTCCGCCAACAATGGCATGAGCTGCTTCCAAGATGGAAACCAACGACTTGGTCTACTCTGCAGTGCTGCGCGATTTCAAGGAGGCCCGACGGCGGGCCGCTCTGGAGGACCTGCGAGCGCGGCTGACAGGCAAGTCCGATGACCTGCTCTCCTACGAGGCAGTCCAGGACCTGCTGCAGGCCAAGGGCAGCGTCAGCCGCGGCTTGCAGGATATCCCGCTGGATGCGATTGTTGGCAGCGTCGGCCGCTATCACGACTATACCCGCTCGTTCTTGCCCCGCCGCGAGAGCGATCAACACCGTTGGGCCAACGTCAAGCTCAAGGCCATCTACCAGGGCGGCTTTCCACCCATCGAGGTCTATCAACTAGGCGCGAACTACTTCGTGTTGGATGGCAACCATCGCGTCTCTGTGGCCCGCCAACTGGGCGCGGACACGATTCAAGCCTACGTGACTGAGGTGCAGAGCCGGCTGCCGCTGTCGCCGGACGCAGAACCGGACGAGCTGATCATCAAGGCCCGCTATGCCCGTTTCCTCGACTACACCTCGCTGGACAAGACGCGGCCGGGACTGGACCTGCTGGTCAATGCACCGGGCCAGTACCGCCGGCTGGAGGAGCAGATCGAGGCCCATCGCCGCTTGCTGGCCCAAGATCAGCCGTGTGAGGTCTCATTGGCCGAAGCGGCCGCGGCCTGGTATGACGATGTTTATTTGCCGGCGATCCGCGTCGTGCGCGACTACGACCTGCTGTCCGGTTTTCCCGGCTACAGCGAAGCCGATCTGTTCATGTGGGTGTCGGAACGGCAGGAGGATGTGGAAGAAGAGATCGGCTGGAGCGTGGGGCCGCAGCGCGTGGCTGGCGAGCTGGCCACTGGCCGCAGCCGGCGCAGGCGGGCTGGCGATGGCCAGGAGAGCGCCCCTGCTGGCGGTGACGCCAACGGGCTGCCGCAGGGTGATCTGACGCCGCTCGACCCGGCCAGCGAGCGCTTGTTCCCCGACATTCTTGTGCCCATCAGCGGCACGGAGCGGGGCTGGCTGGCGCTGGAGCAGGCGTTGGTGGTGGCGCAGCGCGAGGGATCAGCGCTGCATGGCTTTCACGTCGTGCGCTCGGACAGCCAGGGCGGCGCCCAGCGGGCCCAAGGGGTGCAAGACGAGTTTGATCGCCGCTGTCAGGCTGCCGGCGTCGCCGGGCAACTGGTGATCGAGGTAGGGCCTGTGGCCCGCACCATCTGCCAGCGGGCGCATTGGACTGATCTGGTGATTGCCAACCTGGCCTTTCCACCGGGCCGCAGCCTGGCCGGCAAGCTGCAGTCGGGCTTTCGTACTTTGGTGCATCGCTGCAGCCGGCCGGTGTTGGCCGTGCCGCAGGTATCGCCGCTGAGCCGAGCGTTGCTGGCTTTCGACGGCAGCCCGCGGGCGCGTGAGGCGCTGGTCGTCGCCGCTTACCTGGCCAGCCGCTGGCGCATCCCGCTGGGCGTGGTGACAGTGATGGAACCGGGCCGCGCCAACGCTGGCACACTGGATGGCGCTCACAGCTATCTTGCCGCCCACGGCGTCGAGGCGCACATGGTCGAGGCGCACGGCGACGTTGCCGACGCCATCCTGCAAGCGGCCGCCGATGAGCAAGCTGACCTGCTGATCATGGGCGGCTATGGCTACAGCCCCATGTGGGAGGCGATGCTGGGCAGCGCTGTCGATCGCCTGCTGCGCGAGAGCCGGCAGCCGATGTTGATTTGCAAGTGATTGGCGGCTGGCCGCAGCCTGCGGTTGAAACCGCAGGCTGACATCCGTAAAGCATGCTGAAGCAAGCTGGTGTGCGCGACTGAGCTTGCTTTAGCATGCTTCGGGTGTGTCAGACGCCGAACACCTGCCCGGTTTACGGGTTCATTCGGCGGCGACGCCGCGGCGCGATTACCGGAACATTTTCTTGACCTTCATCACTCGGCGCAGGCGCTGCGATGCTTTCTGCTTCAGACGGTGGGCCAAGTTCACCGGGCTGAACAGCGACAGAAAATCCGTATCTTACCGAGGTGCTACATGAATGTGAAGCGAAACGTCCTACTCTGGTTGTTCCTGACCATCGTCCTATCGTCAGCCCTGAGCCTCGCCAGCGCGGCCAGCAGCCCAGCCCTGGCAGCGCCAGCCGCTCAGGCCGACGCGCCCCAGAATACCGTGGCGCTTCAGCTTGTCGCATCCGGTTTGGCGCGTCCGGTGGACGTAACCGCGCCGGCGGGCGACCGTGCGCGTCTATTTGTGGTTGAGAAGACCGGCTATATCCGCATTGTGGCCATCGCCAACGGCGTCTATACCCTGCTGCCCACACCGTTCCTGGACATCGACGCGTTGGTCGGCAGCAGCGGCAACGAGCAGGGGCTGCTGGGCCTGGCCTTCCATCCCAACTATGCCGCCAACGGCTACTTCTACGTCAACTACACCAACAACAGCGGCGACACCATCGTCGCGCGCTACCGCGTCAGCACAGGCAATCCTAACCTGGCTGACCCGGCCAGCGCGCAGCAGGTGTTGTTCGTCGACCAACCTTACTCCAACCACAACGGCGGCCAGCTCCAGTTTGGACCTGATGGCTACCTCTACATCGGCCTGGGCGACGGCGGCAGCGGCGGCGATCCAGGGGACCGTGCACAGAATCCCGGCGTGCTGTTGGGCAAGATGCTGCGCATCGACGTCGACGGCGGCGCTCCCTACGCCATTCCGCCCAGCAATCCTTTCGTCGGTCCTGGTAATCCGTTGGACGAAATCTGGGCGCCGGGGCTGCGCAACCCGTGGCGCTTCAGCTTCGATCGGCTGACCGGCGACATGTGGATCGGCGACGTGGGCCAGGAAGTCTGGGAGGAGGTCAACCTGGAGCCGGCTGGCGATCTGGGCGGGCGCAACTGGGGCTGGCGCTGCAAAGAGGGCGCGCACGTCTACAACACCAGCGGCGTCTGTCCGCCTGACCTCAGCGTGCTGGACGATCCCGTCTATGAGTACTCGCACGCCGGCGGCAATTGCGCGATCACTGGCGGCTATGTCTACCGCGGCTCGCCCAACAGCAGCTTCTTTGGCCGCTACCTGTTCGCTGACTACTGCGTGGGCAACCAATTGCGCACGTTGAGCTTCGCAGGCAGCGCCTGGACGCGCACCGATTACACGTTGGTACCGCCAACGGGCTTGAATCTGAGCCGCATGACGGCCTTCGGCCAGGATGCCGTCGGCAACGTCTACGGCATCGACGATATCAACGGTACCACGCCCAATACCGGCGAAGTCTATCTGCTGCAGCTCCGACCCGCTGCCTGCGTGGCCGGCAACTTCGATTTGAACGGCGATGGCCAGGTGGACGTGTTGGACATCCAGTTGGCGGCTGGCGACTGGCAGCGGCCCGACTTCCTGCCTGACCACGACGTGGATTGCAGCGGCGCGGTAGATATTGTGGACGTGCAGCGCGTCGCGTCCGCCTGGCAGGGTTAGAGCCTGTTCTGTTTTGCACGAAGACCCCGCCTGCTTTGCCGCCCGGTCGTTGCCGTGGTATAATTCCGTCAGTCTGGCTGGCGGCGCAACGGGGCGCCGTCAGCCAGCGGCATACCCTGTTACCGTCCCCGCTGCGAGAGACATTGCCACAGGAGGGCACTTTGAATCTCCACGAATATCAATCCAAGCGTGTGTTTGCTCGCTATGGGATACCGATTCCCAAAGGCGAGGTGGCAAGTACGCCGACCGAGGCACGCGAGATCGCCGGCAAGCTGGGCGGCAAGGTGGTCGTCAAGTCCCAGGTGCTGGTGGGCGGCCGCGGCAAGGCTGGCGGCATCAAGCTGGCCCTTGATAAGGACGACGCCGAGGAGAAGGCCAAAGCAATTCTCGGCATGGACATCAAGGGGCTGACCGTCAGCAAAGTCCTGGTCGACGAAGCAGCCGACATCAAGGACGAGATCTATCTGGGCCTGGTCATCGACCGCGCCCAACGGCGGGTCGTGATGATGGGTTCCAGCGAGGGCGGCGTCGACATCGAGGAAGTGGCCGCCACCATGCCGGAAAAGATCGTCAAGATCGCCATCGACCCCTGCATCGGCTTCCGCGCCTATCAGGCCATGGACCTGGCCAGCGCGTTGGGCATTCCCAAGGAGCTGACCCGCTCTTTTGCTCAGATCGCCTCGGGCCTGTACAGCGCCTTTGTCGAAAGCGACGCCTCACTGGCCGAGATCAACCCGCTGGTTGTCACCGGCGACGGCAAGCTGCTGGCTGTAGACGGCAAGATGTCGATCGACGACAACGCGCTCTATCGCCACAAAAACCTGGCCGAGCTGCGCGACCCGTCGGAGGAAGACCCCTACGAGGTCGAGGCGCGGCGCTATGACCTGAGCTACGTCAAGCTGGACGGCGATATCGGCTGCATGGTCAACGGCGCTGGCCTGAGCATGGCCACCATGGACATGATCAAGCTCTTCGGCGGCGCGCCGGCCAATTTCCTGGATATCGGCGGCGGCGCCACAGCCGAGCGGGTGGCTGCGGCCCTGCGCATCATCCTCTCTGACCAGAACGTCAAGACCGTGTTGATCAATATCTTCGGCGGCATCACACGCTGCGACGAGGTGGCGCGCGGCATCGTGACAGCTCTGGGCGAGGTCGGCGTGACCGTCCCCATGGTCGTGCGCCTGGTCGGCACCAACGAGGCCGAAGGTCGCGCGATCTTGGCCGACGCCAAGATGGAAACCGCCAACACCCTCGCCGAGGCGGCCCAGAAAGCCGTCAACGCGTCTCAGTCCTGAGCACGAAAGAGGAAACCATGAGCATTCTGGTTAACAACAACACGCGCTTGATCGTTCAGGGCATCACCGGCCGCGAGGGCATGTTCCACGCCGAGCAGATGATCGCCTATGGCACCAAGGTGGTGGGCGGCGTAACCCCTGGCAAAGGCGGCCAGTGGGCGGTGGGCGTGCCGGTGTTCGACAGCGTGCGCGACGCCGTGCGCGCAACCGAGGCCAACACGTCGATTATCTATGTGCCGGCCGCGTTCTCGCCTGACGCCATCCTGGAAGCTGTCGACGCTGGCATCAAGCTGGTCGTCTGCATCACCGAGGGCGTGCCGACGCTGGACATGGTGCGCGTGCGGGCCTATGTTGATCAATCCGACGCCCGCTTGATCGGCCCTAACTGTCCCGGCCTGATCACACCTGGGCAGGCCAAGGTTGGCATCATGCCCGGCCACATCCACATCCCCGGCAACGTGGGCGTCGTCAGCCGCAGCGGCACGTTGACCTACGAGGTCGTAGCTGCGCTGACCGCGCGCGGCATCGGCCAATCCACCGCCGTGGGCATTGGCGGCGACCCCATCATCGGCTCGACCTTCATCGATATCCTGGAGCTGTTCGAGGCTGATCCCGACACAGAGCAGGTGGTGATGATTGGCGAGATCGGCGGCACCGACGAGGAAGAGGCAGCTCGTTTCATCCGCGACCACCTGACCAAACCGGTCACTGGCTTCATCGCCGGCCAGACCGCGCCGCCCGGCAAGCGCATGGGCCACGCCGGCGCCATCATCTCCGGCGGCAAGGGCACCGCAGCCGAGAAGGTGCAGGCGCTGGAGGCCGCAGGCGTGCGCATGGCCAAGCAGCCCACCGACATTGCACAGCTAGTGGCCGCCAACATCGGCCTCTAAGGCCGCAAGAAATGACTTTTCTTCCGAAGAAAAGTCATTTCTGAGAGCGCATCCAGCCACAAGAAATGACTTTTCTCCGAAGAAAAGTCATTTCTGCGTTTCCGCCCTGGCAAACCATCGATTTGACAATCGCGTCCAAAAAGCGTATGCTCGCGATTATGCCAGACCCTCCCCAGCCAGCCGCGCCGGGCAGCGAGCACACCCCCCTTGCCGTTGATCTCTCGGCCTATCGCGGCTGTTGGGTGGCGCTGGTGGGTGGCCAGGTGGCTGGGGTCGGTGCGACGGCCGAGGCTGCCCAACTGGCAGCCCGCCGCAGCCGCCCGCGTGAGCGCATCAGCGCCACCCTGCTGGTTCCTGACGACGCATGAACGCATCTCCACTCACCACCACCCTGGACCTGTCCAGCCTGGCCGGCAGCTTCGCCGGGCAGGTTTTGCAGCATCTGTCAGCTATCGTCGATCCCGTGGTGCTGGTGGGCGGTTCGGTGCGGGATCTGCTGCTGGGGCGGGAGCTGCACGACTTGGACCTGGCTGTACCTGCGGGCGGGCTGGCGTCGGCCCGCCGGCTGGCCGATCTCCTGCACGGCGCGTATGTGCCGCTGGACGCCGAGCGCGACACCGGCCGCGCTGTGTTGACCGACCCCAGCGGCCAGCCGCTCTACGTTGACTTTGCGGCCTGGCGCGGCCCCAGCCTGGCTGACGACCTGCGCAAGCGCGATTTCACCATCAACGCGCTGGCCGCGCAGGTGCAGGGCGCGGCCGCCGCGATCATTGACGTTACCGGCGGCCTGACCGATCTGGATGCCCGTCTGTTGCGCACAGTCTCGTCGCAGGCGCTGGAGGACGACCCGTTGCGCTGTCTGCGGGCGGTACGGTTGCTGGCGGAACTGTCCCCCTGGCGATTTCGTCTAGAGCACGACACGGCCCGGCAGATACGGCAGTACGCTCCCTTGGTGTCTGCCAGCGCCAGCGAGCGGGTGCGCGACGAACTGGCGCGCACGCTGGCTGCCGCTGAACCGGGGCGCTGGCTGGCCCTGCTCAGCGACCTGGGCCTGCTGGCGGTGGTGCTGCCGGAGGCCGAAGCGCTGCGCGGCGTGGCCCAGACGGCGCCGCACATTTTAGATGTATTTGATCATACAGCGCGCGTGCTGGGCTACAGCGCATGTCTGGCTGGCTGGGTGCTGGGCCACAGCGAACCAACCGACGCCTTGGGCGCCGCAGCCTGCCAGGCCTTGGCGCCCTTCCAGCCGGCGTTGGCCGGGCATCTGGCTGAAAGCGTGGGCGTCTCCCTGGGCAGCCGGGGCCAGGCGTTGCGCTGGGCCGCATTGTGCCACGATTGGGGCAAGCCCGCCACGCGTGTTGTCGAGATCGACGCCGAGGGCGGCCAGCCGCGGGCGCGCTTCCTGGGCCACGAGGATGTAAGCGCTGAGTTGGCGGGCGCTGCGCTGCGCCGCCTGCGCTTCAGCGAGGCCGAAGTGCGCTGGGTTACAACCGTGGTGGCTGGACACATGCGGCCGCACCATCTGGCGGCGGCCGGCCCGCCCAGCCGCCGCGCTGTCTATCGCTACTACCACAGCCTGGGCGCGGCCGGCGTGGATACAGCGCTGCTCAGCCTGGCTGACTTGGCCGCGACGGGCGGCCCCGAGCAGAGCCTGGCCGGCTGGCAGCGCCAGCTCGATCTGGCGGTGCGCCTGCTGGACGATTACTTCAACCGTCCACTGGAGGCCGTGCGGCCGGCGCCGCTGATCGATGGCCATGAGCTACAAACGGCCCTGGGGCTGCGGCCCGGCCGTCAGATTGGCCAGTTGCTGGATGCAGTCGCGGAAGCGCAGGCTGTGGGCGAGCTGCATAGCCGGGAACAAGCCCTGGCCTATGCTGCGCAGATAGTTGAGGCTCCACAAGATTCTGAGCGAGGAAAAGCCGATGGAAAATGACGTTTGCCCACTCCTGGGGCTGGTCGAAGAGCAAGGCGCCTATCTGACCTATCCCAGCTACGAAAACCGCTGCTATTCCTCGCGGGCGCCGCAGCCCATTCCGCTCAACGAGCAGACCTTCTTCTGCCTGGGCGGCCACCAGCAGCGCTGTCCTCGCTTTCAGGCGCGCCAGGCCCTGATGCAGGCGCAGGATGAACAGGACGCGGCCGGCGAGCTGCCAGCCGCCGCAGCCGCTATGGCGCAAGCGGACGAATTTGAATGGGCAGGGGCTGACGATGCGACAGCAGCCAGCGCCGAGGACGCATTCTCCTGGCCGGCCAGCGCCGGGGAGACACAAGGGGCCTACGATCTGGCCCTGCCGCCCACGCCGCCGCTGCCGCCGGGGCCC
>JBAQCH010000172.1:0-15780 GCA_049294015.1 Anaerolineae bacterium
CCCGTGGTTCGCGAGGAGGCCAACCTGCGCGCAGGGCCGGGCACGGAGTACGAGCGGGTGGGCAGCGCCGCGCCGGGCGAGGTGCTGGAGCTCATCGCCCGCAACCCGGCCGGCGATTGGTACCAACTGGCCAGCGGGGCGTGGATCGCGGCTTTCCTGGTCGAGGGCGCGCCGGTCGGGCTGCAAGTGGTGGAGGGCGAAGCTACAACAGCAGTTACGCCAGGCCCCCCTCCTGTCACCGTGCCGCCAGGCGCTGTGGCGGCGCGGCTGATCCGCGTGGTGGACGGCGACACCATCGAGGTGCAGATCGGGGAGACGACGAAAACGGTGCGCTACATCGGCGTCGACACGCCGGAGCGCGGCCAGCCAGGCTTCCAGACGGCAACCGAGGCCAACGCGGCGCTGCTGGGCGAGGGGGCGCTGTGGCTGGCCAAGGACCGGTCGGAGCAGGATCGCTACAGCCGGCTGCTGCGCTACGTCTTCGACGAGGAGGGGGCGATGGTCAACCAGACGCTGGTCGCCCAGGGCTGGGCGCAGCCGGTGGAGTATCCGCCGGACACTGCCTACGCAGCCGAGTTGCGCCAGGCGGCCGTGACGGCGGCGCAGGCGGGGCAGGGTTTCTGGAGCGGCTGGGCGCCCGACGGCGCCGCGCCCTATGCGCTGAGCATGGGCAACGTCAACCTGCGCACGGGGCCCGGGACGGAATTTCCAATTAGCGCCAAAGCGGCTAACAACACCCCCTTGACGGTGTTTGGCCGCACGGCCGACGAACGCTGGTTGCAGGTGCGCGCGCCCGACCGCAGCGGCGGCTGGGTGGCGGCGGGCTTGCTGGCACTGCGTGCGCCAGTCGATGAGATCGCGGTGACGTGGAGCGCGGACAGTCAATAAGATAAGCCACGCCTCGTTTATAATACACAGCACGTGGCTTATCTAAAATCATGGAAGGTGTCATCTGACCACATCCAGCGCCGCCCTCGCCAGCGTCGGCGGGTGCAGCAGCATGTTGGCGTAGCTGGCGTTGGCCATGGGGCAGTGGCACTCTTTGTTGGCGATGGAGCGGCGCAGCCGGGCCATCTCTTCGCCGAACCAGATGGGGGCGATGTCGTAGTCATGGTCGCGCAGGTTGCCGGTCCCCTCGGCGCGGATGCAGCAGCTCCACAGGTCGCCGTTGGGGCCGATCTGGCACGAGGCCCAGCCGGCGTAGCAGTCGATAACCTGGGTCTGCTCCAGCAGGGTGCGCTTGGCCAGTTGGTAGTACTGGGCGCGGAAGGCCTGGGTGAAGCGCGCCATGCCTTTAGCGTCGGCCCGGTGCGCCTTGTCGCTCAGGAAGTCGGCCACCGGCGCGTACTGTTCGGCCAGCGGGGTGATGCCCCAGCCCACCGTGTCCAGTTCGACCCGCTCCTCGGCCACCTCGGTGATGTAGCTGTCGGGCTGGAGTTTTTGCAGACCCTGGTAGGTCTCCTCGAACAGGTGGATGTTGAAGCGGCTGACCACAGTATGCACCGTCAGCACCAGGTTGGTATGGCGCGTTTGCAGCTCCTTCAGCCGCCGCCAGGTCTCCATCGACTTGTCCCAGTTGCCCGGCACGCCGCGGATGTCGTCGTGGACATCGCCGATGCCGTCCAGGCTGAGATTGATGCCGACCTGGGCCTTGTCGCAGGTGCGCACGATATTCTCGGCCTGGGCCAGGATGCGGTCGGGCAGCAGGCCGTTGGTTGGGATGGTGATGTATCCCGGCCGGCAGTGCGTGTATCCGCTGATGACCATCTGGTCCAGGTCGTCGCGCAGGAATGGCTCACCCCCGGTGAAGGTCATGTAGACCGGCGTGCGTCCCAGCTTCTGGAAAACCTTGTCCCACTCCGCCAAAGTCAAGTCGTCGTTGGGCTTGCGCCACACGTCGCAGGTGCGGCATTTGCTGTTGCAGCGGTAACTAATGCTGATCACGACGCTGAATGGGTACATCTTTGGCCAGCCGAAGCGGCGGAAGGACCAGTACAGCGGCAGTTTGGGAATCAATCCAAGCATAAAAAAACTCCGGAGGCCCTGGCGGGACCTCCGGAGTCGCAGTCGCTTACCGGATCAGATCGACGCATTCACCGCGCTGCCGTGGATGAAGCCGGCGGGCTCGGTGGCTGCGCACAGACCGGACCGAGCGGCCAATAGTGTCAGATCAAGATACCGGCCGGCTCACGGGCCTCTGCCAGGTTCCACACCAGCCATTCGTCGCTGTCGATGACCCAGCGCTCGGCATCCGACCCCAGGTCGTCCCAACGGCCCCTGGTCAGCTCCTGCGTCAGGTCGTCTTCGGCGTTGATGGCCTCGAGCAGTAAGTCCCACTCGTCGGGAGCAGGAACGTGGATATCGATGCTGGTCCCGTCGGCCAGATGGCTCACATCGGCCTGGGGCACGAACACGCCGTCCTGATAGACGACTGCGATGGTTGCCTTGTTATCAGTCATAAAGAATCCTCCTGGTCGTTGGTCGCTGTCTTATGACAGCCGCAAAAATGCACTAGACAGTATACACCATCAGGAGGATTTCGTTGCGTAGTATTTACTCCGAATTTGTATCCGATTTGTCCATGACATGCTGCGTCAATAACATAAGCAACGTTGCCAACTTTTCGTAAAAGTTGGCAACTTCCTGGCAGCGCCTAGCCCAGGTTGTCGATGTACTGCCGCAGCTCGCGCTGGTTGACCTTGATGTAGCGGTCGGTCACGATCTCGGCCATCTCCTGCGCGCTGAGGCGGATGCTGAGGATGTGCAAGGCATCCTCGGGCGACTCGCCGTAGGCCAGCTTCTGCCGGCCGCTGCGCAGGTCGAACAGGTACATGTAATGGGGGTTGCTGAAGCTGCTCATGGTTGGTGGATTGGGTAGATTGGTAGATTGGTAGATTGGTTGGCGTGCGACGGGCACCGGCTGTGGATACGACCAATTTACCAATGTACCAATCTACCAGAAATCATGCTTTGATCAACGTCCCCTGATACACCTCCGCCCCCCGCGCGGCGCCGTTTAGGCCGCGGTTGACTTCGGCGTCATATTTGCCGGCCAGCAGGTCGCGATAGAACTGGTAGTTCACGCCCTTGACCTTCTCGTCGTCGGGGAAGCGGTGGTAGTTGTCCTTGCTCATCAGGCTCTTGCCCTCGGCGATCAGTTGATAGCCCAGCGCAGAGCCAGGATAGGGCGCGTAGAAGGCGATGGAGGGCATGACGCGCTTCATGCGCTTGAGCATGCGCATGGTCTTAAAGGCGTCTTCCGGCTCCTCGCCGGGGATGCCCAGCATAATGTTGGACCAGAACACCGGCGGCCGCTCGCCCTTGGCCTCCAGCTCGTCGCCGATGCGGTTGACCAGGTCGATGGCGAAATGGTTGTCTTCCTCGGTGCATTCTTTGTTGAGCAGCTTGAGAATGCGGTCGCTGCCCGACTCGAAGCCGATGGAGATTGTGCGCCAGTTGGTCTCCTTGACCAGCGCCTCGAACAGATCGGGCCACTGGCGCACGGTGTCGGCGCGGCCAGCCGCCCAATAGCTCCAGTTCTTGGTCTGGCGCGGGTATTTCTCGATCCACTCCTTGAGCCACTTGGGGTTCTGGAAGAACATGGAGTCGTGGATCACCACCGAGCCGACGCCGTAGAGCCGATCGAGGGTGTTCAGCTCGTCGATCACCTGGTCCACTGGCTTACGGCCCATGTTGGGGATATAGCTGTTCTCGTTGCAGAAGACGCACTGCCAGGGGCAAACGCGGCTGGTGATGATGGTCGCCACCGGCCCCGGCCCCCAGCCGCATTCCGGCTCCATCGGCCAGCGCCACTTCCACTTGCGCTGTGTGCGCCAGCCCACCGGCTTAGGCCAGAGGGTGCGGTCGATCATCGGCCACTCGGCCATGGATTTCGCGCCCTCAGCCGAGAACACGCGCTCGAAGGCCATGGGATCGCGCACCAGGTCGACGATCACCCGCTCGCCCGGCCCCATGCAGATGCGGTCGAACTCAGCCACCGAGGCCATCTCGTCGGGCGCGACCGTGGCATGCATCCCGCCGGCCAGCACCAGCCCCTTGGGGTTGATCTGCTTGAAGAGCTTGGCCGCCTGCAGCGCCGGCGGATAGGTATAGCTGCGCACGTTCATCAGCAGCATGTCGTAGCCGGCCAGTTGCGGCTTGAGCTGCTCCCACGAGGTCACGGCGCGCGTCGAAGCCAGGTCGGTCTGGATGCCGCCCTGCTTCAAGATGGTGCGCAGCAGGCCCAGGCCGTGGTCCTGCCACTGCTCGTGTGGCCCGCCCGGATGCACCAGGTCGCCCAGGTCGCCGAGGTCGAGCCAGAGGATATTGGATTGTTTCTTCGGTCGTGAACTAAACAAAGGCACGAAAGTTGCCTCCAATGCTAAAGAGCCCGCTCCAGGATACCCTTTACACTCGTCACCGGTTCCTCCGGGTTCACTCGACCGTTGCCGGCATGTTGATCTTTCTGGCCGACGAAGAAGCGGCGGGCGTTGCTGACGGTGTTGGGCATGTCCAGCCAGAAGCTCTTCTTGGACATCTTCTCCCAGACGCGCTGCGGCCGGTAGAGATAGAAGCGCCGGTAGGCCTCGCGCCACTTGCGCACCACCAGGTCAGGATCGTAGACGCCGTCGTTCATGGTGAAGCGCGAGCGCTGCTCGTGGATGGCGTAGTCGGGCCACTCGTTGGCGAAGATCTCGCCGCCTTGCTGGATCATGTCATACATCTTGGTGCCGGGGAAGGGCGCGGCCAGCATGAAGTTGGCCAGATCCGGGTCCAGCTCCAGCGCAAGCTGAATGGTAGCCTCCATGGTCTCTTCGGTCTCGTTGGGCATGCCGAAGATAAAGAAGCCCATGGTCTGCAGCCCGGCCGCGCGCGCGTTCTTGAAGGCGTCGCTCACCTGGTCCAGCGTCTGGCCCTTGCGGATCACATTGCGCAGCATCCAGGGATCGCCGTTCTCCACGCCGAAGCCGACGCGCTTGCAGCCGGCGGCTTTCATCAACTGGAACAGCTCCAGATCAGTGTGGTTGACCTTCATGCCATGCACGGTGGTCCAGGGCACGGTGTTCAGCCCCTCGGCGATCAGGCGACGCATGAGATCCTTGGCCCGGTCCAGCTTCAGGTTCCAGATGTCGTCGGTGACGCCGATCTCGCTGGCGCGCAGGTCTTTGACCAGCCAGCGCCACTCGGCCACCACGTTGTCTACGCTGCGGCCGCGCCAGGTGTCGCCGGTGACAGGCTTGGAGCAAAAAGTACACTTGTAGGGGCAGCCGCGGCTGGTCAGGATGGTGAAGGAGCGCGCGTGGCGGTCCAGGCCATCGGTCAGCGGCTGCAGGTTGGTGTACTTGTCGATCTTGAACAGGTCATGGGCCGGGAAGGGCAGGCTGTCCAGGTCCTCGATCATGGGCGAGGCGTAGTCGGAGATGATCTCGCCGTCGCGTCCGCGCATGTGCATGCCTGGCAGCAACTCCACCGGCCGGCCGGCCTCGATGGTGTCCACCAGCTCCAGGAAGGTGTGCTCGGCCTCGCCCTTGAAGACGTAGTCCACGTAGGGATGCTGCGGCTCCAGGCTCTCGCGCGGCATGATGGTCAGGTGCGGGCCGCCCAGCACGGTGGTCAGGCCATACTTCTTGGAGGCCTGCGCCATCTCCCATGCGTCGGCGATCAGCGGCGTGGTGGCGGTAATGCCGATCAGCTCGTAGGGCTTGCCCTGCTGCTCGGCCTGCTCGATGTAGAACTCGACCGGCACGTCCTCGATGGCCGCGTCGTAGATGAACGGCTCGTGCCCGCCCGCGCGCAGCGTGGCGGCCAGATAGCCCAACCCCAAGGGAATATGTTTGCGCTCAGACCATACTTTCGCTTCAGGACTGGCAAGAATTACACGCATATCGATCGTATCCTTACAGGCGGCGTGGGGCCAGAATAGGCATCACACCGCACGGTTCGCACTCTGTAGTTAGCTTGAATCCTAGCACAGCCGGCCTCGGCCGGCTGTGTCGGTTCTTTCAATTGGATGTGTTTGAATCTGGTTGAAGCGCAGACCCCATCGGCAAGCTCAGCGCCGGCGCCAGGCTTTGCACGGCGCCATGGCGCGTCCGATAGCCGATGCCATCATCAGCCGGCACCCAATTGCGATGGTTGCACTCCAGCCGATAGCCGAAGTCGGTGCTAAAGCTGTTGAAGGCCTTGCGCGGCCAGTCGCGCAGCGGCTGGCGCATTAATTGGCGCAGGCCGCGCGTGGCGATGCCCGGTGCGCCGTACAGCTTGCCCGCCAGCCAGTCGTAGCCACGGGCCAGTTGCTCGGCCGACATCTGCGCCGGATGGTAGGTGACATGGTTGGTGTCGTACATCGACCAGGGCACGTGCGCCATCAGCCGCTTCTCGTCGATCCATTTGTCGCGCTGCGGCGTGCCGACGTAGGGCGTCAGGATGGTGATGCTGACGGCGTCCAGGCCGCTGGTGCGGATGAAGTCGTAGGTGCTCTGGAAGATCTCTGGCGTGTCGCCGTCGAAGCCGAAGACGAACAGGCCGACCACGCCCAGGCCGGCCGCGTGGATCTGCTCGATCACCTGGCGGTAGCGCTCGATGTTGCCCTTGGCCTTGCCGCCCAGCTCACGGCGATTGTTAGGGTTGGCGCTCTCGAAGCCGATGAACAGCTTGTCCATGTGGGCCTGCTTGGCCAGCTTGAGCAGCTCCGGATAGTCGGCCACCAACTGCTCAGCCTGGCAGGTCCAGCCGGCGAGGGGCAGCTTGCTCAGCGCGCGCAGCAGCTCTTCCATGTACTCCGGGTACAGCCGGAAGTTCAGGCCGAAGTTGTCGTCGGTCAGGAAGAAACGCTTGATACGTCGCCGCTCGATCTCCTCCACGGCCTGATCCACCGGCCGCAGGCGCATCACCCGGCCGGAAACGCGGATCGCCGTGCAGAAGGTGCAGTTGCGCGGGCAGCCGCGCGTCAACTCCATGTAGGGCGTCCAGTAGTGGCGGTTCTCGTCTACCTGGCGCAGCACCCGGTCTGAGATGGGCAGCAGGTTGTCCAGGTTGGCCCATTCGGTGTCCACGTAGCTGGGCTGCAAGGCGCCGCGGTCGAAGTCGGCGATCATCTGCGGCCAGGTGCGGTAGGCCTCGCCGACGGCGATGCTGTCGGCCCAGGCCGCAACCTCATCGGGGGCCAGGGTGGCGTGGGCGCCGCCGATCACGACCTTGGCGCCGCGTGCCTGGGCCCGCTCAGCGATCCAGCGCGCCCGGTCGATCTGCAAGGTCTTGGCCGTAATCCCCACCAGGTCGCCGGGGCCGAGCTGGTCAAACGGCACCGCCTTGAGGTCTTCGTCGATGATCTCCACATCGACCGCATCGGGCACCAACGAGGCCAGGCGCATCAGCGTGTAGGGCGCCATGGTGCCTTTGCGCAAAAACGTGCCGTCGCGGCCGGGCTGGATGAGTACTACTTTTCTGATCGACACTAGGAAAAATTCCTGTCTGTGCTTTGCCGGCCAGTGCTGGCTCGGTCAAAGTGAACAGTGAACAGTGAACAGTTCTAGACAAGACTGCTTACTGTTTACTGTTAACTGCCTACTGGCTGCTGCCCGCGCCGCTGTCGCTGGGCTTCTTGTCCTCCAGCAAGACAGCGTTGTAGTTGCCAAAGCTCTTGCGCAGTTGCGGCTTCCACCAGGCCCATTCGACGCAGGTGTCGCACGGGCTGACGGTGTCGGCCTGGCCGTCCACGTGCAGCTTGCGCAGGCCCTGCATCTTGGCGCCGTTCCAGTTCTTCATCACCTCAACCTTGCCGTCGGGGCTGATGACGTTGCCCAGATCGTAGTTCAGGTTGAAGTCGCGGTCACACATCGCGATGCGCCCGTCCCAGTAGATGTGGACATGATACCACAGGTTGGGGCAGGCGTATCGCTGGAGCGGCACGAAGTTGGTCGGGTCGTCCGCGCGCAGGTCGTTGATCTGCTCCACCTGGCCGCCCCACGAGTCGAAGGGCTTGACGTTGATGTGATCGACGCCGGGCAGGTTCCAGGCCGCCACAAACTCCTCGATCTCATCCAGGGTCTGCTCCATCTGGATGATCTGCAAGTTGACGTAGGGGCTGCCGTAGCCGCCCTTCTCCTTCAAATCCAGGAAGCGGCGAATGTTGCTGTTGGTCTTTTCATAGTCGGCCTTGACCCGGATCGCCTCGTAGGTCTCCGGCCGGAAGCCGTCCAGGCACAGGTAGATGGTGCCCAGGCCGGCGTCCAACAGCCCTTGCGCCTTGCGCTCGTCCAGCAGCGTGGCGTTGGTGCTGATCTCGGCTCGCAGCCCCTTCTGGCGGCAATAGGCGACCATGTCGAAGATGCGCTTGTGCATCAGCGGCTCGCCCCAGATGTGCAGGGTTGTGGCCTTGACGTGCGGCGCCATCTCGTCGACGATGGACTTGAACAGGTCGAAGTCCATGTAGCCCTTGGGCCGCTTGACCTGCTTCAGCCCGGTCGGGCACATCACGCAGTCCAGATTGCAGATATTGGTGGACTCGATGTACATGCGATCGGGCGGCGGCACCAGCCGGGTTTGGCCGCTCTCATAGGCCGCCCACTTGATCGGCCCCATGACGGCCTGCCGCAGCTGCTTTAGCTCGTGGCTGGCCTTGCGCTGCACGCGCGCAGCCGTTGAGCGGTTCGGCTGAGGCGGCAGGGTGAACAGTGGCTGCTCTGGCCGGCGGCTGCCGTTGGCAGTGTGGTTTGTTGATTGATCTGTCATAACTGGTCAACAGTAAGGCAGTGAACAGTGAACGGTCTTTAGGATCTGATGTCCGCTCACTGTTTTCTGGTCACTGCCTCACGCCCACGAGCTGGCGCCCTCGCGCGGCTGCACCTGGCGGAATCGGGGAAACAGCCCGGCATCCAGCGCCGCTTTGGCTGCGGCGTTGACCGGCTTGATCTTGGCGACCTGGTAGACGCGCCGGCCCCAGTGCGGGCCGAAGTACTTGACGAACTTGCGCTGCTCTTTGGCATCCTGAAAGCGCTCGCGCGCCCGCAGGGCCATGCCGCTGAGCTGCTCGTCGCCGACTTCAGAGACGTTCATGAAGGGCGCGATCTCAGCCGTGTAGTTGTTGTAGTAGTAGGTCTTGGTGAAATCGGCGTTGTAGGCCATGCCCGGGTTGCGCAGCACCAGCTCGTTCCACAGCGCCGTGCCGGGGAAGGGGGTGGCGATGGAGAACATGGCCTCGGTCAGCTCCAGGCTGGAGGCGAACTCGATGGTCTCCTCCATGGTGGCCTCGTCGTCGCCGGGCAGGCCGAGGATGAAGTAGCCCTTGGAGCGGATGCCCGCCTCTTCGGTCCAGCGCACCGCGTCGCGCACCTGTTGCAGGTCGATGTGCTTGGCCGTGCGCTTCAGCACGTCCATGTTGCCGCTCTCGATGCCGTAGTGGATCTGGCGACAGCCGGCCTGGTACATCTTCTTCAGCAAATCCTCTGACACCCGGTCGACCCGCGCGAGGCAGCGCCAGCGGAAGCCCAGCTTCTGGTCGATGAAGTAGTCCAGAATCTTCTCCAGCCGCTTCAGGTCGATGGTGAACAGGTCATCGATGAAGTAGAAGTTGCGGATCTTGTAGGTGTCAGCAACGTGGCGCAGCTCGGCCACGATGTTCTCGGGGCTGCGCTGGTGATAGGAGCGGCCGACGATGCCCTTGAAGCAGAAGGAGCAGTTGTACGGGCAGCCGCGGCTGCTCAGAATGGTCAGCATCGGCTCGCCATTGGGCGCATAGAGCGGGTACTTGCCCAGGTCGAACAGGTGGCGCGACGGATAAGGCAGCGCGTCCAAATCCTCGATGGGCTTGCGGCTGCCGCCGGGGATGATCTGGCCGTCTTCTTTATACCACAGCCCCTGGATCTGGTCCCAGCGGTGGTCGCCCGATTCCCAAGCGCGCAAAAAGTCCTGAAAGATGAACTCGCCTTCGCCGTAGACCAGATAGTCGATGTGGGGATTGGCCAGGGTGCCTTCGGGCAGCGACGTGGCGTGCGGGCCGCCGATGATCACCGGCGCGCCCAGCGCGTCCTTTAGGCGGGCCACCAACTGCTCGACGTAGTGGTACGAGGTGGTCATCGATGTTAGCGCGATCACGTCGGGCTTGAAATCGATCACCTGCTGCGCGTCCTGCTCGATGGGCTGGGAGGGATAGAGGCCGAAGTCATGGATGCGCACCTCGTGCCCATCCTGTTCGGCGATACCCGCCAGGTACCCCAACCCCAGCGGCGGGTAGCTGTTGATCATCTCGTTCCACTTGGGGCCGATAAGGGAAATTCTCATGCTATTCTCCGTATGCCAGAACCTCAAACGATGAATGATGAACGATGAATGATGAATCCGGAGGGACTGAGCTCGTGCTGGCCACTTCCGTGTTCATCGTTCATCATTCATACTTCATCGTTCAGATCGACAGCCCCTCCGCCTCGATCACGCGCTTCAGCTCCGTCTTCTCTTCCTTCTTAAAGAAGGTGCGGCGGGCAATGCGCAGGTTACGCGGCAGGTTGAACCAGAAGTCCTTGGACTGGACGCGGCGCATGACGGGGCCGGGGCGCAGGTAGAACTGGCGATAGGCCTTGCGGTACATCTCTTCCACCAGCTCGGCCGTCATCTCGCCCATTTCGTAGCGCGCCTTCTGTTCAAAGAAGACGTAGTCCTCCCAGTCGCTCATCAGCAGTTTGCCCTCGCGCTTGACGATCTCGTAGACCTTGGTGCCAGGGTAGGGGGTCATCATGCTGAAGTTGGCGATCAGCGGGTCCAGCTCGACCGCAAAGTCGATGGTGTCCTGCATGGTCTGGCGATTTTCGCCCGGCAGGCCGATGATGAAGAAGCCGATGGTCTGCAGGCCGACCTCTTTGCAGTTCTTGAAAGCCTGGCGAATGGTGTCGTGATCGATGTTCTTGTCGATGGCCTTGAGGATATCGACGTTGCCGGTCTCCACACCAAAGGCGGTGCGCAGCAGGCCGGCCTGCTTGAGCTTGGCCATCAACGGCTTCTCGGCCAGGTTGGCGCGGATGCCGTTGACAAAGATCCAGGGCACGTGGTTTAGCTTGTCGGCGATCAGCATGTCGGCCAGGACGTAGAGCCGGTCCTTGCGGATGTTCGCGCTGTCGTCCAGCACGCCGATTTCCTCCGCGCCCAGGTCGCGCACCAGATGGCGCCACTCCTCGATCACGTTTTCAGCCGTGCGCGCGCGCCACTTGATGGGCATGATCGACTGCGAGCAGAAGGTGCAGCGATACGGGCAGCCGCGGCTGGTCATGATGCTGAAGCTGCGCGCGCCGTCCACATGGTCGGTGGCCGGCTGCAGGTTAGTGTACTTGTCCATGCGGAACAAGTTGTAGGCCGGCCAAGGCAAGCTGTCCAGGTCGTTGATCGGCTTGGCGTCCATGTTACGATAGACCTGGCCGTCGCTGGTCTTGTAGGTCAGGCCCAAAACTTCGTCCCACAGGTGCTTAGCCGGATCCATCAACGCGCCTGTCGAGATATCCTCGCTGCTGCGCAGGAAGTCTTCGACCTTGTCGGAGATCTCCAGCCAGGGGCCTTCGCCCTCGCCGCGCACCACCATGTCGACATAGGGACGCTCAACCGACTCGTAGTCCAGCCCCTCGGAGGCCACGCTGGGATGCGGGCCGCCCATGACGATGGGCACGTCATGCACCGCCTTGATGGCCTTGGCCGTGCGCCAGGCCTGCTTGACCTGGGGTGTGTTGGCGGTGATGCCGATCAGATGCGGCTTGAACTCTTGGATGAAATCCTCGACCGACTGTTCTTCCACGTCGGCGTCGAAGATGCGCACGGTGTCGCCGCGCTTCTGCGAGACTGCGCCCAGATAGGCCAGGCCCAGGTGCGCGGTGGTGCGGGTGTCAATTGGCAAACGAAAGCGCGGGTTGATCAAAGCTACGCGCATAGTGTTGTTCCTCTCGTCGTTCTCGTCATTGCGAGCCGTCTTTTCATCTCGTCATTGCGAGCCGTCTGCGGCGAAGCAATCTCGGCGTTGCCAGCACGGGACACTTGCACCTGCGGCGCACGTGCAGGTGTTGCTTCGTCGGCGGACCTCCTCACAATGACAGTGGCATGTCTATGATCTGATCGCCATCAACTGCTTAGCGGCCGTGAACAGGTCGCGCGGGCTCATCTTGACCGGATGGATGCGGGACTTGATCATCCAGCCCTTGAACAGCTTGTGCATCCACCAGTACAATGTGTCGGTCACGATGTTGTGCGGCGCCTTGATCAGCCGGCGGATCAACGGCTCCAGCCGCGGGTATTCCACGCCGAGCGCGAAGAGGCGCTGCAAGTGCTCGACCTGGCTCTTCTCCTCAGGGTTGTCGAAGACCATGATCGAGCGCTCCCAGGCGATCTCGCTGATGTCGTCGAAGTTGCCCACCATGTACTCCTCGTCCTCGGCGAACTTGCCCAACTCGGTGCCGGGGTAGGGCTGGAAGAGGAAAGCGTGGGAGTAGCTAATGCGAGCAGCGCCGTTCAGGCGCATGGTGTCCAGGTCATCCTCCAGCGTGCTGCTGGGCAGGCCCAGGATGTTGGTGCTGGTGATGTGAATGCCGGCGTCGCGGATCATGTTGCCGGCCTTGATCATGTCCTCGCGCGTCATGCGGCGCTTGAGCAACTGGACGCGGATGCGGTCATTGGCCGCCTCGACGCCCATGCTGACCGTGCCGCAGCCGGCCCGCTTGAGCAGCTCGACCTTCTGTGGCCCCTTGACGATCAGGTTGGCGCGCACGTTGGCGAAGAAGGGCAGGCCCACTTCCTTGGGCCATTTGTCGGCGAACTCCTCCAGCCAGTCGTCGTAGATGATGAACAGGTCGTCGATGAAGACCACCGACTGCAAGGGCCACTTCGAGCGCACCCACTTGGCCTCCTCGATAATCTGGTCCACTGGCCGCTGGTTGCCGCGCTTCTCCCGGCTGTAGATCTGGTAGTAGGCGTGGTTGAAGCAGTAGGTGCAGTTATAAGGGCAGCCGCGCGAGCCCATGAAATGCTTGATGGGGGTGACGCGGCTGTAGGCGTGCTTGCTGTAGACCAGATCGCGGTCGGGCAACGGCAACTCGCCCAGGTCCTGCACCAGCGGCCGGACCGGGTTGCGCACGATCTCATCCTCGATCTTGAGCCACCAGTTGGGCAGGTCCGGCTTGATGCCGCCGTTGCCCAGCGCGTTGGCCAGGTCGACGATCGCCTCGTCGCCCTCGCCGACGCAGATGCCATCCACGCCGGGCTCGCTGACCATCTCAGGAAAGAAGGTGGGATGGGGGCCGCCGAAGATCGAGAAGGGCGCCTTGTCCTTCAGCGCGCTCTTCACCTGGCGGTTGAGGTCGAAGTAGTATTGGTGCGAGCCGGTCATCACGCTGTAGGCGACAATATCGGGCTCGATCTCGCGCACCAGTTGAATGGGATCTTCCTGGGCGGCGATAGCAAGGTGGGTCTCATGGCCGGCCCGTTTCAAGCACGCGGAAAGCTGCATGATGCCTTGCGGTTCGTAGTCGATCTGTTTTTCAATAAAGAGAACGCGCACAGCTAGACCTCTCTTGTTCCGAAAATCCAGGCGTCATTGGGTGCTGTTCTTGGGGGAACGATCCAATAAAGTGAGACGTTGGAGGCTGGCAGGGTCCTAAAAACGGCATGGACGCTGGCCTGACCCTGTGGCGATTATATCCACGCGCGGGTCATTGTCAAATTTATATGATCTTGCTTAGAAAAATTACCGTCCAAAAAACCACAGCACGCAAACCACAAGAGAAGACGCCAGCAGTGCTGGCGTCTTCTGATGGGTCGCAAAGGTGTAGGTCACAAAACGCCTTCAACGGCGTCGAGAGCTATTGTCGCTTTTTCGGCCGATCTGTCAAGTGCGTGCTGAGCAGACGTGAAGTCTATTCGTCGCCCCAGTCCAGGTCCCAAAACGGCGTCGGCAGGCGCACGACAGCATCGGCGGCGCCCACCAGCTTCTGCGCCTCATAGGCCGTCGTGTCCACCAGGTACACCCGCGGGTCGGCCAACAGCCTGCCCAGGCTTTGCTCGGAGATGGTCATGAAGCCGTCCATCACCATAAAGCCGGCCATGGTCGCGCCGTAGTCCGGCGCGGCCGGATCGGACGAGATGGCTTCCTGGGCTGCCCGCTCGAGGTCGAAGTCGGTTGCACCCGGCTCCTTGAAGATGGTCGAGGCCATGCGCTGCCCGTCGGCTGTCCATCCGACCTGGGTGTAGCTTGCGGCCTCCACGCCGGCGTTGCGGAGCAGTTCTTCCACCTCCCGCGCCGCCAGGGGCTGCGCAAAGGTGATGGTGGTCCGGAGGCGCTCGCCCGCGGCCGATTGGAGCAAGGCTTGTGCTCGCGCCATATTCACTTGCACATACCGTTGAACGTCTGCCTGACCGCCATTGCCGTTGAACGTGACGTCGATCTCCACCGATGCATGCTCACGTTGAACAGCGTATTGGAAGGCTCCGCTGGGAGCAGACTGGGTGAAACCACCTGACAACACGGTAGCAATCCGGGGGCCAAGGAGCCACAGGCCAAGAACGAAGACCAAACTGGTAGCGGCGATTACCACCTTTGTGTGACGGAATGCATTGTTTCGTTGAATGTTCATACGTATTAGTCTCCTGTACGCGGCGGAGATTGCGCCTTTAGCAACCTGGATAACCACTCAGGATACCGGATGGGGAGGCACATGTGGGAAAATAGCCGAAATAAGGCGCTCCAGATTCCATACGATAGCGCACCTTTCCCGCCCACCAATCGGTAGCTAGGTTAGAGAATGACCAGTTAACCTCGTGAACCTGGCCATTAACGGCGTTGTATTTGTAATTCCTTGTAAGCGTCCAGTACTCGACGTTGTTACCAATGGAGCTACTCTTGATGGGAAACTTGGTTTCCTCCTTATAAGTCGTTGACCCGCATCCATTGGCAACCGATGGACTACTCCTCAGTGGCAAGGTGTAGCTCGTCGAGTACGTGTGCAGCTTGTCGCAGCTTGTGCCACCACCTGCTGGATTATATGCCTCAGCTTCGAGCTGATACCAATCTCCAGCGCCCTGAATGCAGTTATATTGCGAGCCACTCCATTTTGCGTACTGATACCATGTGACGTCATTGGTGTTATTGCTCTGGCTCCACGTGAAATTGCCTTGTGTTGGCCCACAAGCATGTCCATGGGTCAAGTTGACCCAACCCGCCAGAACCGTTGCAACGGCAGACATCAAGAGCATCAGACTTACCGAAGTGCTGATTGCGAGACGGAGCTTTACAGACTTCATCATGCTGCCTCCTGGAAATCGAACTACTCATTGGGTTTACCAATGGCATAGTCATCATAGCAGCCTTGGGTTCAAAACACAACGGCCAAAACGGTAGGTCGTGATCTGTCACTTTTGACAGTTTGCGTCTATCAGAACTGACAGCACCCGTTCAGCCTTCTCCAAACCCGCTCCGAACCGCCCACACCGCCGCCTCTGTGCGGGTCTGCACGCCGATCTTCTCGCGGATATTGCGCAAATGAAAGCGAACGGTGTGTTCGCTGATGTGCAGATCTCTGGCAATGCGCTGGTTGTCCCATCCGCGGGCCAGCAAGCGCAACACATCCAGTTCCCGGCTGGTCAAGTCAGCGTTCGCCTCGCCCGCCGCAGGTCGAACAGCCCACGCCGCCAGCCGCGACGCTACAGACGCGCTCCAGCGCCCTTCGCCGCGCGCCGCGGACCGCACGGCATCGACGATGGCAGCCGGCGCCTCTTCCTTGAGCAGATAGCCCACTGCGCCGGCCTCGACCATGC
>JBAQCH010000173.1:0-21335 GCA_049294015.1 Anaerolineae bacterium
CCCCAGGACGCGGTGAAAATGCGGCGCGTACTCGCTTAGGACGCCGGGCAGCAGCAAGCCTGCCAGCCCGACCACCGGCAGGGCGTACACGGGCCGCCGGATGCGCCACAGCGTCAGGCCCAAGCCCAGATAGAAGGGAATCGCCTGCCACAGGTTGAGCGCCGGTGCGCCGGGCAGGTTGCGCCGCGGGTCCAGATCGCCGGTCTGGCCCGGCCCGAACATGCGCAGCGTGGCCCAGATGTTGGCCGCCAGGCCGGCCGGCGCTGCGCCATCCTGGCCCACCGTTGCGATCTGGCCGGGGCGTAGCAGCAGCAGGTCTGGATTCTGGCGAAAGAAGGCTGCCAAAGGCAAGATCAAGAGCACGGCCAGCCCGGCCCCAGCCAGCAGCCCCGGCCAGCGCGCTGCCAGCCGCGGCCGGTCGCTGAGCGCCAGGTGGATGACCAACAGCGCTGCCAGCAGCGGAATGACCCAGGCGCCCTGGTAGGTGTAGAGCGTGGCAGCCAGCAAGGCGCCCGCCCCCAGAAAGCTCAGCCAGCCTCCTGAGCGCCAACCGCGCAAGAGGAGCCAGGCGCTGCCCGCCCACAGCAGCGGCACGATGACCGGCTCGATGCCGATACGGCTGAAATGGATGTGCCAGCGCAGCAAAGCCAGGCTGGCTGCGGCCAGGAAAGGGAAAGCCTCAGGCAGGCTGGGCTCATGGCGCCGCATCTCGGCAGCCAATCCAAAGACCGCGGCCACGCCGGCAACGCCGAAGCAGGCCGCCGTCACGCGCATGGCCGTTGGCCCCGCTTCCCCACCCAGAAACCGAAAAAGGCCGAACATCAGGGCGTTGGCATAGGCGTTGAGCGGCGGCACCCCAAAGTTGCCCATCAGAAAGACGGGCCGATAGCTGGGGTCGGTCAGGATGCGCCAGGCCTCCAGCCCTTCGAAGGATTCGTCGAAGTGAAAGCCGGGCGGGAGGCTGTCGATCTGCCAGAGGCGCAAAGCCGCCGCAACGGCCAGGATGAGCAACAGGAGAGCGCTACGAGCAAGGCGAGACATGGAGAAACTGCCCTTGAACCGTGAAACGTGATAGGAAGCTGATCCGCTCACGTTTCACGATTCACGGTTTACGGTTTACGGGTCAGTCCAGCCCAGCTTCGCTGCGCAGCAGCTCAGCCTTGTCGGTGCGCTCCCAGGGGGCGTCGATGTCGTGGCGGCCAAAGTGGCCGTAGGCGGCGGTGTCGCGATAGATCGGCCGGCGCAGGTCCAGGTCGCGGATGATGGCCGCGGGCCGCATGTCGAAGTGCTCGTTGATCAACTCGACGATGCGCTGGTCGGAGATGTTGCCGGTGCCGAAGGTCTCGACGCTGACCGAGATCGGCCGGGCCACGCCGATGGCGTAGCTGATCTGCAGCTCCAACCGGCTGGCCAGGCCGGCCGCAACGCAGTTCTTGGCGATGTAGCGGGCCATGTAGGCGCCGGAGCGATCGACCTTTGTCGGGTCCTTGCCGCTGAAAGCGCCGCCGCCGTGGCGCGCCATGCCGCCGTAGGTGTCGACGATGATTTTGCGGCCGGTCAGCCCAGCGTCGCCCATGGGCCCGCCAATGACGAAGCGGCCGGTCGGGTTGACGTAGATCTTGGTGTTAGCATCGAGCAAGCCATTGGGCACAACGTATTTGATCACGCGCTCGGTGAGATCAGCCCTGATCTTGTTCTGCTCCACGTCGGGGGAGTGCTGGGTGGAGATGACGATGGCGTCGACCCGCTTGGGCTGGCCGTGGACATACTCGATCGTGACCTGGCTCTTGCCGTCGGGGCGCAGGTAGGGCAGGGTGCCGTCCTTGCGCACGCTGGTCAGCCGCTTGGTCAGGCCGTGGGCCAGGGCGATGGGCATGGGCATCAGCTCGGGCGTCTCGTCGCAGGCAAAGCCTACCATCATACCCTGGTCGCCAGCGCCGATGGCCTCGATCTGGTCGTCGGTCATCTGGCCGGTCTTGTGCTCCAGCGCCTCGTCCACGCCCAGGGCAATGTCGGCCGACTGCTCTTTGAGCGAGACAATCACGCCGCAGGTGTCGGCGTCGAAGCCGTACTTGCCGCGCGTGTAGCCAATGTCAGTGACGACATCGCGCACCAGCGCGCCGATATCCACATAGGTGCTAGTGGTGATCTCGCCCATCACCAGCACCAGGCCGGTGGTCACAGCCGTCTCGCAGGCCACGCGCGCGTCGGGGTCGTCCTTGATGATCGCGTCCAACACCGCATCGCTGATCTGGTCGCACATCTTGTCGGGATGGCCTTCCGTCACCGACTCCGACGTGTAGAACAGCTTGGGGGACGTCATAAATGTGTTGCTCATGGGATTTTGTTCTCCTTGGGTTATTGGGAGTCGTGTCTGGGGATGGAGAACGTAACTCGTAATGCGTAACACGTAACCCGGAGTCTCTTGGAGTGAGCTGCGTGCCCGGGGCACAAGTTACGAGTTACGTGTTACGAGTTACGCTTTAAGTTCCCTCTGTCCACGACGCCAGATACGTTTCCTGTTCGGGGGTCAGCACGTCGATCGCCACGCCCATGGCGGTGAGTTTCATGCGGGCGATCTCCTGGTCCAGGTGCTCCGGCACAGAGTAGACCTGGTTAGCCAGCTCATGGGCGTGCTCGCGCATGTAGATGGCGCTCAACGCCTGGTTGGCGAAGCTCATGTCCATCACGCTGGCGGGGTGGCCCTCGGCCGCAGCCAGGTTAACCAGCCGGCCCTCGCCGGCCAGGTAGAGGCGGCGGCCGTCGTTGAGCACGTACTCGTCCAGTTGATGGCGCACCCGCCGCCATTCCTTGCTCATGTCTTCCAGCGCCGGGATGTTGATCTCGACGTTGAAGTGGCCGGAGTTAGCCAGGATCGCGCCGTCCTTCATGACCTCGAAGTGCGGCTTGTCGAAGACGTGGATGTCGCCGGTGGCGGTGCAGAAGATGTCGCCGATCTTGGCTGCATCGACCATGGGCATGACGCGGAAGCCGTCCATCACCGCCTCCAGCGCCTTGAGCGGCTCGATCTCGGTGACGATGACGTTGGCGCCCAGGCCCTTGGCCCGCATAGCGATGCCGCGGCTGCACCAGCCGTAGCCGCCGACGACAAAGTTCTTGCCGGCCAGCAGGATGTTGGTGGCGCGGATGATGCCGTCCAGCGTGCTCTGCCCGGTGCCGTAGCGGTTGTCGAACAGGTGCTTGGTCATGGCGTCGTTGACCGCGATCACCGGGTACTTGAGTGCGCCGTCCTTGGCCATGGCCTTGAGGCGGATGACGCCCGTGGTGGTCTCCTCGGTGCCGCCGATGACGTGCTCCAGCAGCTCGGCCCGTTCGCTGTGCAGCGTGGCCAGCAGGTCGCAGCCGTCGTCCATGGTCATGTTGGGCTTGAAGTCCAGCGCGGCGTGCAGGTGCTGGTAGTAGGTGTCGTTGTCCTCGCCCTTGATAGCGTAGACCGGCATCTCGTTGTAGGCCACCAGGGCCGCGGCCACGTCGTCCTGGGTGCTGAGCGGATTGCTGGCGGTCAGCACCACGTCCGCGCCGCCAGCCTGCAAGACGCGCATCAGGTTGCCGGTTTCGGCCGTGACGTGCAGGCAGGCGCTGAGGCGCAGGCCGTCCAGCGGCCGCTGCTTGGCAAAGCGTTCTTCGATCAGGTTGAGCACTGGCATCTCGCGCGCCGCCCACTGCATGCGGAAGCGGCCCTGCTCGGCCAGGCTAAGGTCTTTGATGTCGTAGTTCACGTTGATTGGTCCTCATAGGTTGGTAGATTGGTGATTGGTAGATTGGTGATTGGTAGACAAGTAAACAAGTAGACAAGTAGACAAGGAGGGCGGAGGGGGCCACCACCTTACCAATCTACCAATTTCCCAATCTACCAACCTACCCTTCTGCCGATTCCTTCCACAAACGGGCAATGCACGGCAAAGCCCAGTTGTCGATACAAGTTGATGGCGGCCGGGTTGTTCTGGTCGACGTTGAGGACGACCAGCAGGCCGCGCTGCAAGAGCTCGGCGGTGACGGCGCTGCTGACCAGGGCGCCGTAGCCGCGGCCGCGCTGGGCCGGGTGGACGTAGACGTTGCCGACGGCGGCCACGCTCCAGGACGGCGCCACCAGGTGTGTGCCGGCAACGGCCAGCAAGGGTGAGGCGGCGCTCCCAGGACTGTCAGTCCTCGGAAGGACTGACAGTCCTACGAACACGCCCTCGCTCACAGGACTGTCAGTCCTCGGAAGGACTGACAGTCCTACGAACACGCCCTCGTCCACCTGGCTCGGCGTGAAGGCGTCAGGCGCAAACGGCCCGCCCAGGGCGATCAGCGCCTGGATGGCCGGCACGTCGGCGCTGTTCAGCCGGCGCAGCCGCGCGCTTGGTTCCGTGATAGCCACAGCCCGAAACGTCTCCGCTGTGACCGCCATGCGCAGCATCGGCCGCACGCGGTCGGCCGAGAAGTCGTAGCGCGCCAGCAGCAGCGGCAGATGCTCCTCGCGAGCGCTGATGTACAGCTGCTCTGGCAGCGCCATCTGCTCCAGGATCGCCGCCACAGCCGCGGTTTCGCCAACAGTCAGCAGAACTGGCGGGTCCAGCCGGCGATAGAGCAGCGCCAGCCCGGCCAGCCGGCCGGCCGCGTCCTCGGCCACCCGCCACGTACACCAGTCGAAGTGCGCCGGCTCCAGGTCGCCAATGGCGTAGGCTGCCCAAATCGGGTCGCGCTGCAAAAAAGCGTGTAACTCGCTTTTGTCGGTTGTTAAGCGGACGGTGGTGTGCATGCCAGCAAGTCGTCCAGCTCCGGCGTATCGCCGAACTCCTGGCGATAGCGAGCCGCGAAGCCAGGCAGATCGTAGCGGTGGCTCATGGTGCCGTGCTGCTCGATGACGTAGGTGGCGGCCAGGCTGGCCAGCCGGCAGGTCACTTCCCAGGGATAGCCGCGCACCAGCCCGGTCAGCAAGCCGGCGCGATAGGCGTCGCCCACACCGGTCGGCTCGACCACATGCGCGGTGCTGGCCGTCGGTATGAAGATCTCGAAGCCGCGGTTGATGACCTTCGACCCCTGGGCGCCCAGCGTGACCACGATGGACTCGACCAGCTCCAGCAGGCCCGCCTGGTCCAGCCCGCTCTTCTGGCGCACCATCTCGTACTCGTATTCGTTGACCGTCAACACACGCGCGCCAGCCATCGACTCCAGCAGCACCTGGCCATCCATGCGGGCCAACTGCTGGCTGGGGTCGTAGACGAAGGGGATAGCCAGCTCACGGCACTCCTGGGCGTACTTGCGCATGGCCTCCGGGTCGTTGGGCGAGATGATGACCAGGTCGATGGATTCGCCGGCCAACTGACGCAGCGACAGCTCGCGCGCCCGGGCCATCGCGCCGGTGTGGAAGCTGGCGATCTGGTTGTGGTCCAGATCGGTGATGACGCTAAAAGTGGCGGTGAACTCATCCTGGAAGATGCCCATGGCCGAGGTGTCTACGCCCTGGGCCTCCAGCCAGTCGCGAAACGCGCCGAAATCCTTGCCGGCGGCGGCGAACAACTTGGGCCGGTTGCCCAACAGCGCCAGGCTGTAGGCAATATTCGGGCCCGTGCCGCCCCAGAAGCTCTCTTTGCTGTCCACCAGGAAGCTGACGCTCAGCTTGTGGAGGTGCTCAGGCAAGATCTGCTCCCGAAAACGGCCGGGGAAGGTCATGAGGTAATCAAAGGCCACGGAGCCGGTGACGATGATGGTCATAGGACGGTACCAGGTAGATTGGTGAATTGGTAAGTTGGTAGGTTGGTGCGACGAACGCCGACCACGATACCAATGTACCTATCTACCGATTTTCCAATCTGCTTGCTTCTACTCTCTTGCGCGCCAACGCGCAGTATTCCTCGGACACGTCATAGCCGGCGTAATGCCGGCCGGTTTGAATGGCAGCTACGGCGGTGGCGCCGGCGCCCATGAAGGGGTCCAGCACCAGGTCGCCGGGCTTGGTGTACAACTTGATCAGCCGGCGGGGCAGTTCGACGGGAAAGGGCGCTGGGTGGGCGACGCTCGATTCGGTGGTCATGGCCCAGAGGCCCTCGCCTGGCTCGCTGAGATACTGCCAGGCAGCGCGGGCCAGCGACTCGGCGATCCACTCGTCGTCCTTGCCGCGCCGCTGCGCCTCCTTCAGCTTGCCAGCCAGCTTGCGCTGCAACGCCTCCAGGCTACGCCGTGGCGCAGGCTCATTCACAATCTCGCTGCTCTGTTGCAGCGCACTCACACTGTTGACCGTTGACCGTTCACCGATCACCGATAACTGATCACCGGTCTCCTCCGGCCGCCAGATGCTGCGCGTCCAATCGACAAACTGGCCGCCGCTGATGCCGGTCTTGCCGCCGTCATCCAGGCGAAACTGTTCCTTGGAGAAGACCATGATGTACTCGTGCACATCGCGCAGCACAGGATCGGTCGAGCTGGCAAAGCTGCCCCAGGCCGTGCTGACACCTGCGCTCGATCCCTTGTCCCACACGATCTCGCCGCGCATCTGCCAGCACAGGCCCTCGTCGCGCGCCATGCGCAGCAGTTCGGCCGTGATCAGCGCGTTGAGCGGCAAATAAGGCTTGCGGTCGGTATTGGCCACGTTGATGCACAGCCGGCCGCCCAGCGCCAACACCCGATAACACTCGCGCCACACCTGGTTCAGAAAGGCCAGGTACTCGCCCAGCGGCAGGCTGTCGTTGTGGGTGGCATAGGCCTTGCCCACGTTGTAGGGCGGCGAGGTGACGACCAGTTGGACGCTGCCATCAGTTACCTGGTTCATACGCCGCGCATCGCCGCAAACAATCACATCATGAGCCATCAAGGTTCTCGCTGGACAATCTACGCTTCACAAATCCTCGCCTCCGCCGCCTCCTTCGCGTGCCACAGGCTGACGTGGAAAGGCGGATAACAGACACAGTCTCTGGCTAAGCTGGCGCCGCTGACACAACGGATGGCGAGATTTCGCCTTCACCGGCGCCAATCTCATACTTCGCCGGAATCTCGGCAATTCGCAGGACCAGCCTCAATGCCTCATTGACCGCTTCATCCGTCGGAAAAGCCTCTGAGATGTCTTCTGCCAAGAGTACGATGTTCTTCTTAGGTCGACGATCGGGCGCGTACCTGCCTTTGGGAACGACCGTCATCTCCGCCAAATCATACTCATCTCGCACTTCGTAATCGTTTGGATCAATCGGCTGTTGCATAGTACTGCTCCTCTCGTCTGGTAGCCTTGCGTGCGCTGATGATGCGAATCTGGCCTTCACGTTCAGCATGCGCCACCATCAGCAAACGGCCAAGGTTGGAGAAGCCGATGGTGATGTACCGTTCTTCGTCTAGCGAATGCTCATCGTCAATGAACGAGATAAACATGGGATCATCAAATATGGTCTTCGCTTCTTCGAAATCCACTTGATGCTTCTCGATGTTTCTGATGGCTTTTCGCTCGTCCCACGTAAACTGAAGATTGGTCTGCAATTCTCAATCTCCTGTTTTCTAGCTGCATCTCGTGGCGCTAGACGGTCAGCCGTTGATTTGGCGGCACCCGTCATCAGGGACTCAGAAACGAGTCACACCTGACCGACTCAGGGTTACGAGTTACTCATTACGCATTACGGATCCTCGCCTCCGCCGCCTGCTTGGCCCGCCGCAGGCTCACGTCAAAGGGCGGATAGCAAATGCCTTCCTCGGTGACGATGCCGGTCAGATAGCGGTGCGGCGTGACGTCGAAGGCTGGGTTGTAGACGGGCACGCCGTCGGGCGCGATCTGCGCGCCGTCGACCACGGCCACCTCGTCCCAGCCGCGCTCCTCGATCGGGATATCGTCGCCCGTGGGGGTGCGCAGATCTACGGTGGAAGCCGGGGCGACGCAGTAGCAGGGGATGCCGTTCTCCTTGGCCAAAACGGCCAGCTTGTAGCTGCCAATCTTGTTGGCCACATCGCCGTTGGCCGCGATACGGTCGGCGCCGAAGATGACGACATCCACCTTGCCGGCGCGCATCAGGTGGCCGGCCGCGTTGTCGGCGATCAGGTGCATGGGGATGCCGTCCTGCATCAGCTCCCAGGCCGTCAGCCGCGCGCCTTGCAGCCGCGGCCGGGTCTCGTCCACCCAGACGTGGATGGGATTGCCCTGCTCCCAGGCTGCCCGCACTACGCCCAGCGCGGTGCCGTAGTCCACCGTCGCCAGCGAGCCGGTGTTGCAGTGGTGCAGAATGTTGGCGCCCTGCGGCACCACGGCCGCGCCGTTGGCGCCCATGCGCCGGTTAATGGCCACGTCCTGGTCGGCCAGACGCTCGGCCTCGGCCAGCAGGGCCGAGCGGATGTCGTCCACGTTGGGCAGCACGAGATTGGCGGCCAGGTCCAGCAGGCGCTGCGTGGCCCAGGCCAGGTTGACGGCGGTCGGGCGGGCGGCGTCCAGCAGCTCTTTAGCCGCAGCCAGGTCGGCCAGCAGGCTGTCGCGGTCGACGGCCGGGCTCTGCTGCGCGGCCAGGGCCATGGCGTAGCCGCCGGCCGCGCCGATGGCCGGCGCGCCGCGGATCACCATGTCGGTAATGGCCGTGGCCACGTGGCGATAGTCGCTATAGGACGCAAACTCTAGCCGCAATGGCAGGATGCGTTGGTCGATCATCTGGACCTGGCCGTGTTGCCACCAAATCGTGCGCATCGTCAGTCTTCCTTGTAAACATCAGATGCCGGGCACTTGCGTCGTGTTGTTGCCGAAGCGTTGCGACTCGCCAAAGTGCCCGGCATCTGCGCAGTGGCAAAGTACAAAAAAAACACGCTCCGAGGAGCGCGCCTGCAACGGGCTTGCCTCTCATCTCTCAGGCCGGTGAAGGATCGCCGCCTGACGGAATTGGCACCTGGTGGGAAGTATACAAGTAAACAAGTACACAAGGGAGGGGTAGACAAGGACAGAAACTTCCGGCGGCCTTGTTCCTTGTCTACTTGTCTACTTGTCTACTTGTCTACTCTCATCCTGGTTGCCGAGGCATCATCGGGCCGTTCCCTCCGCCTCTCTGGATGGGAGCTCCAGCTATGTGGTTGTGCAAGCAGCGGGCAATTTAGCACAAGGCGGGGGATTTGTCAAAAGAAGCCAGACGGCAAGCGGCCGGTTTGATACGCTGCCAGGGCCGTGCTATGATTTCGCTGGCAACTGAACTTGCGACCCCATAGGATAGACGACGATGAAACATCAGGCGGGGCAGAAACCGGGTTGCCGGAATACCACAACGGATGAAGAACAGCGGATGCGGCGGGCAAATACCGGGTTGCCGGAATACCACAGCGGATGAAGAACAGCGGATGGGTTGCCGCAAATACCGGGTTGCCGGAATACCACAGCGAATGAAGAACAGCGGATGGGGCGGGGCAGAAACCGGGTTTCTTTGGGCTATGCTGAGATCAGGAATGCAACGCTGCGGGCGGACAGGTGTAGGTCGTTGGATGCTGTCTGGTCAACCAGATCGACCCAGCTGCCGGCGGGCAGGGCGACGCGGCCGTTGCGCAGGCTGCCGTTGACTGCGATCAGCACCTGGTCGTCGCCGTGTGCGCGGCGGGCCAGCCATAGGCCGCGCTCGTCGTCCAAGGCCAGGGTTTCGATCTCACCATACACCAGAGCTGGATGGCTGCGGCGGAAGGCAATCAGACGCTGAAACTCGGCCAGCAGGGCCTTGTCCTGGCCGTCGCCCCACAGCATGGGGTGGCGGGCCTCCTCGCGATAGTGGCCCTTGGCCCGCGGCTGGCTAAGGCCGACCTCGGTGCCGTAGTAGAGGATGGGGGTGCCGCCGAAGCCCAGCAGCAGCGCTGCGGCCATCCGCAACAGGTGCTTGTCGTTGCCGGTCGCCCACAGGAAGCGGTTCATGTCGTGGTTGTCGATGAAGGCCGGGCGGGTGAAGCTGGCGGGGAAGTAGCGCTGGGTGCGCTGCACCACGGCGGCGAAGCGGCTGACCGGGATCAACGGCGCGGGCGCAGCGCACAGCAGGCGCACCTGGCGCACGAAGCCGAAGTCCAGGCAACCATCCAGCCGGCCGGCGTAGGTGCGCAGGCTGTCGCTGCCCAGTGTCACTTCGCCGAAGATCCAGCAGTCGGGGTTGGTCTCTTTGCAGGCGGCGCCGAACGCGCTCCAGAAGTCATGGCTGGGCCCGGCCGCGTAGTCCAGCCGGTAGCCGTCCACGCCGAACTCCCGTAGCCAATAGCGGGCCGCGTCCAGCAGGTAGCGCCGCGCCTCGGGGTGGTCGTGGTTGAACTGCGGCATGTTGGCCGCGGTGAAAAAGCAGCGGTAGCCGTGCTGGTAGGCCGGGCTGAAGTCGTAGAGCTGCTGCGCTGGGCTGGCCGGATCGGCCAGAGCCTGCTGGAAGAGGGGAAACTGGTCGCTGCTGTGGTTGGCCACGAAATCCAGGATCACCCGCAGGCCGCGGGCGTGGGCCTTCTGCACCAGCTCGGCCAGGTCGGCCTTGGTGCCGAAGCGCGGCTCGATCTCCAGGTAGTCGATGGTGTCGTAGCCGTGGTAGCTGCCAATGCGAAAGATCGGCGTCAGCCAGAGCGCATCGACGTTGAGGCCGGCGATGTAATCCAGATTGTCGATCACCCCGCGCAAGTTGCCGCCGATGAAGGTTTCCATCTCGGCCGGCTCCAGCCAGCGGTCGGGCGCGGGCGCAAAGCGATCGACCAAGACCTGATAGACGACCGCCTCGTGCGCCCAAGCCGGGGTCTGGAAGCGATCGACGGTGTAGCCGTAGGTCGTCATGGCTTCGGCCGTGCCGTCGATGCGCAGTTCGTTGGACCAAATGGATTCCCCCTCACCCCCAACCCCTCTCCCTGAGGGAGAGGGGGGCCAGACTCCCCTCTCCCCTTGGGAGAGGGGCTGGGGGTGAGGGTGGAACCCCTCGATCACGTAGCGCACATGCGTCCCCTCTGGCAGGCCAGGGATCTGTCCCTGCCACAGCTCGGCGTAATCCCAATAGATGAACTGGAAGCGGGTCTCGACGCGCTGCAAGTCGACGGCGAAACCGTTCGTGGCCACGCCGCGCGCGCCGGCCGGCTGGCTGCCGTCGGTGGTGACGTAGGCCGTGACGCGCTCGACCAGCACGTCGCGGCCCACGGTGACGGTCAGCGTGACCGGCTGCTCGGGCTGGGGGTCCAGCGGGTCGATGGCGTGGTGATGGCGGACGCCTGACCAGCGCTGGCGCTCGGCGGCCAGGGTGTTGGCGTCGGATTCCAGTGCGCCGAAGACGAAGTCCTGCATGATGGTGGGGGAATCGGTGGGTTCGTTGTTCATGGTGTATCCTTGTTGAGTAGTCAACGGTGCCACAAGCTTGCTTAGTACTATCAAGATACGTATAATCCCTGGCGGACGATAAAATTGCCAGACAACAGGACAGAGAATGAAGCCAGACCGGCCCGACCAGTACCAACGACGCGTCATTACTGCAATCAGGACTGTGCAGACGCAGATCAGATGGAAGCCTGGTAAGGGCATCCAGCACCTGCGCACACGTCAGGACTACGGCCACTTGCCAGCCACGGCAACAATGGATGACTATGAAGCGATTATCGCCAACATTTTGTATGACGCTACCGCCGAGGTGTATGTCTACGTTTGGCAATCAGAGGCGATTTATCCAACTGTCGTGGGAAGTCACAACAATCATCGCTGGTTGGTAATGTTTGACCTGGATGGAGTCATGGAAACAGCGTTTCCACCGACTGATGCAGAACAATATCTATCTGATCCTCGTTTTCATTATTTGGGCACGATCCAGGAAGTGTTGACATGAACGAATACCTGAAGCGTTACGTAGTGGCAGTCGAACACCCTGAACTCAGTGCATTCGAACACCTCGACATGCTAATGGCGCGCGATCGATTGGCAGAGCAAGAGAATTCCCTAAGCAGTGATGAGAAGCGTCGCTTGAAAGAAGCCGATCATCGACTCATGGAGCATGCTGCGGCATTTCAAATTGAGTTAGAGCGCGTCACCAGCCTGCAGAGTGAACGCCGCCGCCGTCAGCCGCCGCCCCAGCGCTGGTGGTGGTATCTGGACGTGCTGACAGTGTTGCCAAGGACAGCGGGGGTGTTGCAGGAACTGGCGCCGGCCTGACACACCTGGACTTCACCACATTATCCCAACAAGAACCGCAGCGGCCCACCCACCCGCGCCCGCCACGCCGCCTCGTTGTGTTGCGCGCCCTCGAACTTGAGCGTCATCCAGTCCACATCGCGCGTGTAGCCGGCCGCGGCCAGATGGCTATCCATGCGCTGCTGGAACGGCTCGTACAGCGCGTCCAGCGTGGCTGTGCCGTAGTCAAAGTAGAGCTTGTGGCGGCCGGGCGGCGGCAGATGCGCGCCCAGGTCATCCACCAACGGGGCGCCGCCGGCCGGCCAGTGGGTGGACAGGCAGCCCGCGCCGCCGAAAACGTGCGGATACTGCTCCAGCGCGTAGAGCGAGATCAGCCCGCCCATGCTGGAACCCATCAGCAGCGTGTGTGGTTGGTCGGGCAACGTGCGATACGTCGCGTCGATGAAGGGCTTCAGCTCGTCTACCAGGAACTTCAGGTAGCCGTCGGAGCGGATCAGCGCGCCGGCCGCCCGGCCCCACTGGTCGAACGCGGCTTGCACGGCGGGCAGTTGCGCCGGCTGCTGCGGCATGTAGTCCAGCCAGCGCCCATCGCCGCTGTTCCAGACGCCCACGATGATCGCTCCCGGCAGGCCGCGCTCCCGGATCAGCCGCAGCATCGCCTCGTCGATACCCCAGTCCACGCCGCCGTAGGCCAGCGCGAGATCGAACAGATTCTGGCCGTCGTGCATGTAGAGCACAGGATAGCGGACGTCGCCAGACATTGTGTAGCCGGGCGGACACCAGACCTCGACCGTGCGCGGCTCGTTGGTGGGGAAGCTAAGGTCGGTATAGCGGTCGAGCATGCCACTGCCGTCGGAGATAGGGGTGTATATCATTGCAATAGACGCTCGAATCGCAGCCCGGTGAATTCTATTCACCGTCTGACAGCACGACACCTGCGCCGAGCCGAGCCGCTGGCGAGGTGCAGGTGAGCGACCACAGCCGCTGTGAATATACTCCGTCAGGCCCTGAGGGGCCTTCGTGCTGTCAGCCGGGGATTTCCAATCCCTGGAAAGCGGCCATGCGTGAGCTCGAATCAACAAGAGCCAGGACGCGCCTGGCTCTTGTCTGGATGGAAACGGTGGCGATCCTAGCCCTTGACTGCGCCCGAGGTCAGGCCGCCTTGCAGTTGGCTCTGCGAGATGTAGAACAGGATCATGGTGGGGATGGCCGCGATCACTGCGCCGGCGGCGAACTCGCCCCAGCGCTGGCCGAACTGCTGGCCGATGAACAGGCTCAAGCCCACGGCTACGGTGTACTGCTGGTTGCTGGACAGCAGCACCCGGGCCATCAGATAGTCGCTATAGGTGCCGATGAAGCTGAGCATGAAGATCACCGCCAGCACCGGCCGCACCAGCGGCAGGATGATAGTGGTGAAGGTCTGCCACGCCGACGCGCCGTCCAGCATGGCCGACTCGTCCAAGTCGCGCGGCACCGTGTCGAAGAAGCCCTTCATCAGCCAGGTGTTGAAGCCGATCGCGCCGCCCAGGTAGACCAAAATCAGGCCGCCCAGCGTGTTCAGGCCGAACATGGGGAAGTAGCGCCCAAGCTGTTGCAGCATCAGGAACACGGCCACGATGGCCAGAATGTTAGGGAAGACCTGGGAGAGCAACAGGCCCTGCAAGAGGCGTTTGCGGCTCTTCCAGCGAAAACGTGAGAAGGAATAGGCGGCCAGCGAGCACAACGCGACCGTCAGAATCGCTGTCACCGTGGACACGATCAATGAGTTGATCATCCAGCGCCCAAAGGGATTGGTCTGGCTGTTCAGCAGGCTGCGATAGTTATCCAGCGACGGATTGCGCGGAATGATCTGTGAACTCTGCAGGCTGCCGCTGGGGTTGAGCGAGGTGCCAATCACGAAGACGACCGGAAACAGCGCGTAGGCGATGAAGAGCAAGGCCACCAGCAGACGCAAGGCCGTATCCAGTCGCCGCCGCGATGCCATGGTCATGCCGGAGGATTTCTTAGAGGTGGCGCTAGACATTTTCGGATACCTCCTCCAGTTGGCCGGTGAAGCGGAAGTTCAGGATCGTAACCGTAGCCACGATCGCGAAGATGATGATCGAGATCGCCGCGGCCAGGCCATAGTCGTTGCCGCGCGCGCCGCCGAAGGCGATGCGGTAGGTATAGCTGATCAGGATGTCGGTGTAGCCGGCCGGCGTGGCTGAGCCAGGGATGGGCGGGCCGCCGCCGTTGTACAGATCGATAATCGCGAAGTTGTTGAAGTTGAAGGCGAAGGAGCCGATCAACAGGGGACCGATGGAGACCATCAGCAGCGGCAGCGTCAGCCGGCGGAACTGATAGAACGGCCCAGCGCCGTCGACGCGCGCCGCCTCGTAGATATCGCCGGGGATGCTCTGCAGGGCGCCGGTGATGATCAGGAACATGTAGGGATAGCCCAGCCACAGGTTGACCATCAGGATGCCCACCTTGGCCCAGAAGGGATCGGTGAACCAGCCGGGATTCCAGGCGCTGCCGATGACGCCCAGCACCGGGTTGAGCAGGCCCACCCAGACCTTGACAGTGATGAAGGCGGGGATGGCGTAGGGCACGATCAGCAGCACGCGCAGGATGCGCTGGAAGGGGATGTTGGGGCTGTTCATGTTCAGGGCCAGCAGCAGGCCCAGAATGAAGGTCTCCAGCACGCTGAAAAAAGCCCAGATGAAGGTCCAGATAAAGATGGTGAAGAACGGGCCGCGGATGGCAGGATTGGTAATGATGCTGGTGAAATTCTCCAGTCCTATCCACACCGGATAGCCAGGCGCCAACGTGCTGCCATCTTCAGCGGTGAAGATACCCCTCTGGCTGACAAAGACCGTTCCATCGCGCTGGTCGACCATGGCGTCCAGCGCAGGATCGTAAACGTAGCGCTGTCTGGTCTGCCGGGCCTCGGTCGAGGTCGTCACCTGCACCCCGCGCTCTTCATCGCCGAAGGTTACGCCCTGGTTGGCGGAGACGAACAGGAAGCGCTGGTTGTTGGGCAGGACCGTGAAGCCATCCATGCTAACGGGAGCGCCGCTTTCGTCCAACTGAAGACCATTGACCTCGGCCGCCGGGAGCAACTCTTCGTCTGCCAGGGCCAGATAAGCCGCGCCATCAGCCGGATCGATAATCCACACGGCCGCGCTGCCGTCGTCCGCCTGCAGCGGGGTCCAACCCCAGGCGGGCGAGCCCTCGGGCACGTAGGTCAGGCGCTCGATCGCGGCAATGGCCGCTGGCTTTTCGACATTGCGCCCCGTGGAATAGTTGGTGAAAGCTGTGTAAACTGTGAAAAAGATCGGATAGAGCTGAAAGAGGATCAGAAACACCAGGCCGGGCATAATCCAGCGCAGGGGAACGGTGCTCTGACGCACAAACACGAGGGTAAACAGCAATGCAGCGATAAAGAATGCTGCAGCGAAAGCATATGCCCCATCTCCGACCAGCCGCCAGCCGGTATAGGTCAGCAGACCCACGACCGCGGACAGCCCTAACACCTTGACCAGGAGACCGAGCACACTACCGTCTTGCGAGAAACGAGAGGCCTTGCGCCCTCCTGTTCCTTCAGCGGCGGGTACAGCCATGGTTGACCTCCCTGGCTATTATCATGTAGAAGCCGGCTAAACCTGCACCTGTGCAGAGGATGGGGAGCCGGTGCAGGCGCCCGACCCGGTGGATCTCGACAGAGCCAAAATCCACCGGGCCGAGTCAGACTAGGTAATCACGGGATGCAGCAACCCGACGCTATTCGCACCCGGCAGCGGCGCGCACCTGCTGGGCGGCAGTGGCCGCAGCTTGCTCAGGAGTCGCTGACTGCTGGAACACAGTAACGATCGCGTCGCCCCAGGAGCTCCACACTGCGGACATAGCCACGATGTTGGGCATGGGATGACCGGACGCCGTCACTTCAGAGAAGGCCGTGGCGATCTCATCCATGACGCCGCGCGCGGGCAGATAGGCGGGCGGCCGGTCGCCGGTCTCGTACAGGGTCTCCATGACCGGCTGAGTAGCGACGTAGTCCAGCAGGAAGGTCTGCGCCAGCACACGGTCATCGCTGAACGCGTTGACCATGAAGCCCTGCACGCCGACGAAGGGCGAGCCGGGCTGCGCCTGGGCCGGCACAGCGCCGATGCTGAAGTTGATGCCGGCGTCCTGGAAGCGCTGAATCGCCCACGGGCCGGTGATCATGCAGGCCGCATCGCCGGTGTCGAAGAGCGTATGCGCCGTATCCCAGTTGACATCCGCGCTGAGCAGGCCATCCTTGACCATGCCGTCGATCCAGGTCAGGTAGTCGATGGCGCCCTGGCTGTCCAGGCCCACGTCGCAGGCATCATAGCCTGTTTCGGTCTGGCCGAAGATGTAACCGCCGAAAGCGGTGTTGACCGGCTCCTGATGATAGGGGTCGCCAGCCATCAACGCAAAGAACTGCTTCACCGTACCGGCGTCCTGCATCTCCTTGGCCATGGTCTTCAGCTCGTCGTAGGTGGTGGGCGGAGTCGGCACCAGGTCGGAATTGCAGACAAAGGCCACGTTCTCCACGGCATAGGGCACGCCCAACAGCTTGCCGCCGAAGGAGAAAGCCTCCAGGGCAACAGGATCGAAGTCGGCCGCCTTGGCGCCCAGATCGATCTCGGCCGGCACGCCGTTGGCCGCCAACTCGCCCAGCCAGTCGTTGGCGCCAACGAAGATGTCGGGGCCTTCGCCGGCCGGCGCAGCCAGGCTGATGTTGCTGCGGATATCGCCGAAGCCGACTTCCTGGATGTCCAGACAAATGCCGGTTTCAGCGATCACCTGGTCCCGAATGGTCAACAGAGCAGCGCTGCGCTCTTTGTCGGCCCAAACGGTCAGGGTCGGCGAGCCAGCCGGGCAGGCGCCGCCGGCTGCAGCGGCCGCGGTCGGAGCCTCGGTTGCAACGGCTGCTGCCGCAGCGGCGGCTTCGGTGGCTGCCGTATCAACGGCTGCTGCTGCAGCGGCGGCTTCGGTGGCTGCCGTATCAACGGCTGCTGCCGCTGCTGCGGCTTCGGTGGCTGCCGTGTCGACGGCAGGAGCGGGCACAGCGGTCGGCTCAGCGCCGCCGCCACAGGCTGCCAGCAGCATCGATGCTACTACGAGCAGCGCAAGTACGATAGACCAATTTCGTCGAGACATGGTTCTCCTCCTGAGTTGGAACCTTGAACATTATAAGATACTGGCCGCGAACGGCCAGAACCTTTCGTTGGTTGGACGCTGGCAGGCGTGCGGCCCGCCAGCGAAGACGGTAGGGCACGGAAAACCCACGCTACACATCGCTCGAAGCCAGCGGCTTGCTGAGGGAGTCGGGACGCGCAGAAACAAGGGTAGGGCATACGAACCGGGGCGTACAAGACATCTGGTGAGGAAAAAGAGAAACGGGTGGACAAGGCTCTGTCCGGTTGCACAAGCACCCTGGCCTTTGCAGAGAGTCGACGGACCTCCCGATGACGCAGAAGCCCACAGACCAAACCACTGGTATGGTGGAGTGACTGACACAGCTCCCTGGCGTCTCAAACTCGAATGCGCCAAGGATGTCAAACCTGTGGTATTATATTGCCATGAGCATGAAATGTCAAGCTGTGAAATTTGGAATCCGCCTGACGCATTCGGGATTCGATGCGCTGTTGATTTCCAGGCAAGCATGCTACAATTAAGCGCAGCCAGAACCCCCATCTTTGATAGACCGCCGTCCGATATGCTTCGCAACAGCGCGTGTGAAGGAGCCAAAGCATGCAGACCAAAGATAAGCTTGATTCTTCGCTGGCCGACCTGCCAGAGCACGTCCAACGCAATCGCGCCGCCTGGGACAAGTGGGCGAGCGAGTACGCAGCGCCCGGTGAAGCGGCCTGGGCCAGCGAGACGCCTACTTGGGGCATATGGGACGTCCCTGAATCCGATCTCAAGATGCTGCCGGACGACCTGGCAGGCCAGGACGCGATCGAGCTGGGCTGCGGCACGGCCTACGTGTCCGCCTGGCTGGCCCGGCGCGGGGCGCGCGTCGTCGGCATCGACAACTCCGCGGCGCAACTGGCCACCGCGCGCCGGCTACAACAGCAGTATGGGCTGGAATTTCCCCTCCTGCACGGCAACGCCGAGGCGGTTCCCTACCCCGATGCGTCGTTCGATTTCGCCATCTCCGAGTACGGCGCGTGTCTGTGGGCCGATCCGCAGCGCTGGGTCCCTGAAGCAGCGCGCCTGCTGCGCCCCGGCGGCCGCCTGGTCTTCCTGACCAACTCGCACTTGATAGCGCTTTGCACGCCGGAGGAGGATGGCGTCGCGGCCACCAATCAACTGGTGCGCGCGGCGTTTGGCCTCTATCGCATCGAGTGGCCGAACGCGCTGGAGGTTGAGTTCCACCTCTCCCACGGCGACTGGATCCGCCTGCTGCGCCGCTCAGGCTTCGAGATCGAGGACCTGATCGAGGTGCGCCCGCCCGAAACCGCCACGAGGACGCGCTACCCCTTCGTTACGCTGGAGTGGGCCCAGCAGTGGCCGAGCGAGGAAGTGTGGAAAGTCCGCCGCTCGTAAGCCAACCCAATGCGAACGAACGGTAAGTCATTCTTGAGCATAAGCTGCATTGTTCCTCCGTATCCCCACCCAATGTCGCTCGCGGATATCGAGCGTCTCTCGCCCCGTATGCACGAAGTAAAACTCCCGTAGCGGATGCTCCTGATGCAGTCGCTGGTAGCTATGGAAAGCACTGACGCCATCCTCGCAGGTTTCGACCACTGCGACGCGATCCAGTAAACGTTGCTGCGCCTCGGTATGCGCCTCCAGCGCCTCGATCACCAACCATGTGTCAGGATGCCTTGCGGACTTTCGACCAGTTCATAGCAGTCCTTCCCTTGCCAAAGAGGCGCATTGAATCGTTGAAAGGAATCCTGATGGCAAAACTGGGGCCCGGCAACCAGTCCGGCCAAGCCATCACGTTCATTATACTGGATACCCTGACTGTGCAGCAAAACGCGACCGACCATTTGGCTGGAAGCGTTTGAGTATGACATATCTGGATACAAAAACGGGGTGCGGCAAGACTCTAATCTCGCCACACCCCGTTGCTCATGGTTGATCAGATATGCAGCATGCTCAGTCAAGCACCGTCTGCGACTGCTCGTGCATGTACTGCTGGACGTAGTAGGGGCCGCCGCCGTTCTTGCCGGTGCTGCCGCTGCCCTTCCAGCCGCCGAAGGTCTGGTAGCCCGGCCATGCGCCGGTGGTGGCGCCGCCGGCCCGGTTGGTGTAGACCACGCCGGCCTCGATGTGATCCAGGTACCACTGCACTTCCTCTTTGTCCTCGCTGAAGAAGCCACCGGTCAGGCCGTAGGCGCTGTGGTTGGCCTCGCGCATGGCCACCTCCAGCGATGGCACGGCTCCCACGGCCACCAGGGGCAGGAACATCTCCACCTGCCACAGCTCGTGCTCCAGGGGCAGATCGTCGATGATGGTCGGCGCCACGAAGTAGCCCTTGGCGTAGTCGCCCTCGGTCAGCACGTGGCCGCCAAAGGCGATGGCGCCGTCGCGCGCGGCCAGCTCGGCGAAGCGCTGATAGTCCTTGTAGCCGCCCTTGTTGGCCGCCGGGCCCATGAACACGTCCTGGCGCGTCGGGTCGCCCACGGCCATCTTGCTGGTCAGGTCCACCAGCTTCTGCAAGAGCGCGTCCTTGACCGGCGCCTCCACGTAGATGCGGCTGGCGGCTGAGCACTTCTGGCCGCTGAGGCCGAAGGCCGAGCGCATGATGCCCATGGCGGCCTTGTCCAGGTCGGCCTTCGCGCTGACGATGACCGCGTTCTTGCCGCCCATCTCGGCGATGCAGGGCCGCGGCCACTTGCCGCCGGCGAAGGTCTTAATGATATGCATGCCCACGTCGTAGGAGCCGGTGAAAGTGATGCCGTCCACCTCGTCGTTGCTGATCATCTCCTGGCCGATGGTGCTGCCGGGGCCGGTGACGAAGTTGAAGACGCCGGCCGGCAGGCCCGCGTCGCGCATGCACTCGGTCAGCAGCCAGCCGCTGAGGGGCGTGTCCGAGGCCGGCTTGAAGACCACCGTGTTGCCCGCCACCAGAGCGCCGCCGCTGGGCCCGCCGGCCAGCGCGAAGGGGAAGTTGAAGGGCGAGATCACCACCCACACGCCGTAGGGCTTGAGGTGGCTGGTGTTGTGGTGCTTGGGCGACTCCTGGAGCATGGTCCTGACGAAGCCGTTGTTGGCCTCCATCTGGTCACAGTAGTAGCGGATCAGGTCAGCCGTCTCCTCCACGTCGCCGATGCTCTCCAGGCGGTTCTTGCCGACCTCCAGCGCCACGGCCGCGCCGATCTCGATGCTGCGATCGCTGATCAGGTCGGCCGCCTTGCGCATCAGCGCCACGCGCTCCTGCCAGGGGGTCTTGCTCCAGCCGGGAAAGGCCGCGCGCGCTGCCTGCAAGGCCTCGCGGCCGTGCTCGGCCGTGCCCTTCTGGAACATGCCCATCAGCCAGTCGGTGTTGATCGGGCTGCGATCCTCGAAGGTCTCGTCGGCGAAGCGCTCCTCGCCGTTGATTAGCATGGGATAAACCGTGCCGAAGCGGGCCTTGGCCTGCGTCACCGCGTCGTCGAACATCTGGTGCAGCTCAGGGCTGGCAGCCGACAGGGTCGAATACGTGATCTTGATCTTGGGTTTGGTCATGGGGTTACTCCTGGGAATATTGTGGGAATGGTCGGAATAGCACAGCGGATGAAGAACAACGGATGGGAAACGGGTACCCAGTGATCGTTAGTCTTCAGCGCCGGGAACTTGCTAATACCTGATATCGGTATCGTGATTATCGTCGGACGAATGCGGATCAATCTCCGACCTACGGTATTCGTTGTTCTTCATCCGTTGTGGTATTCATCCGATGTTCTTCATCCGTTGTTCTTCATCCGTTGTGGTATTCATCCGATGTTCTTCATCCGTTGTTCTTCATCCGTTGTTCTTCATCCGTTGTGGTATTCATCCGATGTTCTTCATCCGATGTTCTTCATCCGTTGTGGTATTCATCCGATGTTCTTCATCCGTTGTGGTATTGTGGTATTCATCCGCTCATCTCCCCCAACAGCTCATCCAACACGCCCAGACCCCAGTCCAGGTCCTCGTGCAGGATGTTCAGCGGGGGCGAGATGATGACAAGATTGCCGCGCGTGCCCAGCACGACGCCGCGACGCTTGGCCTCGGCTGCCAGCTTCTTGAGGGCCGCCGGCGTCTGCGGCCACGGGGCCAGCGG
>JBAQCH010000174.1:0-25021 GCA_049294015.1 Anaerolineae bacterium
GGCCCAGGCCGAGGCCGCGCTGGCCGACACCGTACTGCGCGCCCCCTTCGCCGGCGTCGTTGCGGCGCTGAACGTCAACCTGGGCGAGCAGGTGGCCCCCGGCGCCCGCATCGTGAGCCTGGCCGACCTGTCCCGCTGGCAGATTGAAACCGAGGACCTGACCGAGTTCGGCGTGGTCGGCGTCAAGCCTGGCGACACCGTCACCCTGACCTTCGACGCCCTGCCCGACCTGAGCAAGCAAGGCGTGATCGAGCGCATCCGCCCCATCGGCCAGGACAACCGCGGCGACATCGTCTACACCCTGGTCATCGACCCGACCGAGCAGGACGAGCGGCTGTTGTGGAACATGACGGCGGTGGTGACCATCGAGAAGTAACGATGAAGGATGAATGATGAACGATGAATGCAGAGTCCGGAATCCGGATTCATCATTCATCATTCATCCTTCATCGTTCAACGTCACTCAATGAGGTAACTCATGGCATTCTACCTTTCCCTCAAAGAAATCTGGCACAGCAAGGGCCGTTTCCTGTTGATCGCGGGCATCGTGGCGTTGATCACGACGCTGGTGCTGTTCACGGCGGCGTTGGCTGAGGGCCTGGGCAACGGCAACCGCGAGTATTTGCAGAAGCTGAACGGCGAGTTGATCGTCTATCAGTCGGGCGTGGACCTGTCGATCGGGGCAAGCCGGCTGGGTCGCTCGACGCTGGCGCAGGTGCGCCGGGTCGAGGGCGTGGCCGAAGCCGGGCAGATCAACTTCACGGCCACCACGCTGGTCTTCCCGGACGCGCGTGAAGCGCTGGACGTGTCGCTGGTGGGCGTGGAGCCGGGCCTGCCGGGCGAGCCGCCGGCCTTCCAGGGCGCAGCCCTGAGCCGCGGCCGGGCCAACGAGGCCGTGTTGGATCGCAACGCGGCCCTGCGCGCCAACATCAAGGTCGGCGACACCATCACGGTCAAGTCGACCCAGGGCACCAAGGAGGAGTTCTACCCCTTGACCGTGGTAGGAATCAGCGATGGCCGGCAGTATTCCTTGCAGCCGTCCGTCTTCGTGCCCATGCAGACCTGGGAGAAGATCCGCCCCAGCGGCAGCCAAGAGCCTAGCCGCGGCGAGCTAGTCTCCAACGTTATCGCCGTCAGGCTGGCCGACCCGAACAGTCTGGCTGCCGTTCAGCAGCGGCTGCTGGCCGAGGTCAAGGACATCGAGGTGGCTGATCGGGTGGCGGCCTACGAGGCCACGCCCGGCTACACAGCCCAGCAGGGCACGCTCAACACCCAGCGCTACTTCACCCTGCTGATCGGCGTGCTGGTCATCGGCGGCTTCTTCCAGATCCAGACTCTACAGAAAGTGGCTCAGATCGGCATGTTGAAGGCCATCGGCGCCACTAACAGCGTCGTTGGGCTGGCTGCGCTGGTGCAGATCATCACGGTCAACACCCTGGGCGTGGCCATCGGCGCGGCCGGCTCGCTGCTGCTGTCGCTGACCTTCCCGGTGCAGGTGCCCATCGTCTTCACGCCCGACGCCGTCGTCGCCACCGTGGCGCTGCTGCTCGTCATCGGCCCCATCGGCGGGCTGGTGTCGGTCTGGGCGCTGACGCGGGTCGAGCCGCTGCGGGCGTTGGGGTTGGCGCAGTAAGAGGTTGCAGGTGGCAGGTGGCAGGCGGCAGGTTGCACGTCGCAAGTTGCAAGTGCGACGTTACGCAGTACTTGCAACTTGCAACGTTTCACCTGCAACTGATCAAAGACTACAGGAGAAAACAAAATGACTGTCGCACTTCGCGCAGAGAACGTAACCAAAGTTTATGGCAGCGGCGCCGACTCGGTGACCGCGGTGGATAACGTGTCTTTCGATGTCCAGCAGGGCGAGTTCGTGGCCCTGGTTGGCCCCAGCGGCTCGGGCAAGACCTCGATGCTGGCTATGCTGGCCGGCCTGTTGACCCCCAGCGACGGCAAGGTGGTGATCGACGGCCACGAGATGAGCCGCATGGGCGACCGGCAGCGCACCAGCTTCCGGCGCCAGGCCATCGGCTTCACCTTCCAGTCCAACAACCTGGTGCCCTACCTGACGGCCCAGGACAACGTGGAGCTGATGCTGCGCCTGAACGGCAAGCGCAGCAAGAACAGCAAGGAGCGCGCCGCCGAGTTGCTGGACCGGCTGGGGCTGGGCAACCGGCTGGGCAACTACCCCAACGAGCTGTCGGGCGGCCAGCAGCAGCGCGTCGCCATCGCCCGCGCCCTGATCCACCAGCCGGCCGTGGTGCTGGCCGACGAGCCCACCGCCAGCCTGGACACCACCCTGGCCCACCAGGTCGTCGCCACCTTCGCCCAGTTGATCCACGAGCAGAACCGGGCCGGCATCATGGTCACCCACGACCTGCGCATGACGCGTTATGTCGATAAGGTCATCCAGATGAAAGACGGCAAGATCAACCGCATCATCGAGGATCGGGCGGAGATCGACGCGTTGGCGGAGAAGGTGGACTGACTGGGTGACAGGGTGATTGGGTGACAAGGTGACTGGGTGACTGGGTGATTGGGTGATTGGGTGATTGGGTGAATGCCCGAATACGTGGCGTGTACGGAGACCCGCCCGCCACCGCACTCAAGACGACCGGCTCTAGTGCAGACAGATCGCACTAAAGCCGGTCGTTGTTTGGAGCGCTGGCGCTTACCCGATTAACACGTGGTTGCGCTTACGTTAATCTCAACCCCATCGGGCGCGGCTTTGGCGTAGCCCAAACGTTCGCTCGCGATAGCTAACCTCGTTGCGATGCGTCCTCGAAGATGTCACGGATCACCTGATAGCAGCCCTCACCGCAGCAGGGCAGCCGTCCCACCGCGACGATCTGATCGTTCTGGATGTTGGGATAGGCCATGGGATGGCGAAATCTCGTTCCGTCGCTCAGCATCAGCGTCGGCGTGCCGCGCACGCCGTATTGTTCCTGGCCCAGCCTGCCCTCCTCCAGCACGGCGGCGCGGGCCTCGCCGCTGGCGAACTGGCGGGTGAAGCGATCCATGTCCAGACCGGCCTCGCGGGCCAGCTCCAGCATCACCTCACGCTGCCCGATGTTGCGCGCTTCGGCGAAGAAGGCGCGGCGGATACGCAGATCGAAGTCGCGCCCAACGCTTTCGCCCTGTTGAAAGGCGCACCAGGCAGCCTCGAAGGCGGGCAGTGTCGTGGTGGGCCACTCCGCCCCGAAGGGTTTGAAGAGCGCGGCCGGCTCTTGCAGCGCGGCCAGCCAGATCTCCAGCTCCAGCTCCTGGCGATTGGGCGGACCGCCGCCATAGACCTCCAACGGAAAGGCCCGCTCCACCAGCCGGACCCGTCCGGCATACTCGGGGACGATCTTGTGCAGGCGCACGGCTGCGATGTAGCACCATGGACAATAGTACTCGGCCCACTGCCACAGTTCAGGGGTGGTCGTTGCGGTCGATGTGTGAGTGCTCATTTCACCTCTCTTCTACTCCCGAAAATGCGCGCCCATACTGCGCTTGTTCTGCCAAGCCGCTGACGCGGTAAGAATCGCCGTGCGCACGGCGTTGCGCAGGCCGATCAGGCCGTCGGTCAGGTGGCTGGTGCGGTAGAAGCTCTCGATCTCGGTCTCCAGGTGGTAGAGCTCGCTGATGGCGCGCTCCAGCCGCCGCGTGGTGCGGGCCAGCCCAACGTAGTTCCACATGATGCTCTTGATGGACGCCATGTCCTGGTTGATCAACGCCGGGTCGGGATCCTCCAGGTCGTCGTAGCGCCAGGGGGGGATGTCGGCTGGGTCGATGGTCAAGGCCGGCGGCAGGTTCTCGAGGATGTGGCGCGCCGCGCGGCTGCCCCAGACCAGCCCCTCCAACAGCGACGTGCTGGCCAGCCGGTTGGCGCCGTGCACGCCGGTGCAAGAGACCTCGCCGATGGCGTAGAGGTGGCTTAGCGTGGTCCGCCCCCACTCGTCCACCCACACGCCGCCGCAGGCGTAGTGCGCGGCCGGCACCACCGGCACCAGATCGCGGGCGATGTCCACGCCGTAGGGCAGCAGGCTTTGGCGGATGGTGGGGAAATGGTGCAGGATCTCGTCCTGTGAGACGTAGGAGCGTAAGTCCAGGTAGACGTGGGTCAGGTCGTTGGCCAGCATCTCCTGGTGGATGCTGCGCGCCACGACGTCGCGCGGGGCCAAATCCTTCCACTCCGGCTGGTAGCGCTGCATGAAGGGCTCGCCGTCGGCGTTGACCAGCCGCGCGCCTGCGCCGCGCACCGCCTCGGAGATCAGCAGGTTGGGCGCGTTGACGTGGTAGAAGGTGGTGGGGTGGAACTGCACGAACTCCAGGTTGATGACGCGCGCCTGGGCGCGCTGGGCCATGGCCACGCCGTCGCCCCTCGCGCCGGGCGGGTTGGTGGTGCGCAGGAAGATCTGGCCCAGCCCGCCGGTGGCCAGGATCGTCTCCTTGGCCAGGCAGCGCCGCACCTGACCGCTGGCCTGGTCGAACAGATACGCGCCGACGCAGGAGCGGTGCTCGTAGATCGCCAGCCGGTTGAGCGAGTGGTGCGAGGGGGTGAGCAGGTCCACGGCCGTGTGGCCGGTCAGCAGCGTGATGTTAGGATGTGCCTGCATGGCCTTGATCAGCGCCAGCTCGATGGCCTTGCCGGTGTAGTCGGCCACGTGCAGGATGCGCGGCATGGAGTGGCCGCCCTCCAGCGCCAGCGACAACTCGCCGTGCTCGGTGCGGTCGAAGTCCACCGGCGCGCGGTCGAGCAGGATGCGCTTCAGCACCGGCGGGCCTTCCTCGGCCAGGATCTGCGCGGCCTTGGGGTAGCTGTGGCCCGCGCCGGCGCGCAGGATGTCCTCTGCCAGCGCGTCGGGCGAGTCGTGTTCGCCGCGGTAGATGATGCCGCCCTGCGCCCAGAGGGTGTTGCTGTCCTCCGGCTCGGTCGCGCGCGTGGCCACGACCACTGAGATGCCGCGGTCGGCCAGCTCCAGCGCGGCCGTCGCGCCGGCGATGCCGCTGCCCAGGATCAAAACGTCGGTTTCCAGGTATTCGCTCATGGGTTATCTGATCTGCGTGCTGACTATCCTTGCAGTACTGTCGAAAGCGGAGAATGGGACGCTGATCTGCGCTGATTGACACTGATCAGAGGTGGACAGCCAATAGTCTCGCCCTCTGATCTGTGTTCAACAAACTGATCTGTGTCCCATGATTATAGCACCCATCAGCCTCAGCACGAAACCAGTGCATGGGTTGGACAAGGGGGCGCAACTGTGCTAATATCCTGCTTGTGCAGCGGTTCACTGGATACAGTGGGCCGTCCTTCTTTTGCCGGCCACAGCGCTATCCTGGCTGCCCAGACGCAAACCATAAGGACTTCACCATGTCAGAACACGTTATCGAAACTAGGGGGCTGACGGTCTACTATGGCCGCCAGCGCGGCATCGTGGACGTAGACCTGCGCGTGCGTGAGGGCGAGATATTCGGCTTTCTCGGCCCCAACGGCGCGGGCAAGACCACGACCCAGCGCGTTTTGCTGGACATCATCCGCCCCACGGCCGGCGAGGCGCGGCTGTTCGGCCTGGACTGCCGCAAGCAAGGCGTGGAGGCGCGGCGGCGCGTGGGCTACCTGCCCGGCGAGCTGGCGCTGTACGACTCCATGCGTGCCAGCCAGTTCTTCGAGATGACCGCCTCGCTGCTGGACAGCGCTGCCGCCCATGCCCACTGGAAGACGCTAGCCGAGCGGCTGGACCTGGACGCCAGCCGCCGCATCCGCCAGCTCTCGCGCGGCAACCGGCAGAAGGTGGGCGTGGTGGCGGCCTTCATGCACCAGCCTGACCTGCTGATCCTGGACGAACCGACCACCGGCCTGGACCCGCTGATGCAGCAAAAGGTGATGGAGCTGGTGAGGGAGGCCAAGGCGGCCGGCGCCACCGTCTTCTTCTCCTCCCACATCCTGCCCGAGGTACAGGCCGTCTGCGACCGGGTGGGCATCATCCGCGAGGGCGCGCTGGTGGCCACCGAGCGGGTCGAGACTCTGATGCACCAGCAGTTCAAACGGCTGCAGATGACCTTTGCTGCCCCGCCGCCGGCCGGCGCCTTCGACCTGGCAGGGGTGGAGGTGACCAGCCAGGACGAGCGCACGATCACACTGAAGATACAGCAGAATCTGGATCAAGTTCTGGCGGCTGCGACCACCCTGGGTATCACCGACATCGAGACCATCCCCGTGACGCTGGAGGAGATCTTCCTGGCCTTCTACGGCAAGGGCAACGGAGGCAACCATGCTTAAGCTATTCCTGCAAGAGCTGCGTTTTCGCCGCAACGGCATCATCGCCTGGGGGCTGGGGCTGTGCTTCTTCCCGGTCGTCTACGTAGGCCTGTATCCCTCGTTTGCCGACCAGTTGCCCAATTTTCAAGAGATGATGGACATTGCCCTATATCAGGCTCTGGGCATCAGCATGGCCTCCTTCGAGGGCTACGTGGCCTCCACCGTCACCAACCTCATCCCTGTCATCCTGGCCATCTACGCGGTGATCAGCGGCACGGGCACGCTGGCCGGCGAGGAGGACGACGGCCGGCTGGAGACCGTCGTCGCCCTGCCGATCCCCCGCTGGCAGATCGTTGCGGTCAAGGCGCTGGCGCTGGCCATTGCCCTGGCGCTGATCCTTGCCATCACGTCGGCCGGCGCGGGCCTGACCCTGGCCGCCATCTCCAGCCAGGTCGACACCACCGTGACCCCGGCTGGCATGTTCTGGAGCTTGATGGCCGCCTGGCCGCTGGTGCTGGCCTTCGCCATGATCAGCCTCTTCCTGGGCGCGTTCTGCCCCAGCCGGCGCATCGCCGCCACCCTGGCCACGATCATTATCGTGGCCAGCTTCCTGGGCAACAACCTGGCCGGCATGATCACCTCCCTGGAGCGCATCAAGGGTTTGTTCCTATTTAACTACTTCGAGGCCTCGGCCGAGGCGCTGATCAACGGCCAGCAGCCAGCCGACCTGCTGGCGCTGCTCCTGGTCGCGCTGGCCGCCTTCGCCCTGGCCGTCCTCTTCTTCCAGCGCCGCGACATCACGGTGGGCGCGTGGCCGTGGCAGCGGGGCAGGGTTCCTGCATAGGTAGATTGGTACCTGGTAGATGGGTAGATTGGTCGCGCGCGCACGCCGACCAATCTACCAATCTACCAATTTACCTTCACCCAATCGCAATCATCCGCTCCACCGCCCGCGCGGCGCGCACGCGGATGTCCTCGGGGACGTCGATCTCGTACTGCATGTGCTTGAGGGAGTCGCGCGTCATCTTGAGGCTGATCTGGTTCATGTGGGGGCAGCGCACCATGCACAGACGCAGCATCTCCTTGTCGGGGTTGGCCGCGGCCACGTTCTCGCCCATGGCGCACTCGGTCAGCAACAGATAGCGCGGGGCCTTGGTCTGCTCCACGTAGCGGATCATGGCGTTGGTGCTGCCGGAGAAGTCGGCCGCGTCCACCACCTCCGGGCTGCACTCGGGGTGGGCCAGGATCACCACGTCGGGGAACTGGCCGCGCACGCTGTCGATGTCGCCCACGGTGAACTGCTCATGTACCTCGCAGCGGCCGTTCCAGCCCACCATCTGGAAGTCCACGTCGGCGTCGAAGCGGATGTTGCCGCCCGGCAGCCGCGTGGGCACGATGATGTGCTTGCCGGTCTCGCGCGCCACATTCTTGGCCAGGTACTCGTCGGGCAGGAAGATCACCGTGTCGGTGCCCAGCGACTCGACCACCGCGGCCGCGTTGCTGGAGGTGCAGCAGATGTCGCTCTCGGCCTTGACGTCGGCGTAGGTGTTGACGTAGGTCACCACCGGCACACCGGGGAAGCGAGCGCGCAGTGCGCGCACGTCGTCGGCCGTGATGCTGGCCGCGAGCGAGCAGCCGGCCTTGAGCGAGGGCAGCAGCACCGTGCGGCTGGGGTTGAGTATCTTGGCCGTCTCCGCCATGAACTTGACGCCGCAGAAGACGATCACGTCCTTGTCGGTGCGCGCAGCCTTGCGGCTCAGGTCCAACGAGTCGCCCACGAAGTCGGGCACCGAGTGGAACAGCGCCGGCTCCATGTAATTGTGGCCCAGGATCACGGCGTTGCGCTGCACCTTGAGCCGGTTGACCTCGTAGGCCAGCTCGGCCTGCACGCGCAGCTCCGGCTCCGGCGTATACTCGCCAATCCTCGCCTTCAGCTCCTCGAATATCTCCTCGACAGACATCTGGGTGCGGTCGGTAACGGTAAGGGTGGTTGACATGGGAAGCTCCGTGGAAACGATGAATGATGAACGATGAATGATGAATCCGGATTCCGGATTCTGCGTTCATCATTCATCGTTCACCGTTGATTGTATGTCCAAACTGATGTCCAACGCGCGCACCGAATGCGTCAGCGCGCCGGACGAGATGAAGTCAACGCCGGTAGCGGCGATGGCGGCCACGGTGTCCAGGTTGACGTTGCCCGAGGCCTCCAGCGGGATGCGGCCGGCCGCGATCTGCACGGCCTCTCGCATCTGCGCCAGGCTCATGTTATCAAGCAGGATGCGGTCGATGGGCTGGTCCAGCGCCTCGCGTAGTTGCTCCAGCGTGGTCACCTCGACCTCGATCGGCCGGCCGAGGGGGTCGCCTTCCCGCACGCGGCGCACAGCATCTGCGATGCCGCCCACGGCCGCGATGTGGTTGTCCTTGATCATGGCCATGTCGTAGAGGCCGATGCGGTGGTTCTGCCCGCCGCCCAGCCGCACGGCCCACTTATCCAGCACGCGCAGGCCAGGCGCGGTCTTGCGCGTGTCCAGGATCACGGCCTGCGTGCCGGCCACTGCGTCCACGTAGCGCCGGGTCAGCGTGGCGATGCCCGACATGCGCTGCAAGAAGTTCAGCGCTACCCGCTCGCCGGTCAGCAACGCGCGGCCAGGGCCGCGGACTTCGCCGAACACTTGGCGCGCCTCGACCCTATCGCCGTCGCCCACGGCGAACTCGACCTCGACGGCCGGATCGACCTGCTGGAACACGCGGCGCACCACCTCCAGCCCGGCAACGACGCCGGCCTCCTTGGCCAGGAACACGCCGTGCAGCACCGCATCCGCCGGGATCGTGTTGAGCGTAGTCACGTCGCCGTCGCCGATATCCTCGGCCAGGGCGTTGGCGATGATACGGTCAATCTGTTGCAACTCAGGCCGAGGTGCTGCCTCAAGAGGCTGCGGGCCAGCGGCCAAAGCCAGTCGTACGCGATAGTCTACTTCGTCCAGATCTCGCGTGCTTAGGTGTCCGATTCGGTAAACGACCAGTGATGGATCGATGGTGGAAATGGCAGGTTTGAACGCAGACGGAAATCTCAAATTGGCTGCTTGCCAGTCAGCCAAGACGTAGTCAACGGGCGCAGTTGCGCCAGCCAAATTGGTGGTGATCGCACCAAGAATCAAATCCGGTTCCGTAGCCTGATAAGCAGGGCCGCTAAGTACGACAGCCGGTCGAACTTTTCGACCCACAAGGTTCGTGAACGGAACAGGGATCAGGACAATGTCACCCCTCTGAAACGCCATAGAGCTCTCTCCAGTTGTCATAGGCGGCATCCGAGTCGTTGTCCCAGATTCGGAGAAGGGAAGGCTCCGATAGCCGAGACCAAGCCTCGCGATCAAAACCCTGGTCGACGCCCTCATCGTCTAGGCCGAACAAGAAATCCAGGGCCTCCTCGACGATGCGGCTCTCGCTAATGCGCCGGCGCTCAGCCAGCTTCTTGATGCGCTTCACCTGCTCGATCGGCAGAACGAACTCCTGCACAACTGATCGATGCACTTCTGTGGCAGAAACCATGGTAGACATCTCCTTGCCTTTACGAAGCATTGGCCTCTTCGAGCAGGCGCCGCTCCAACAGCAAAGTCCTTGAGACGGCAGTAGGCGCCATTGTAGCACAGCCAGCCCTACTTTTCCAATTGCACGCCTTTTGCACGCAGCACAATGCGCAACACAGGTGCACAATCCACCCGGTGAAGATTGACAGGACCTATAATTTACCGTATGCTTGTGGCCAAGACGCTTGCAATCCCGACTTCAGGGAAGGATCGACCATCCATGACCGACCGCGACCAAATCCTCACCACCCTGCACCAGCAAGCACGAACTGTTGCTTATCCGCCGCTCTGGCAGACCCGCCGAAAGTTCGATGACCTCGCCCAACGCTTTGACGCAGCGCTGACTGCCGCGCACGGTGAAGTGCATCGATCCGGCAGCCTGGCTGAGGCGTTGGAGCTGCTGGGCCGCGTGCTGGCTGAGTTGGGCGCGCAGCGGGTGGCCGTCAACGCCGAGCCGCCGCTGGACGGCATCGACCTGGCCGGCCGCTGGCCGCAGATCGAGTGGCGCGTAGCCGGGCGGGACGGAGACGACCTGCGCGCCTTCTGCGCCGCGGCCGATGCAGGCGTCACTGGGGTCGACGCGGCGCTGGCCGAGACCGGCACCATCGTCGTCAGCAGTGGGCCGGGCAAGAGCCGGCTGGTTCCCCTGCTGCCGCCAGTACACATTGCCCTCGCTCCCACGTCTGCGTTGACCACCGACCTGTTCACCTGGACGGCCGGCCGCGGCGGCGCTATGCCCCCATCGCTGACGCTGATCAGCGGCCCCAGCAAGACGGCCGACATCGAGCAGACCATGGCCATTGGCGTGCATGGGCCGAAACGACTGATTGTCATCCTCTACCAGGATAGCTAACCAGCCAATTGCCTCGCCTTGATTTTTACCTGATTTTGCCAGACCTGTGGTAAGATTGTGGCGTCGTAAGACTTCGGCCCGCGGGCCGAAGTCTTTTCGACTCAGGAATCTGGTCCAAAAGAAGTAGTTTGTATGAAAACGCAGAGAACCGACCTTCGCAACATCGCCATTATTGCCCACGTCGACCACGGCAAGACCACCCTGGTGGACGGATTGCTGCGCCAGGCCCACACCTTCCGCATCAACCAGCAGGTGGCCGAGCGCGTCATGGACTCCAACGACCTGGAGCGCGAGCGCGGCATCACCATTCTGGCCAAGAACACGGCCATCACGATCCCTGACCTCGCCACCGGGCAGCAGGTCAAGATCAACATCGTCGACACCCCTGGCCACGCCGACTTCGGCGGCGAGGTGGAGCGTGTGCTGAACATGGTGGATGGCGTACTATTGCTGGTGGACGCGGCCGAGGGACCCATGCCCCAGACCCGCTTTGTGTTGAAGAAGGCGCTGGAGCTAGGCCACCGCGCCATCGTGGTGATCAACAAGGTCGATCGCAAGGACGCCGAGCCGGAGCGGGTGCTCAACGAGACCTTCGACCTGTTTGTCGAGCTGGGCGCGACCGACGAGCAGGCCGACTTTCCCGTGGTCTACGCCGTGGCCACGGCCGGCCGATCCGGGCTGGTCCCTGCGGTGGGGCCGGACTTGCAGCCGCTGTTCGAAGTCATCCTGCGCCACGTGCCGCCGCCCATCGTGGACGCCGATGCACCGTTGCAGATGCTGGTAACCACGCTGGGCTACGACAACTACCGCGGCCTGAGTGGCGTGGGACGCATCTTTGCCGGCCGGATCACAGCCGGCCAGCCGCTGGCGCGGTTGACGCTGCAAGGGGGCATCCGTATGGAGAAGGCCCGCTATCTCTTCGTCCACGAGGGGCTGGAGCGGGTCGAGGTCGAGCAGGCCGAGGCGGGCGAGATCGTGGCCATCGCCGGCCTGGAGGAGATCGCCATCGGCGAGACCCTGGCCGACCCGGACAATCCGGTTGCGCTGCCCACCATCAAGGTCGAGGCGCCTACCGTGCGCATGACCTTTGGCGTCAACACCTCGCCGCTGGCTGGCAAGGAAGGACGCTGGGGCACCTCGCGACGGCTGCGCGAGCGGCTGGACGCTGAGCTGCGCCATAACGTCGCCTTGCGCGTCGAGGACACCGACAGCGCCGACACCTTCCTGGTCTCTGGCCGCGGCGAGCTGCATCTGGCCATTTTGATCGAGGTGATGCGCCGCGAGGGCTATGAGTTCCAGGTTTCGCGGCCTGAGGTGATCCTGCGCGACGGATTGGCTGGCGAGAAGCTGGAGCCCTACGAGGACGTCCACATCGAGACCAGCCCCGAGACCGTCGGCGTGGTGGTGGAGATGCTGGGCAAGCGGCGCGGCCAGTTGCTGGACATGCAAGACCTGAACAACGGCAGCGTGATGCTGAACTACCTGGTGCCCACGCGCGGCCTGCTGGGCTTCCGTTACCAGTTCCTGACCGCCACGCGCGGCATGGGCGTCATGTACACCCTCTTCCACGATTATCTGCCGCTGGCCGGGTCGATCCAGGGACGCTCGCGCGGCTCGCTGGTGGCCTGGGAAGCGGGCCCCACCACCACCTATGGACTCAAGAACGCCGAAGAACGGGGCGTGCTCTTCATCGGGCCGGGCGTCGAGGTCTACCAAGGCATGGTGGTCGGCGAGCATCAACGGCCAGGCGACCTGGACTTCAACGTCGCCAAGGCGCGCCACCTGGACAATATCCGCAGCTCGACCAAGGAAATCCAGGAGCGCCTGACCCCGCCGCGCCAGCTCAGCCTGGACGAGTGCATGGAGTACCTGGCCGACGACGAGCTGCTGGAGGTCACACCGCAAAGCCTGCGCATCCGCAAGCGCATCCTGCCCAAGCATGATCGGGATCGCGCGGCCAAGCAGACGAAGGTGTTGATGGGGAGCTGAGGGGGACTGGGAGGAACTGAGGGGAAAGCAGGGGAACTCAGAGGAACTGATGGGAAAGCAGGGGAACTCAGAGGAACTGATGGGAAATGTGCGAGGCGGCAATCAATGGGCAGTCGCCTGCACCCTCGGCCGAAGTCTCCTCAGGCGCACCGACCGCCAGCCTCTGCAAGTTCCCGCAGTTCCTCTGAGTTCCCTGGGAGGGCCGTGGCTATTCGGCCGCGATCATCACGTTGGAGGCTTTGATGACGGCGTAGACCTCTTTGCCGGCGGCCAGGCCGAGGCTATCGGCCGAGCTCTTGGTGATGATGGAGACGATCTCTGCGCCGCCGGGCAGCTCGATCACGACCTCGCTGTTGACTGCGCCATGGGTGACGCTCTTGACCACGCCTTGCAGAACGTTGCGTGCGCTGATCTTCATGGGTAGTTTTCCTTTTTGTGATGTGTCAGTGGGGGGGATAATGCGCGGCCATTCGCCGAGCCATCATAGTATACCCCAAAGCGTCTGCGATTCGTTGTTGCGTTAATCCCTTTTTCGTTTCCGCGTTTCCGGGATACAATCAGTCTGTTGCAAAACCACCCAGTACACCCAGAACCCTATACCGGAGACGTGTCCATGCCCGACAAACACTTCCACCTGCCCGAACAGGGTCTTTCTCGCTCCGCCATCTTGGCGCAGATGGAGGCGGCGCGCGCCCAAGACGTGCAGTGGCGCCAGGGCCAGGTGTTCAGCCTGGTCTTCGACGCCGGCGACGAGGTCAACGAGCTGGCCAAGGCGGCCTACACCACCTTCTTCTCCGAGAACGGCCTCAACCCCACGGCCTTCCCTAGCCTGCGCCGCTTCGAGACCGAGGTGGTGGCCATGGTCGGTGGGCTGCTGCGCGGCGACGGCCACACGGCCGGCAACATGACTACCGGGGGCACCGAGAGCATCCTGATGGCTGTGCTGACGGCGCGCGAGTGGGCGCGGGCCAACCGGCCCAAGATCAGCCAGCCGGAGGTGGTGCTGCCCAGCACAGCCCACCCGGCCTTCGACAAAGCCGCCCACTACTTTGGCGTCAAGGCTGTGCGCGTGGCGGTCGGCAGCGACTTCCGCGCTGCTCTGGCAGCCACGAGCCGCGCCGTCAACCTGGACACGGTGCTGGTGGTCGGTTCGGCGCCCTCCTATCCCCATGGCGTCGTCGATCCCATCGCAGAGCTGGCCGAGCTGGCGCAGCAGCGAGGTGTCTTATGTCACGTTGATGCCTGCGTGGGCGGCTTGATGCTGCCCTTCGTGCGCCGGCTGGGCTATCCAACGACGCCCTTCGACTTCAGCGTGCCGGGCGTGACCTCGATCTCGGTGGACCTGCACAAGTACGGCTACGCAGCCAAGGGCGCGTCGGTGATCCTCTACCGCGACGCCAAGCTGCGCCGCCATCAGCTCTACGCCACCACCGACTGGCCGGGCGGCATCTACGCCTCGCCCACCATGACCGGCACGCGGCCGGGCGGCGCGATTGCCGCCGCCTGGGCCGTGCTCAACCATCTGGGCATGGAGGGCTACCAGCGGATCGCCCGCACGGTAATGCAGACCACGACCCGGCTGCGCGACGGCATCCACGCCATCGACGGCCTGCGTGTGCTGGGCGCGCCGGAGATGAGCGTGCTGGCCATCGCCTCGGACAAGGACAACATCTACGAGATCGGGGATGAGATGAGCGTGCGCGGCTGGCACCTGGACCGCCAGCAATTGCCCCCCAGCCTGCACCTGACCGTCAACTACGCCCACCGCGATGTAGCCGACCGCTTCCTGCTGGACCTGGCGCAGTCGGTGCTGGCCGCACGCCAGCCCAGCCTGCACCGCAGCAGCAACGAGCTGGCCGTCAAGGCCGCCCGCACGGCAACGAAGGTTCTACCTGGCCGGCTGGTCAGCAGCGTCACCGGCCGCGCCTCAGCCCTGTTCGGTGGCGAGGCCGGCCTGCCCCAGCGTTCGGCCGCGATGTACGGCATGATGGGCGCTCTGCCCAACCGCGGCGACTTGAGGGAGTTAGTACTTGATCTGCTCGAGAGCTTCACGACGCCGGCGGGAAGTTAACGAGTAACCCGTAACTCGTAACCCAGAGAGTCCGCGCAGGGCGCACATTCCGGGCTACGTGTTACGAGTTACTCGTTACGGCCGGCGCGTCTCACCGCCGTCGATTAGCCAGGCTCAGATAATACAGCAACTGCAAGATGGCCGTGACTGTGGCGGCTACGTAGGTAGCGGCAGCAGCGCGCAGCACGGTGCGCGCACCTTTCTCGTCCTGCGGGCTGGTCAAAAGCCCGGCCTCGCCCAACAGCTTCATGGCGCGGCGGCTGGCGTCGAACTCCACCGGCAGGGTGATGACGCTGAACAGCACGGTGATGCCAAAGAAGAAGATGCCCAGGTAGATCGCGCCGACAAAGTTCAAGATGAGCCCCATCATGATCAGGCCGTAGGAGATCATAGGACTGACGCGCATGGCCGGCAGCAGGAAGCTGCGGGCGGCGATCAGCGGCGACTTGGCGGCGTACTGCTGCGCGTGGCCCAATTCGTGGGCGACGATGGCCATGGACGCCACTGACGGCTGGTTGGCCACGCCCTGCGACAGGCCGACGGTGTGGGTGCGCGGGTCATAGTGGTCGGTTAGATTGCCGGCGATGCCCTGGAACTGTACGCCCGTGCCGCGCGACATCTGATAGGTGGCGCCCAGGCCGGTATCGCGCAGCAGTTCCTGGCCAACTTGCAGGCCGGTCAGGTTGTGGCTGTTAGCCACCTTGCTCCACTTGCCGTAGGCCGACTTGATGTACATCTGCGCGGCCAGCGATATCACCAGAGTGACGACGAAAATCACCAGGTATAGGGGGTCGAGGTAAAACATTTCACTAACCTCCAGGAAAAAATGGGACGCAGGTATCTTGGTAGATTGGCAGATTGGTCAGCAGATCGCTCCAACATTACGCAGCAAAGTTGGTATCGGTTGCGCTGGATCGTAATGATTGCTACGATGCTGGCGATCTCCAAATTGAACGACGCGCTTTACAGCGGCCACACCAACGGCGCGACCAGGAGGCTGACGGCCATGACCAGCAGCAGCAGCGGCCAGCCGATCTTGAGGTAGTCGCCCCAGGTGTAGCCGCCAGGCTCGAAGACCAAGGTGTTGGTCGGCGAGGCGATAGGCGTCAAGAAAGAGGCCGATGCACCCACAACCACCATGATCATCAGCGGCTCCGGTCGCATGCCCAGGGTCAGGGCGGCCTGCAAAACGATCGGCGCCACCAACACCGTGGTGGCTGTGTTGCTCATTACCTGGCCCAGGGCCGCGGTGAACAGAAAAACACCAGCCATCAGCACCTGTGGCGGCATGGTTCCCAACGTGTTGACCAAGCCGTCAGCGATCAGCGCGGCGCCGCCTGTGACCTGCAGCGCCGTGCTCATGGGCAGCATCGCGGCAATCAGCACAACAGTCTGCCAGTTGATCGAGCGATAGCCCATCTCTACGTTTAAGCAACCAACCAGAATCATCAAGACGGCCGCCAGCAGCACGGCCATCACCGTGGGCAGGATGCTCAACGCCATCAGCGCCACCATGCCCAGCAGAATCGCCAACGCAGCGTAGGAGCGCCAGGTGAGCTGCGTAACCTGCTTGGCCATGGCGTCTGGCTCGCCGACCACCACGAAATTGTGCTCATCCTGGCGCAAGCGCTGGATCGCTGACCACTTGCCGCGCACCAGCAAGGCATCGCCGAAGCGCATCTTGGCGTCCTTGCGCAGCAGCGTGCTGTCGCCACGACGCAAGGTGATCACCTGAATGTCAAACCTCTCAGCCAGTTGGCTGCCGGCCAGAGTGCGGCCAACGTATTCGGAGCGGGGCGGCAGGATCACCTCGGCCACGCCGATCTCCTGCGACAGCAGCAAATCGCTCAGGGCATCCTTCTCAGGATCAACCGGCTGCAAGCCCAGGTTGTAGCGCACGGCCAGGTTCTCCACGAAACTGGGGTTGCCTTTGAGCAACAGGTGATCCTGGGTATGGATCCGGGTGTCAGGTCCGGGAGAGGCCTGATCGTCGCTCTGCAGCCGTTCAAGCTGTTGCCTGGCCAGCCGTCGCCGCCGAACAGAGCGGCTCTCGTCGCTGTCCAGGTCCAGCGGGCGGTCGATGCTCAGCACCGTCACGCTATAATCGCGGCCCAGCGCAGCCTCAGCCAGAGTCATCCCCACCAACGGCGAGGCATTGCGGACGCGCGCCCAGAAGAGCTTGTCGGCCAGGCTGTAGGACTCAGCCATGGCCTCCATCGCGCCATCCAGATCGACAGGCCGGACACCCACCTGCCGGCGCGGCAACAGCTTGCGTCCAAACAGGGCCACATACAGCACCGTCACCAAAGTGATCGGTATGCCGATCAGCGAAAATTCAAAGAAGCCCAGCTGGCCGGCGCCGCTGGACGCCAGCATATCGGCTACCAGAATGTTGGGAGGCGACGACATCAGGGTGAGCAGGCCGCCGGCGCTGGCCGAGAAGGCCAGGGGGATCAAAAAGCGGGAGGGCAAGCTGCCGACTCGCCAGGCCGCGGCCACGGCCGCCGGCAGCAGCATGGCCACCGTGCCTGTGTTGCTGATGAAGATGGAGAGCAGCGCAGTAGCGATCATCAGCACCACCAGCAGGCGCTGCTCGCTGTTGCCGGCGCGTCGCATCAACATCTGCCCCACCTGCGCCGTGATGCCGGTGCGGGACAGCCCCTCGCCGACGACGAACAGCGCCGCCACCATGATGGTCGTCGAATCGGCAAAGCCAGCCAGCGCTTGCCCACTGGTAAGGATGCCGGTCAGAAACAGCGCCAGCAGCGACAGCACCGCCACCATGTCGGCCCGCAGCTTGCTGAAGACGAACAGCAAGATCGTGGCCGCCAGGATGGCGAAGGTCAGCAGCATGTCGGGGTTTTCGAGCATTCGTGTAACTCAGCACTGTCATTGCGAGGAAGTCCGCCGACGAAGCAATCTCGCCGTCACAGCGGAGATTGCTTCGCCGAGCCTCGCAATCACTGGACAGGCGCGGCCTCAGCCCAGCTCGCGCCCGCCGGTGACCGGGAACAGTTGGCCGGTGATGAACGACGCCTCGTCCGAGGCCAGATAGGCCACCAGCCCGGCGACGTCACCAGGTGTACCCAACCGGCCGGCCGGGATGCGGGCAATGCCGGCCGCCACCACATCGTCGTAGGGCCGCTGCGTGATCATCGCCTCCAACTGGTAGCCCCACTGCTTCATCCCGGTGTCGATGTCGCCCGGCAGCACAGCGTTGACGGTGACGCCAAACTGGGCGACCTCCTGGGCCAGCGACTGGGTCAGCGCGGCCACGGCCGCCTTGCTGGCCGCGTAGGCCGCCATGTAAGGCCGCGGCCGGATCGCAGCCAGCGAGGACATGTTGACGATGCGGCCGCCGCGCTGGCCCTGGATCATGGCCGGCAATACGGCCTTCGTGACCAAAAAGACGCCGGTGGCGTTGACCTCTAACGTGCGCCGCCAGGCGTCGTCGGCCATCTGCGCCACGGGCGACGGCCCAAAGATCGCGCCGGCGTTGTTGACCAGAATGTCGATGCGGCCGAACTCGGCCATCACCTGGGTTAACATGGCCTGGATGGAGACGGGGTCAGTCACGTCCACTTTCATCGGCAGCGCGCGCACGTTTCGCTGTGGCCGGTCCCTCCGGGATGGTTCCCAATCTCCGACCGAGCCGCCCTGCTGCTGTGGCCGGTCTCCGACCGAGCCGCGTTCGATCTCAGCGGCGATGGCTTGCAGCTCGTCCCATTGGCCGATGGCCGGCGCCGGCAGGCCGGCCGGCGGCGGCGCGCACAGGTCGCCGAGGGCCACGTTGACGCCGGCCTGGGCCAGGCGCTGGGCGATAGCTGCGCCGATGCCACCATGGCGGCCGGCGCCGGTGATAAGGGCTACTTTGTTGGACAAGGTTGTCATGGTGCTTCTGCTTTCGGTAGAAATCAGCGACGACTGGATCGTTGGATCAGCGCTTGGCGGTAATCTTGCTCAAGCCAGGCCAAGAGGAACTCATCCACGGGAACCGACTGCGGAGCCTGCTCGAACTCAGGGTCGTTGACCAGGACAGTTTGCTGCTCGATGCCAACGACAACAAGCGCATGCGCCGTGTCGTCACTCCAATAGGTCAACGGGCCGGTGTTGACAGCAACGATGATAGGCAATCCTTGGGCGAGCGCCTGATGTAATTTGGTGATGCTGCCCCTCTCGATGATGACCGATACGCCCAGCTCTTCAAGGCGACGGAGATTCGAGAACGCGGCGCCGTAGGACCTGATTCCGAGAAGTCGCACCAGACGCGCATAGTCGACCGACAAATGAAAATGAGCGAGCAGCATCGCTGCGCACGCTGCCAGGCAATCAGCCTGCTGACGCTGCTGGTGATGTGAGACGGCGAGCAAAGACATCAGCCCTGTCCTGCATTTCCTTGATCGCAACGGACGACAATGGAATGGCTGCGCCCGTTGTCGCATCGACATCTAGATGGCCTAAAGTTGCCACCTGCCCGAAGCCACGCAGATGCAGCCAAACCGACATGCGCCAGACGGGCTTGCTCCCTCCAAGCAGGATCGGTTCACCAGGTCGCAGCGCCATCGCGACCTCAACGGTCAGATAACCCTGGGCGCGCCTCACGGCCTCCTCGCGGGAGATAAATACCTCGTCCACCTTCTGCTGGTACTGGCGAAACTGCTGGTACTCATCCAAATTCACGATCGCCGCCTGCGAACGGCCAAAGGTCTCGACGATATAGGTCGCCCGCTGCTCGCGCACCGCTTGCAGCACGTCGGTCAACTGATGCCGCAGTTCCGTCGCTCCAATCACCTGTTCCATAGCACTGACCTCCAAAACAACACAGCCGTCCTTACAAGGTTTAGAAGCATTATAAACCTTGCAAGAACGGCTGTCAAAGCAACCGTGTGCCCAGCGGGCTCGGTGGCTCCGATCAGGCCGGCCCAAGCTTGTCGGGAGCAACCAGGTCGCCGGGCAGCACAGGGCTGGGATCCTTGGCGCGGGCGGCCTCGCGGGCCTTCTTCTCGTTGACGGTCAGCGCCACGGCCAGGCCAACCACCAGGAACAAGATGATCACCAGCACGGCCAGGCGCAGGCCCTGCTGCTCGGCCGGCTCTACGGCCACGCCCTGGCGCTCGTACATCAACGCCAGCTCAGCCGCCACCCAGCCGAAGGTCACCGGGCCCACCCAGAAAGCGATGCGGCCCACCATGGTGAAGAAGCCGAAGAACTCGGCGCTGTGGCCGGGCGGGGCAAACAGGCCCACCAGGGTACGGCTGACCGATTGCACGCCAGCCATAGCAATGCCGGCCGCGGCGCCGATCAGCAAAAAGCCGATCTGCGTCTGATTGAAGAAGAGCCAGACTACCACGCCGATCATGGCCAGCAGCGAGGCGATCAGCGACGACTTGCCGCCGATGCGGTCGATCAACAGACCGAAGCCGTAAGCGCCGATGACGTTGGTGACCTGCACGATGATGGCGAAGACGATGATGAGCTCCTGGCCCAGGCCGAACAGCGTCGAACCGATGATGGCGGCGAACTCCAGGGCGATGGCGATGCCGCTGCCGAAGAGCAGGAACGCCACCATGAACTTGACCATCTCGCGAAAGCGGCTGGTGGTGCGCAGGGTGTGGCCGACCTCCTTAAAGGCGACGCTGAGGTAGCTTTCACCGGCTGGCAGCGCCTTCTTCTTGGCCTTCTCCGGCAGCCAGAGAATCAGCGGGATCGTGGAGAGGATCCAGAAGCCGGCCGTGATCAGCATGGCCAGCCGCGCGGAGAAGGTTCCCGGCATCAACAGCACGATCGGCAGAACGATCAACAGGGCAATGACGCCGCCGGCCGAACCGATGGCCCAGCCCGTGCCCGACACCTTGCCCATCTCGTCGGGCCGGGCCAGCTCGGGCAGGAAGCCGTCATAAAAGACCTGCGAGCTGCGATAGCCGATCTCCGCCAGGATGAAGAACAACATGCCGGCGACGACGTCGCCCGCCTGAACGAAGAAAAGCAGGCCGGTGAAGGTGATGGCCTGGGCGGTAAAGCCCAGCAGGAAACGCTTCTTAGCGCCCGAGAAGTCGGCCATCGCGCCCAGCACTGGAGCAATCAACGCCACGATCACCAGGGCAATGCCGATGGCCAGACCCCACAGCCGGGATCCCTCCGCGCCGCCGACCACCACGTTCTTGAAGTAGGTCGAGAAGACGGCCAGATAGACCACCGAGGCGTAGGCCGAGTTGCCGAAGTCGTACAGGTACCAGGCGACGCGCTCGCGCTTGGTGGAGAGGGGCGGGACAGGTGCGGCGGTCATGGGGGGGCTCCTTTCGGGATGGTGGGTGGGGAACTAAGAGGAACGTGGGGAACTCAAGCTTGGTGGGATGATACCTTTTCCACGGTGAATTGTCAATCCATTGTCCGCAAGCTGTGCCCAGACCTGCAACGGCGCACTTGTACAGCGATTTTCCAAATCGCTGTTCTGGTCGGACGCACGATTTGGAAAATCGTGCTACGACATCGCTATAACAACAGCAGCACACCCGTTGCAAAGATCAGCGCCAGCACCAGGATGCGAAAATGCTGGTTGCTGATGTGGCGATCCACATACGCACCGGCCCAGACGCCTAGCAGCAAGGCCGGGACCAGCAGCAAATAAGTCAGCCAGGTGGCGCGCGTCAGGTTGCCGGCCACGGCGTGCGAGGCGATCACCAGGCTGCTGCTGAATAGGAACAGCGCCTGCAAGGTCGAGCGGAACAGATCGCGTGGCCATTGTTTGAGGTTGCCGTAGATGATCACCGGCGGGCCAGGGGTGTTGAACGCGCCGCCCAGCACACCGGCCAGGAAGCCGGCCGGCCAGGCCCACAGACTGGAGCGCAGCGGCTCGGTCTGCGGCTTCCACGCGCCGTACAGCGCATAGGCGATCAGCACCGCGCCCAACACCCGCTTAACCAGGTCCTCATCCAGGTTGCTCAGCGCCCAGACGCCTAACGGCACCCCCAACGCGGCCGCCACAGCCAGCGGCAGCACCACGCGCCGGTCGAAGCCGCGGCGATAGCGCACCAGGTTGACCGCGTAGAGCGTGAACCCCACCAGCGCCACCAACGGCGCGGCCGCCTTGACGCCGATCACCAGCGCCACCAGCGGCATGGCTAGCAAGGCGAATCCGAAGCCGGAGGTGGTTTGCAGCAGGGCGGCGAGGAAGACGATGGTAAACAACAGAATTCCAGTCATGCTAAGTCGAGTATAGCACAGCTTGACTCGTCGATTGAATTCCTGATCGCCCTGGTGTATAATCTGGTCAGGCTGGCGCGCTAGCGCTGGCTTTCCGCCCTTCCCGAACGGCTCACAGCGACGTGAGGTAATCACCATGCCCGACCCCCTCCTTTCCTCCCTGGCCCAGATCTATCCCTCCGCCCGCATCCTGACCCAGCCGGCCGCGCTGGCGCCGTATGAGTGCGACGCGCTGACCGCGACCCGCGTCCGCCCGCGTGCGGTGGTGCTGCCAGAGACGCAGGAGGAGGTGATCGATACGGTGCGGCTGTGCTACAGCCTGGGCCTGCCCTTCGTCGCCCGTGGCAGCGGCACCAGCCTCTCCGGCGGCTCGCAGCCGTTGGCCTACGGCATCGTCATCGCGCTCAACCGGCTGAACCGCATCGTCCACATCGACCCGACCGCGCGCATCGCTGTGGTCGAGCCGGGGGTGATCAACCTGGACGTCAGCAAGGCGGCCGCGCCGCACAACCTGTACTATGCGCCCGACCCGGCCAGCCAACTGGTCTGCACCATCGGCGGCAACGTGGCCTTCAACGCCGGCGGCGTCCACTGCCTGAAATATGGCATGACCAGCAACCACGTGCTGGGCATCAAGGCGGTGCTGGGCGACGGCGAGGTCGTCCACCTGGGCGGGGCCAGCCTGGAGGGGGTCGGGCCGGACTTGCCAGGGCTGTTCGTGGGCAACGAGGGCACCTTCGGAATCGCGCTGGAGCTGACCCTGCGCCTGATCGCGCGCGTCGAGCGCTACCAGACGGTGTTGGCGGCCTACCGCTCGCTGCAAGCGGCTGGCGACGCGGTCAGCATGATCGTGGCAAGGGGCCTGCTGCCCGGCGCGCTGGAGATCATGGACCCGCTGGCTATCAAGGCCACCGAGGCCGCGGCCCACCCCGGCTATCCGCTGGACGCCGGCGCGCTGCTGATCGTCGAGCTGGAGGGGGAGGCGCTGGAGGTGGAGGCCGATTTCGCCGTGCTGCTGGAGGTGCTGCGCCAGTCGGGCGCGTACGAAGTCCGGCCGGCCAAGAGCGACGCCGAGCGCATGTTGATCTGGAAGGGGCGCAAAAGCGCGTTCTCGGCCGTGGGCCGGCTGACGCCGCAGTACATCGTGCAGGACGGCGTGGTGCCGCGCAGCAACCTGGGCGCGGCGCTGGCCAGGATCGGCGAGCTGAGCCAGCAGTACGGCATCTCCGTGGCCAACGTCTTCCACGCCGGCGACGGCAATCTGCACCCGCTGATCTTCTTCGACGCCAAGCGGCCGGGCGAGCTGCACAAGGCCGAGGAGATGGCCAGCCAGATCCTACACCTGTGCATCGAGCTGGGCGGCTCCATCACCGGCGAGCACGGCGTGGGCCTGGAGAAGCGCGCCTACCTGCCGCAGATGTTCAGCGAGGCCGACATGGCGACCATGACGCGGCTGCGGCGGGCAATGGACCCGAAGGAGATTGCCAATCGGGGCAAGATGCTGGAGGTTGCAGGTGGCACGTTGCAGGTGGCAAGTGGCAGGTCGCAGGTTGCAGGTGGCGCGTTTCACGTTTCACGTTTCACGGGCGAGGTTTTGCAGCCGCAGAGCATTAGCGAGGCGCAGAAGATCGTGCGCGGCTCGGAGCGGATTGTGCTGCGCGGCGGGGGCACAAAGCCGGGTATGTCCGCGCCGGTGAACGGCGCGACGGTGCTGGATCTGCGCGGGCTGAGCGGGATTGTCGAGTACGAGCCGGACGAGTTTGTCTTCACGGCGCTGGCCGGGACGCCGCTGGCGGAGATCGCAGCGCTGCTGGCCGAGCACGGCCAATACCTGCCCTTCGACCCGCCGTTTGTGGACGCCGGCGCGACCCTGGGCGGAGCGACGGCGGCAGGCTTGAGCGGTCCGCGGCGCTACCGCTACGGCGGCGTGCGCGATTTCGTCATCGGCGTGCGGTTCGTGGACGGCCGCGGCGACGTGGTACGCGGCGGCGGCAAGGTGGTCAAAAACGCGGCCGGCTTCGACCTACCCAAGCTCCTGGCCGGCAGCCTGGGGCGGCTGGGCGCGCTGGTGGAGCTGAGCTTCAAGGTCTTCCCGCAGCCGGCGTCCTTCGCCACCCTGCGCGTTGAGTTCGCTTCGCTGGCAGCGGCGGTCGATGCAGTGAGCGGCCTCACGGCCAAAGCGCTGGATATCGAGGCCATCGACCTGGCGCTGGTCCATGGCCGCGCCAACCTGTTGGTGCGCATCGGCGGCCGCGAGGAGATGCTCCAACCGCGCATCCAGCGCCTGCGCGGTCTTTTGGGCGGCGGCGACATGATGACAGGCGCGGTCGAGCAGATGGCCTGGCGCAGGGCCGGCGAGATGCAATGGGCGATGGATCACGCCGCTTTGGTCAAAACGCCGCTGAACGCGCGCCAGGTGACGGCGCTGGATGTGAGGCTGGCCGAGCTGGGGGCAACACGGCGCTACAGCGTGGCCTGCAACGCGGCCTGGATTGCCCTGCCGCAGGCCGTCCAACTACCAGACCTGGACGCGGCGCTCACGGCGTTGAACCTGGCCGGCGTCGTCGTGCGCAGCCCGGCCGCCCGCCCGCTGCTGGGTGTGCGCAGCGGTGAGCCGTTCTACCGGCGGATCAAGCAGGCGCTGGACCCGGATGGGCGGTTCGGCGAGCTGTAGCGGCGTAATACCACAGCGGATGAAGCACAGCGGATGACGGCGGTCGGACAGCCGGAATGCCACAGCGGATGAAAGACAACGGATGGCGGCGGTTAGACGGCCGGATTACCACAGCCGCTGGGTGTGAAGAACAGCGAATGATCGTGAAACCGGCATTGACCATTCACCATTCACCAATTCACCATTCACCATTCACCAATTCACCATTCACCATTCACGTATCTTCTCAATAATCCGTGGAAGGTAAACGCAAACGCAATTCTAGCGTTCGTCTACCGCGATCTTAACATTTGTGTGCGATGATGACAACGAATGCATTGATCCAAACAGGAAGTGACAGAGCATGTTGACCGGCTTCAATCCCGAGCTTATCCAAGACCTAGAAGGCGCACGGCAGGCGATC
>JBAQCH010000175.1:0-2593 GCA_049294015.1 Anaerolineae bacterium
CCGCGCTCGGCCAGCCCGCTCCGTCGGGCCTGACGCCGGTGCTGGGGCCAGCCGTCGCCGCGCCGCCCGCCTTTGCCGAGAACGCGGTGATCGGCGACGCCTTGCGCTTGCTGGGCTTCGACGTGCAGCGCGCCGGCGAGGCGGTGCAGATCGACCTGCACTGGCAGCCGCTGCGCCCGCTGGACGCCGACTACACCAGCTTCGTGCAACTGCTGGCCCCCAACGGCGACAAGATCGTGCAGAGCGACCACCAGGCTGGCGGCGTCTACTATCCCACCAGCCTGTGGAAGTCGGGCGAAACTCTCCTCGACCGCCACACCCTCGCCCTGCCCGCCAGCGCGCCGCCCGGCCCATACCGGCTGCTGGTCGGCATGTACCGGATCGTCGATGGCGAGATCGTGCCGTTGGGCTCGGCTGTGCTGGCAACGGTGGTTGAGCCCTAGAGCCACTCACCGGAGCTACACAGAGGGCACAGAGGAGACACAGAGGGCGCCGAGAGCGCCATTCGCTGTTCTTCATCCGCTGTGCTATTCCCATCCGTTGTTCTTCATCCGTTGTGCTATTCCCATCCGCTGTTCTTCATCCGTTGTGCTATTCCCATCCGTTGTTCTTCATCCGTTGTGGTATTCTCCTCTCCGGAGGTTCCCATGCCCGAACTGTTCGACGTCCACACCCCACCCGACGCCTGGCGCGCCTTCAGCGACGCGTTTCGGCCGACCGTGCGCGCCGAACGCGTCGTCGTGACCGGCGCACTGGGCCGCGTGCTGGCTGCAGATTTGACTGCTCCCCACGACCTGCCCAGCTTCCCCCGCTCCACCGTGGACGGCTACGCCGTGGCAGCGCAGGACACCTACGGCGCCAGCGCCAGCCTGCCGGCCTACCTGGAGGTGGTGGGCGAGGTGCCCATGGGCCAGGCCGCCGCCGTATCGCTGGACGAAGCCCAATGCGCCATCGTCCACACCGGCGGCATGATCCCCGCCGATGCCGACGCCGTGGTGATGGTGGAGCATACGCAGCGAATTGGGGGAGCCGAGGGAAAGATGGGAAAGGAGGGAGAAGGGGGAAACCGGCAAGGCGCTGGCGCGGACCAAACTACCACTCTACCAATTTACCAATCTACCCCCTTCCCCTCCTACACCATCGAAGTCTACCGTCCCGTCGCCGCCGGCCAGAACGTGATCCAGGTCGGCGAGGATGTGCGGCAGGGCGAGGCGGTGCTGCCGGCCGGACACACCATACGGGCGCAGGATATCGGCGGGTTGCTAGCGCTGGGCATCGTCGAGATTGACGTCGCTGTTCGGCCGCGGGTGGCCATCCTATCGCAGGGCGACGAGGTGGTTCCGCCAGAGCAGGAGCCGGGGCCGGGCCAGGTGCGCGACATCAACTCGCACACGCTGGCCGCGTTGGCCCGCCAGGCCGGCGCCGAGGCCATCACCTATCCCATCGTGCCGGACCGGTTGGAGGCGCTGCAAGCGGCCGCAGCCCAGGCGCTGGCCGAGGCCGATATGCTGGTTATGTCGGCCGGCAGCTCGGTCAGCGTGCGTGACATGACGGCGCAGGTGATCGCCGGGCTGGGCCAGCCGGGCATTCTGGTGCATGGCGTCAGCGTCAAGCCGGGCAAGCCCACCATCCTGGCCGTGTGCGACGGCAAGCCGGTCTTTGGTCTGCCCGGCAACCCGGTCAGCGCCATGGTCATCTTCGATATGTTCGTCACCCCGGCCATTCGCTGGATACTAGGCGCGGTTGAGCCGCGTAAGAACCTGATCCCAGCCCGCCTGGCCCGCAACCTCGCCAGCGCCACCGGCCGCGCGGACATCGTCCAAGTGCGGCTGGAACCTCGTCCCAGACTTGACTTTTCTTCCGAGAAAAGTCAAGTCTCCCAACCAATCCCACCCGACCCCGACGCCGTTGGTCGAGTAGGCGCTGCGCCGTACCGAGACCCCGACACCGAGCTCTGGGCGGTGCCCGTCCTGGGCAAAAGCAACCTGATCTACACCCTGATCCGCTCCGAGGGCGTGGTGCGCATCCCGCTGGACAGCGGCGGCATCGCGCAGGGCGAGTGGGTGATGGTGGAGCTGTACTGAAGTTGCAGGTTGCAGGTTGCATGTCGGAAGCGGCGCGTGTCTGCCACCTGCAACTTGCCACCTGCCACCTGTTACCCATAGTGAACATCATGCACGACAAAACCCCCTATCTCCACGACATCAGCCTGGACGACGCGGTGCGGGCCTGGCGCGAGGCGCTGGTCGAGGCCGATGCGCTGGGCACGCTGGCCAGCGAGTCGCTGCCTGTGGCCGAGTGCCTGGGCCGGGTGACGGCCGCGCCGGTGTGGGCGCGCATTTCCTCGCCGCACTACCACGCCTCGGCCATGGACGGCTACGCGGTGGCGGCCGAGGACACGGCCGGCGCCACCGAGACCCGGCCCAAGCGGCTGCTCATCGGCCAGCAGGCGTTCTATGTGGACACCGGCGATCCGCTGCCGGCGGGGACTAACTCGGTGATCATGATCGAGGAAGTGCAGGTTTTGCCCTCACCCCCAGCCCCTCTCCCAGGGGGAGAGGGGAGTGCGCCCTCACCCCCAGCCCCTCTCCCA
>JBAQCH010000176.1:0-15882 GCA_049294015.1 Anaerolineae bacterium
GCCGTCGACGCCGACCAGCGCGCCGGCCACCCCAACCCCGCAGGCTGTGGCCGCTGCAGCCGCCACCGGCGGCGGTGGATTGACGCACACCGTCCAGGCAGGCGACAATTGGTTTACCATCGCGCGGCGCTATGGCGTTACCCAGGAAGCGCTGGCGGCCTTCAACGGCAGCCAGCCCTCCGACGTCTTGCAGATCGACCAGGTGCTGCGGGTGCCCACCGCCGGCGCGGGGGCGGCAACCACGGGCGCCGCTGCCCAGACTTATGCAGTGCGGGCGGGCGACAACTGGTTCAGCATCGCGCAGCGCTATGGCATTACCCAGGAGACGTTGGCTGCCTACAACAACAGCAGCCCGTCCGATGTCTTGCAGATCGGCCAGCTGCTGCGCATCCCGGCGGCCGGCGCCGTAGTCTCGCCACCGACTGCCACGCCTGCGCCGCCTCGACCTACGACTGTTCCAGTCACGGCAACGCCCGCCGCGCCGGCGGCCGCGCCGACGCGTGCGATTCCGCCGGTGGCCGCGTTGGCCGCACCTGTTCTGTTGTCACCGATGACCGGCGATGGCTTCACGGCTGGAGCCCAGCCTGTCTTGAGCTGGAGACCTGTGAGCGGGCTTGGACCTCAGGATTACTACTACGTCGTTGTCAGGTACACGATGCGCGACGGCATGCCAGGCTTTGCCGACGACCGCGTCACCGGCGTCTCGTACACGGTGCCGTTGTGGGTGTATGACGTGGCCGCCCCACCCGATCGCCTGTCAACATGGTCGGTCCAGGTACGCCGTATGGGACCGGGCAACCAAGAGATCGAATTGAGCCCGCCCAGCGAGCAGCGGGTTTTCTATTGGCGCTAATGGACTCTCTGATTACCCATCCCAACCCCGTGGGCCTCGGCCAGCGCCAGGCCAGTTTAGAGCGCACGCTGCTGGCCATCCAGGACCCCGATCATCTGCTGGCGAGCATCGAGTTCGATACCCTGTCTGACCTGAGCAAGGATCACCTGGGGCAATTCCGTGCGGCCTGGGGTACGTTGCGGCCCGATCGGCAGCGCGCCCTGATCGCGGCTTTGATCGAGTTCGCCGAAGACCATGTGGACGCCAGTTTTGCCGCCATCTTTCGTTGGCTGATCGACGACGGCGACCCGTTGGTGCGCACTCAGGCCATCGAGGGCCTTTGGGAAGAGGAGGACGTGCGGCTGATCAGCCCATTGATCCGCCGCCTGGAGAGCGACCCGGATTCGGACGTGCGGGCGGCGGCTGCGCTTTCGTTGGGGCGCTTCTTGCTGTTGGGCGAGTTTGGCCAGATCGACGCCAGCGCGGCCCAGCGAGTCGAAAACAGCCTGCTGGCCGCCTACGACGACATGGACCAGGATGCGTTGGTGCGCCGGCGATCGCTGGAAGCGTTGGCCAACTCCAGCCACGAACGCTTGCCCGACATGATCCTGGAGTCCTACGAGGACGGCGACGATATCCTGCGCGTCGGCGCGCTCTTCGCTATGGGGCGCAGCGCCGATCCCCGCTGGAACCGCTACGTCTTGGACGAGCTAGGCAACAACGACAGCGTCATGCTCTTCGAGGCTGCACGCGCCAGCGGCGAGCTGCAGATCGATGAGGCTCTGCCTGACCTGCTCAGGCTGCTGGACGATCCCGATGTCGAGATTCGCGATGCCGCGGTTTGGGCCTTGGGACAGATCGGCGGACGCGAGGCGAAGCGAGCGCTCAAAGCCTGTTGCGCCAGCGGCGACGAAGGCCTGCGCGAGGCCGCCGAGGAAGCGCTGGCTGAGCTGGATTTCATGGCCGGCGACGATTCTATGCCCAGCTTCTTCTTCCAATCATAATGTCCGCGGCCTTCCAAGTCCTGTGGCAGGTCCTGACGCCGATCTTCCTCCTCGCAGGCGCGGGCTACCTGCTGGCCCGCCGGCTCAATGTACGATCGGTCGGGCTGGGCAAGGCCGCCTTCTACGTCTTCACACCCTGTCTCCTGTTTGACAAGTTCAGCCACAGCAACCTGTCTGCCAACGATCTGGGCCGGCTGGCCCTGTTTGCAGTGCTTACCATCGCCAGCTCGGGCCTCGTTGCGTGGACGCTGGGCAAGTTGTTGCACTTCGACCGGGTGACAGGCGCCGCGTTTGTGCTGTGTGCGATTGCCGGCAATACAGGCAACTACGGCCTGCCCACCAACCAATTCGCCTTTGGCGACGCGGCGCTGGAGCCGGCAGTCATCTATTACGCCATGAGCACCCTGATCCTGTCGACGGTGGGCATTTACGTGGCGTCCAGCGGACGGCAGACAGCCGGCCAGGCGCTGCGCAACGTGTTCTCCGTGCCGTTGGCCTACGCGGGCGTGGCTGGGCTGCTGGTCTGGGCCACTGGCCTGACGGTGCCGCTTCCCATCGAGCGCTTTGCTGGGCTGGCTGGCCAGGCTGCCATTCCGGTGATGCTTGTCATTTTGGGCATGCAACTGGCCGGAGTGCGGCTGCGCGAGAACATCGGGCAGGTGAGCGTGGCGGCTGCCACCAAGCTGCTCAGCGGGCCGCTGCTGGGCCTCTTTTTCGCCAGCCTGCTGGGCCTCAGCGGCGTCACCCGCCAGGCTGCGGTCGTCGAGGCGTCGGTACCGACGGCCGTGCTGGCCATGGTGCTGGCTGCGGAGTATGACACCGCTCCGCGCTTCACAGCCAGTGTAGTGATGGTATCGACGTTAGCCAGCCTGGTGACGATGACCCTGGTTCTGGTCTACCTGCGTTAAGCGATGAGCAAGAAAAAGCAAGCCAGCGGTTCCAAGACGCCCAAGCTCAGCCCCAGCCAGACGCTGTCGGCCGACACCATGCCGGCCGAGGAACTGCTGCTGCGCCGGGCTCAGATCGAGGCGGAGGCGATGCGGCGCAGCCGCGAGCATGGCTTCGACCTGCTGCGCCAGGGCGCGCGTTTGCTGGCGCAGGGCCGGCCGGGCGAGGCGGCCGCCAAGCTGGAACAGGCCAGCGCGCTGCTGCCCGACGACCCGGACGTAGCCATCAACCTGGGCGGCGCCTTTATCTTGCAGGGCCGCTATAACAAGGCGGTGGCTGTGCTGGAGCGCGCCAGCCAGGCGGCCGCCGACAACGCCATGGTCTGGACCAATCTGGCCGCGGCCTACCTGGGCAACCTGGACCTGTCCGGCCCGCAGCAGCAGAGCAAAGCCATTGCGGCCTACGAACGCTCGCTGGAGATCGATCCCACCGCGCCCAACGTTCACTACAACCTGGGGCTGATCTACAACGACCGCCAAGACTGGTCGCGCGCCAAGGCCTACTTTGCCCTGGCGCTGCTGACCGATCCGAACGACGCCGACGCCCGCACCTGGTTGGCGCGGCTGGCCGATGTCGCCGAAGCTCCCAGCGTCCCGGTCGAAGGCCAGGATGGCGTCGAAGCGCCCCAGGATGAAGTTCAGGGGCCGGAGTTATCGTGACGCGGCCTATGGGTGTTCAGACCGAGTCTGCCATGCGCAAGAACCCAGCCCGCCTTGGATGGGCCATCCTGCTGATCAGCTTCATCGGTTTCTGCTTGCTGGCGGTTTCGATCCCGCTAGGCGTGCGCTGGTTCCTGCTGCACAGCCAGGTCACTCAGAACGGCTTGGTGCGCGTTACCATCGGCACGGTGTTGCTCTTGCCTAGCGCAGACAGCGACCCGATTGCTGTGGTCGACGCGCGCCCAGTGGAGCCGGGCACGCTGATCAAGACCGATCAACGCTCGCAGGCTGCGCTGAGTTTTCACGCCCCGGGCAGCGACGGGCAGGCTGGACCAGAGACCGCCACCGTTCAGATCTACCCCAGCGCCAACGTGCTGCTGGCGCAAGCCAGCCGGCCGCGCTTTGCCGTCAGCTCTGATCCGGCGCGCTTCGCCATCGACGTGGGCAGCGGCCGCGTGCGCGTTTACGTCGCCGCCGTCCAGCCTAACGGCCAGGACTTTGTGGTCAACACGCCGCATGGCGTCGTCACTCTGGAACCCGGCAGCTACGCCGTCCAGGTCAGCGCCGACCAGACCCAGATCGTCACTCGCCAGGGCCAGGCCGTCGTGGAAGCCAACGATCAGCAGGTGGCCGTGTCTGAGGGAAGCAGCGTGACTGTACAAGCTGGCCAGGCGCCAGGCGATCCCAACGCCGCAGCCGAGAATCTGATCGCCAACGGCGATTTTCAGCAGCCGTTAGGGGCGCCCACCTGGCTCGTCAGCAGGTACCCAGCCGACGATCCCACTGCGGGCAGTGCCGAGTTGACCACGGTGAGCGGGCGCAGTGCGGCCCGCTTGAGCCGCATCAACCAGCCGCCGACCCACAGCGAGGTGGCCATTACCCAGGTGCTGGACCGCAGCGTCCACGACTACGAGTACCTCAACTTGCAGATGGACGTGCTGCTGCGCTGGCAAAGCTTGCCCGGCGCAGGGGAGCAGAGCTCCGAGTTTCCGTTGATGTTTCGTCTGGACTACGAGGACATCTACGGCAGCCACCAGTTCTGGACGCATGGCTTTTACTATCAGGACCCGCCGGCGCAGTGGGTGGTGACGGGCGGCCAGAAGATTCCTCAGAACATCTGGTTCCCCTTCGAGAGCGGCAATCTGCTGGAGCGCCTCAAGGCCGAGGGGCTGCCGCCGCCAGCCACGATTAACTATCTCAAGGTCTACGCCTCCGGCCACAACTACGACAGCCTGGTCACAGAGATCAGGTTGGTGGCCCGCTAGCCCCGGCTATGGCCCCCATCGCACCGAAGCGGTCGCTCTGGCTGCGCAGAATGGCGCTGCTGATCGCCGTCCTTCTTTATTTGGCCCTGGCGCTGGCCCAACTGGAGCTGCCTGGCCTGCACTACGACGAGGCCAAAGAGGCGGGAGTCAACGCCTTGGAAATGCTGCAGCGGCAGGATGTTCAGGCCTTCCGCTCGTCCGGCGTGCAGATCGGCGCGCTCTTCCTACCGCTGATGGTGCAAGACTACATCGGCGCGCTGAACGTCTATCTGGCGCTGCCGCTGCTGGCGCTGCTGGGCGTTACCGTGCCGGCGCTGCGCCTGCTGGGCGTGGCCTGCGGTTTGGCGACGCTGCTGCTGGTCTGGGGGCTGGGCCGTGAGCTGTCAAGCCGGGCACGCGCTGACAGCCCGGCCGCGGCCGGCTGGACAGGCGAAATCGCCGCGCTGCTGCTGGCTGTCAACCCCACCTTCGTCTTTTGGAGCCGCCAGGGCATCTTCGTCACCAACATCGTGGTCACTCTGGCCGTGGGCTGCGTGTGGCTGGCGCTGCGTTGGCAGCGCACCGGCCGGCCGGGCTATCTCTATGGGGTGGCAGCGCTGGCCGGGTTGGGGCTGTGGAGCAAGCTGCTCTTCCTGTGGGTGCTGGGGGCGATGGCCGGTGTGGCCGCGACAGCCTGGCTGGCCAGCCGGCTGCGCGGCAAGTCATCCCCGCTGCCGCGGCCCAGCCTGCGCAATCTGGCCGTGGCTGGCGCGCTTTTCCTGCTGGCGCTCGCCCCGCTGCTGCTGTTCAACCAGCAGACCAGCGGCACCGTGCAGTCGATCTTCGGCAACCTGGGGCAGAGCTACTACGGCGTCGAAAACGCCGCCGTCTTGGACAACCTGGCCGCGCGGCTGGGGCAGGTCGGGACCTTGCTGCGCGGCGACCATCTGTGGTACCTGGGTGCGACCTTCGCCAACGGCTGGGCGCTGTGGATTGGGGCGGGGCTGATCGTCGCCGCATTGATCCTGGCCGCGCTGGGCTGGCGTTCCGGGCGAGACCGCGCCAGCCTGCCGGCGCTGCTGGTTGCCCTGCTTTTCGTCGCCCTCCTGATCGTCCAGTCCTCGTTTACCGTGTCTGACCTCTTCATCACCCACTACGCGATCGTTCAGCCCTTCGTCGTGTTGCTGGCGGCCTTGGCGGCCGACATCATCCTGAAAAGCGCACGGCAGGGCCGCACACGAGAGCGGCCAGACGGCAGGTGGCCGCCGCTCCTTGCGACCTGCATCGTGCTACTTGTTACTCTCTGGTTCGGCGTCGACGGGCAGACCAGCCTGCGCTATCATCAGGCGCTGGCCCGCAGCGGCGGTCTGGCGACGCATTCCGACGCGGTGGGCCGGTTGGCGCAGTGGCTGGATGCACGGGACGCTCAACAGCCGCTGGCGCTGGACTGGGGCATCGACGCGCAGGTGCGCTACCTGACGGCCAACCGCGTTCGACCGCTGGAGATCTTTGGCTACGAACGGCTGGACGGGCCGGATGCGGGCTTTGCGGATCGCGCCGAGCAGTTCCTGGGCGATCCGGCCCGCCTGTTCCTGGTGCGCGCCCCGCAGGAGACCGTTTTCCAAGGCCGGCGCGCCGCGCTGGAAGAGCTCGCTGCGTCTCAGAACCTGAAGCTGGTGACGCAGCAAGTTATCAGCGACCGTTCGGGCAGGGCCATGTACGAAGTGCTGGGAATCGAGACGCCCTGACCCCTTTGTGGTGGGGTCAGGGCGTTGTGTTGCGTCAGGCCGTTGTTATGGGGGAGCGGTATAGGCGCTCACGCCGCAGCGGGCTCGGTCGGCCACCTCGCCTACACTTGCACATGCGCTGCGCTCCGGCGCAAGTGCAGGTGTCCTCGGAACCGGCGAGCCAGGGTCCGGGGTGCTACGCAAAGACCGGCCCGAGCAGCTACTTTCGGTTAGCCTTCGTCCAGCGCCAGGTGCTCGTGATGGCCGTTGTGCCCATTGGCGCCGACGGTCCAGGTTTCATCCGCGCTGTACAGGTCTTTCAGCTTGCCCACGCCGCGCGCCTGCTGCGCCTGTTTGACCTGGTCCCGCATCACTTCGTCGTAGACACTGTGTTGGACATCGCGAAATACGCCGATGGGTACCGGGAATTCGGGGTAGTTCATGCGGCTGAGCATGAAGGCCAGGTTGGGGTTCTCGCTGTATTCATCATGAACCAGCAACTCATCGGGGGCGACCTGGTCCAAAGCCACCACTTCCGGCTGGAGGCAGCGGCTCATTCGAATGCCCTTGTCGCTGTTCTTGCCGAAGATCAGCGGCTTGCCGTGCTCCAGCGATACGCGATTGTCGTCCTTCACATCCTTGTCTGTGACCGGCCCCCAGGTGCCGTCGTTGAAGATCAGGCAGTTCTGGAAGATCTCGACGAAGGAGGTGCCCTTGTGCTCCACAGCGCGGCGCAGCACCTCGCCCATGTGGCGCTGATCGACGTCCACGGTGCGGGCCACGAAGGTGGCCTCGGCGCCCAACGCGACGCTGATGGGGTTGAAGGCCGTCTCCAGCGAGCCCATGGGCGACGACTTGGTCTTGGTGCCGGGCAGCGAGGTGGGTGAGTACTGGCCCTTGGTCAGGCCGTAGATGCGGTTGTTGAACAGGATGATGTTCAGGTCGACGTTGCGGCGCACGGCGTGCAGCAGGTGGTTGCCGCCGATGGACAGCCCGTCGCCGTCGCCGGTGATGACGAACACCGTCAGGTCAGGGTTGGCCAGCTTGAGGCCGGTGGCCAGTGTGGGCGCGCGACCGTGGATGCTGTGGATGCCGTAGGTGTTCATGTAGTACGGGAAGCGGCTGGAGCAACCGATGCCCGAGATGAACACGATCTTCTCGCGCGGCACGCCCAGCTCAGGCATCACCTTCTGCATCTGGGCCAAGATTGCGTAGTCGCCGCAGCCAGGGCACCAACGCACTGCCTGGTCGGAGACGAAATCCTTACGGTTCAGTTGAATGGTTTCACTCATGGTTGTCATCCTCATCTCAGAAGTTCGACTTCTTCCGAGAAGTCGAACTTCACACGTGCTAGCCCAGCAGCTCGTCGATCTTTTGGCTGATTTCGCTGATCTTGAAGGGGCGGCCGCGCACCTTGCTCATGGTGATCACGGGTTTGAGGTAGCGGGCCTGCAGCAGCATGGCAAGCTGGCCCAGGTTCATCTCCGGCACCAGGATTTGGTCGAAGCGATCCAGGATCTCGCCCAAATTGCGTGGGAAGGGGTTGAGATGGCGCAGATGCACGGCTGACACGCTCTGGCCAGCGCGCTGGGCGCGCTCGACGGCTTGATGAATCGCCCCGTAGGAGCTGCCCCAACCGACCACCAGCACATCGCCGGTGGGTTTGCCGAAGACCTCGAGCAGAGGGATGAAATCGGCAAGCTTGGCGACCTTCTCGGCCCGGTCGCGGATCATGCGGTCGTTGTCCTCGGGTGCATAGGAGACGTTGCCGGTGCCAGGCTGTTTGGCCAGGCCGCCAATGCGATGCTCCAGGCCGAACTCGCCCGGCAGCGCCCACGGCCGGCCCATGGTTTCCGGGTCCCGGCCATAGGGCAGAAAGTGGCTGCCGTCCTGGAACTCATCGAACGTCGGGTGGTGGACAACAATCGGCGGCAGCCGGTCGGGATTGGGCATGGGCCAAGGCTCGGCGCTGTTGGCCAGATAGCCGTCCGACAGCACGAAGACCGGCGTCATGGCGCGTACCGCCAGGCGAAAGGCCTCGATGGTGATGTCGAAACAGTCGGCTGGGGACTGGGGCGCCAGCACGGGGATCGGGCTCTCGCCGTTGCGGCCAAACATAGCTTGCAGCAGGTCGGCCTGTTCCGGCTTAGTAGGCATGCCGGTGCTGGGGCCGCCGCGCTGCACGTCGACAATCACCATCGGCAGCTCCAGCACGATGGCCAGGTTGATGGCCTCGCTCTTGAGCGCCAGGCCTGGCCCGCTGGTGCCGGTGGCGGCAAACGCGCCGCCGAAGGCTGCGCCGATGGTGGCGCCCATCGCGGCGATCTCGTCCTCAGCCTGGAAGGTGCGCACGTCGAAATTCTTGAGCGGCGCCAGGAAGTGCAGGATGTCGCTGGCCGGCGTGATGGGGTACGTGCAGTAGATCAAGGGCTTGCCGGCCAACTGCGCGGCCGTCACCATGCCCAGCGCAACTGCTTCGTTGCCGGTCACCTTGCGGTAATCGCCGGCCGGCAGGGCTGCGGGCTTGACCTTGTAACGGGTTGAAAAGGACTCGGTCGTATCGCCAAAATGATAGCCGGCCATCAGCGCCCGCCGGTTGGCCTCTTGGGTGGCCGGGCTCTTCTTGAATTTGTCGTCAATCCAGGCCAGCGTGCCGTCCAGCGGCCGGTCGTAGATCCAGAAGGTCAGGCCCAGCGCAAAGAAGTTGCGCGAGCGGTTGATCTCCTTGGAAGATAGCCCCTCGATCTCCTCGACCGCATGCCGGTTGAGGGTCGTCAGCCGCACTTTGTGAACATGATAGCCGGTAAGTGAGCCATCTTCCAGCGGATTGGAGACGTAACCGGCCTTCCTGAGATTGCCGCCGGTGAACTCATCCACATCGACGATGATGGTGCCGCCCGGCATGAGATCGCCCAGGCTGACCTTGAGCGCAGCCGGGTTCATGGCGATCAGCACGTGGGGATCGTCGCCTGAGGTGTAGATGTCTGTGCTGGCGATGTGGACCTGAAAGCCGCTGACGCCGGCCAACGTGCCGACTGGCGCGCGAATCTCGGCCGGATATTCGGGCAGCGTGCTGATGTCGTTGCCGATGATCGCTGCCGTGTTGGTGAACTGGGTGCCGGTGAGCTGCATACCGTCGCCGGAGTCGCCCGCAAAGCGAATGACGACATCCTCGACCTCTTCCACGTTTACCGGCTTGATACGGTCGGCCATTCTTGTTTCTCCTTGAACACCTGGGTCAAACTGCATCAACCCGATGGACTGTCATCGAGTGCGCGTCGTTGCTTTACCTTACGTCCAGTTGCAGTCGTTGTCGGTCTGTGATCCTACATTTCCAAAGCGCAAGAATCCGGCCCACAGGCCGGCTTCTTGATCGATGGCCTGGCGCATCGTGGCCAGAAAATGATGATCCCTGTGACGTGACGCTAGTATAGCACCGCCTCAGACGTGTGTCAAAGGCTTTGAGCGTCTGCGCGGCAAAGGGCGTCTCACCGAGAGCGAAGCGCCGGGTCAAGCTTCGCCAGCAATAGCGCCATCAGCGTCAGGCATCCAACGAACGAATGTAGCGCTCGTAAGCCTGGATCAGCGTCTGCTCGATCTTGAAGTGCAAGGGGATTTCCCGCTTGAGCGGGCTCTGCCCAGCCCGCATGACCTGTTCACCGCAGCGGCCGCACAGCAGGTAGCCGATCAATACGCCCGGCTTGCGGTGGATGAAGGCGTTGAGCGACATGGCTTCCTCGCCCTGCCACTTGACTGCATCGATCTCGCGGCCACAGCCGGGGCAGGTCTCGCCGTCGTAGAGCCACTGGCTCTTGACTGCGTCGCCAAACTGGGCGCGGGCCAAGGTGAACATTTTGGCCAGCGCAGCCTCTGCGCTGCGCGCGGCGGAAGAGCGGGCGATGGGTTTGCGGGGTCGGATTCGGCGTTTACTCATGGTGACGATAGACCTTGCAACAGCATACCCAGGATCAGCTTGGCCGCTGCTTTGTCAAGCGGCTGGTTGTTGTTGCCGCACTTGGGGCTTTGGATGCAACTGGGACAGCCGGCCTCGCAGGGACAGGCCGCGATCACCTCATAGGTCGCGCGCCACAGGGCCGGCAGGTCCTGGAAGCCGCGCTGGGCAATGCCCACGCCGCCCGGGAAGCCGTCGTAGATGAAGACCTGGGGCATGTCGGTGTCGGCGTGGCGCGGCGTGCTCAAGCCGCCGATGTCCCAGCGGTCGCACATGGCGAAGAGGGGTAACATGCCGATGCAAGCGTGCTCAGCCGCGTGGATGCCGCCCAGGAAGTCCAGCCCGCGGCGCTGGCAGGCAGCCACGATCTCTGGCGCCAGGTCCCACCACAGCGCGGCCGTCTCGAAGGTGCTCTGCGGCAGCTCCAGCATCTCCTCGCCCAGCACCTCGTCTGAATAGTGGCGCAGCCGGCGATAGCCGATCACCTGCGAGGTGGCCCGCACGTGGCCGAAGTAGGCGTAACCGCCCGGGATCGGCCGGTGCGCCAGCGAACGCACAATGCGCACGTCGCTCCACTCTCTGGGCACAGTGTAGTAGTCCACCTCAGCCGGCCGGGCCACGGCGAAGCCCATCGCGGCGTCATAGCGGGTCACCAGGTAGCTCTCGCCTTGGTGCAGATAGACCGCGCCCAGGTGGACCCGCTGCGGGGCGCTGCTGGCCTCGATCTCCTCCAGCGTGCGGTAGTTGCGCGCCTCGTCCAGCAGGGCGAAGCGGCCGCCGCTGGCCGAGCGCAGATTGACCTTTTCGGCCGGATAGTCGCCGCGGGTGTAGGTCCAGCGGTCGCCGTGGAACTCCAGCGCGCCTTCTTCCTCCAGTTGCACCATGGCCGGCACGAAGCCCGGGCCGAACAGCGCCTCGTCGTCGAAGCGGCCCGGCCCGGCGATGTTGGTGAGGGGAATCTCGGCCGCGGCGCAGGGCAGATGGCGGGCCAGCACGTAGACATTGTCCGGGTCGATCAGCGCGTGCTCGTGCGGTCGGCCAAACAGATCAGCCGGATGGCGCAGGAAATACTGGTCCAGTGGGTTGTCCAGGCCGATCAGCACGGCCAGCGACGGCTCATTGCCGCGGCCCGCGCGGCCGGCCTGCTGCCACAGGCTGGCCACCGTGCCCGGATAGCCCACCAGCACGGCCGCATCCAGCCCGCCCACGTCGATGCCCAGCTCCAGCGCGTTGGTGGCCGTCACCCCCAACAGCCGGCCGTTGAACAGATCAGCCTCGATCTGGCGGCGCTGTTCAGCCGTGTAGCCGGCGCGGTAGGCGGCGATGCGGGCGGCGTAATCCGTAACCGGTAACCCGTAACCGGACGAGTCGGGTGCAGGCTGATTGGTTGCTGGTTTGCGACTTCTTGCCCCCCGACTTTCTGATCCTCTGACCTCTGACTTCGGGCCTTTGCTCAGATCCTCGCGTGCGTAACGCAGGATCAGCTCGGCCACCTTGCGCGCCCGCGTGAAGACGATGGTGCGGGTTTCATTGCGGATCAGGCTCGTGAACAGGCTGGTGGCTTCTCCATTGGCGCTGCGGCGCAGCCCACCCTGCTGTGGCCGGTCTCCGACCGAGCCACGCCCGGCCTTGTCCAGCAGCGGCGGATTCCACAGCGCGAAGCTGCGCGGGCCGGCCGGGCTGCCATCCTGGTCGATCACCAGCGGCTCCAGGCCCGTCAGCGCGGCCAGGTGCTGGCCGGGATTGGCGATGGTGGCGCTGGCCGCGAGGAATTGGGGTTCCGATCCGTACAGCGCGCAGACTCGCCGCAGCCGGCGCAGCACGCAGGCCACCTGCGAGCCAAAGACCCCGCGATAGGTGTGCGCCTCGTCGAGCACCACGTAGCGCAGGTGGCGAAAAAAGCTGGCCCACAGCGCGTGGTTGGGCACGATGCCCACGTGCAGCATGTCGGGATTGGTCAGGATGATCTGGCCCTGCTGGCGTAGCTTGCTGCGCCGGCCCTGCGGCGTGTCGCCGTCGTAGGTTCCCACGGTTACGGGGAGGGAGGGAGTCACCCTCACCCCAGCCCTCTCCCTGGGGGAGAGGGAGTGACTCGCCCTCACCCCAGCCCTCTCCCAGGGGGAGAGGGGGATGTCCGGTGGTCGAGTAGGCGTCCCCGAAGGGGCCGTATCGAGACCCCGGCACCCCAACTCCCGCAGGCTGCGCACCTGATCCTGCGCCAGCGCTTTGGTGGGGAAGAGATACAGCGCGCGCGCCACTGGCTGCTCCAGGATCGCCTCCAGTACCGGCAGGTTGTAGCACAACGTTTTGCCGCTGGCCGTGCTGGTGACGACCACCACGTGCCGGCCGGCGCGCGCGGCGTTGACCGCCTCAGCCTGGTGGGTGAAAAGGCGCTCGATCCCTTGGGCGCGCAGGCTGGCCTGCAAGTCCGGGTGCAGCGGCGCATGCAGCGCGCCATAGGCGGCCGAGCGGCGCGCGATCTGCTCCAGGTGAACGATCTGGCCCTGGTAGAAGGATTGGCGCCGCAGTTGGCTGAGAAAGGCAGTCACGTCCATAAGGTAGTGATCGCAAGCGGGTGGTCGATAGCGCCAAACGTGCCAGGCGTCTACTGCCAGAATTCAACTTCACATGGCGCCAGGCCTCGGACGGGCGCCAGCCAATTGTAAACGGCCACAGCACGGCTTGTCAAACCAATCGAAAAAGTGCGAGAGGCTATAGGGTTGGCGATTTGCCAGCCTCACGGTACAATAGATCGGCTGCTGGGTAGTTTTGCAGCTACCCGCGCAGGATGGGTGCAACGTGATCGAGCACCTGCGACTTGCAACCTGCCTTCTGAAACTCCTATGCCATTCCAAATCACTCTTGCCATCCCCGTTCGCACCTACGACATCGATTTTGCTGGCATCGTCAGCAACATTGTCTACATTCGCTGGTTGGAGGACCTGCGCTTGCAGATGCTGGCCGAGTTCTTTCCGCTGAACACGGCCATGCAGGCGCACGGCGTCGCGCCGGTGCTGCTGCGCACAGAAATCGACTACAAGCGCGCCATCCGGCTTTTCGATGCGGTGCAAGGGCGCATGTGGCTGGCCGAAGCAGGGCCAGTGCGCCAGATGCTGGAGGCCGAGTTCACGGTGGACGGCCGCCTGCACGCCACTGCCCGCCAGACCACTTGCTTCATCGACCGGGCTAGCGGCCGGCCGGCGCCAACGCCGGCAGCGATCCGCACACGTTCTTTGCCGGAATAGGGGCGAGGCGCAGTCATGTCTGACCATCAGCGCTACGGGTATTACCTGCACCCATCGAACTACCATCCATCCCTGGGCTATGCGGGGCTGGATGTTTACCTGGCTGCGTCGCAGCCCGATCGCTTTTTCGATACCGAGGCGGCCCTTTTTTCCATTAACACCGGCGACAAGACGATTCAGATGGAGATTCTCCACCCCGTCGCCACGACGCCCGCAAGATATCAGGTTGCCTTTGGCCGCTTCCTGCTTCTCGCCTATAACGGTGATGTGGAGATTGGCATGTCGTTCGGCGGTCTGCTGGAGATCGAGACCCGCGACACCTACACCCTCTGCCATCTGTCATCCAGCGCCCCCATCTTCGACATCGAGGAGAGCGGCGGGCTGGTAGCCACGCTGGAAAGCGAGATCGAGGCGGAGTTGGCCCGACTGCGCCCCCAGTGGACGGGCAGCGATGCGGCCTTCGACAGCCGGCTGGCCAGCATCGATGCCCTGACCCTGTTTGTGGCCAGCCTGAGCCTGCTGGATGACTACCTCGACAACCACGTTCAAGCGGCGCCCGCCGATGACGTGTTGGCTGAGCGCACAGCCGTGCGCCAGGCGATCCGCGCCCTACAGCGCGCCGGCCAGTGGCCGCAGCCTGTTCCCAGCCTGCGCGAGCTGATGCTGCACGCTTAGCGATACCATGAGCCAACGAATCGCCATCATCGACTTGGGTTCCAACACCACCCGCCTGGTAGTTTACGAGTACGAGCCGGGCCGCCGTTTCCATCTGGTGGAAGAGGTGCGCGAGGTGGTGCGGCTGCGCGAGGGCATGGGCAACGGCATGGCGCTGCGCGCGGCGGCCATCGAGCGCGCCCAGCAGGCCATGCGCATGTTCGCCAGCTTCTGCCGCTCGCAAGGCATCGACGACGTCCTCATGACCGCCACGAGCGCGGTGCGGGACGCGCGCAACGGCGACTCCTTTCTGGCCCGGGTGCGGGCCGAGACCGGCTGGGAGCCGCGCCTGCTCTCCGGCCAGGAGGAGGGCTATTTTGGCGCGTTGGGCGCGCTGAACGGGGTGGGGCTGCGCGAGGGCTTCGTCATCGACCTGGGCGGCGGCAGCGCGCAGATCGTCGAGGTGCGCGGCGGGCTGCCCGGCCGCGTGGTCAGTCTGCCGCTGGGCGCGCTGCGCCTGAGCGACTTGTATCTGGGTTACGACCGGGCCAAGCCGGCCGCGGTGGACAGCCTCAACGCGTTTCTGGCCGAGCAACTGGCGCCGTTGGATTGGTTCCGTGCCCAGCCGGGTGACCGCCTGGTGGCGCTGGGCGGCACGGTGCGCAACCTGGCCCGCATCGACCAGGCGGCTATCAGCTTTCCGCTGGACATGGTCAACGGCTACGAGCTGGCCGCGGCCAGCGTGCGGGACATGGCCGGACGCTTCTGGCGCATGACGCAGAAGGAGCGCCTCAAGATCGCCGGCCTGGACCCCGACCGCGCCGACATTATCCAGAGCGGCGCGCTGGCCTACGCTGCGCTGCTAGAACACAACGGCTTCGACAGCATCACCATCAGCCAGCAGGGGTTGCGCGAGGGCGTCTTCTACCAGCGCTTTCTGGCCGGCCAAGGGCAGCCGGTGTTCGACGACCTGCGCCAGTTCAGCGTGCTCAACCTGGCGCGCAACTTCGACTGCGACGGCGTCCACAGCCGCCACGTGACTGCGCTCAGCCTGCAACTGTTCGACCAGCTCCAGCCGGCCCACGGCCTGAACGCAGCCTACCGCGATCTTCTCTGGGCGGCCGGTATGTTGCACGACATCGGCATCCGGGTCGATTTTTACTATCACCACCACCATTCGGCCTACATCATCCGCAGCAGCGGGCTGCCCGGCTACGCGCCGCGCGAGCTGGCCATGGTCGCGCTCCTGGCGCAATATCATCGCAAAGGCAACCCCAAGGCCGGCGACCTGGGCGTCTTGTTCGACGACGAAGATCAGCGCGCGCTGCCGATTTTGGCCGGCATGTTGCGCCTGTCGGAGTTTTTGGAGCGGGGCCGCAGCCAGGTGGTGCGGGCCGTGCGCTGCCATCTGGACCTGCCCAACGGCTGGCTGCAGATCGAGGCGCTGGAGGCCGGCGACGCGCGCATCGAGCTGTGGGACGCCAGCCGCAACCTGGACGTGCTGCAGCGGGCGCTGGACTTGCACGTGGAACTGGTGAGTGGGGTGTGGTTGGGGAAGGAGATGGAAAGCGGGTAGGTCCGGTTATCAACCGGACACCTGGTCGCCCTGCGTGTGTC
>JBAQCH010000177.1:0-56516 GCA_049294015.1 Anaerolineae bacterium
ATTGGCCCGCTCTTCATCCGGCAAGATCATCAAGTTCCAACAGGCCGTTCAGAAACACCACCAACCCAAGGATCAGCAACAGCGCCTAGCAGCATGAACCCGGCTCAACCAGTTTCAAACACACCCATATCAAATGCTCCGCTCACGCGGCACGCTGAGCGGAGCATTCTTGTTTGTGCCGAATACCGCCTTCAGAGCAAGGTCGTCAGCACAGTGCGACGTAAGTTGGCAACTTGCGGTACATTTTCTATCCAGTGCGGGCGCAGCAAGGGTACTCCGCTTGTATTTGCAGTCAATTAGTTGTAATATGCAGTCAAAGCGACACGAGTAACGAAAAAGGAGTGAAGTGGTCATGTCGAACGTCACCATTCAGTCACGGGTCAGCCCAGAGCTCAAACAGCAGGCAGAGGCGATCTTTGGCGCGCTGGGCCTTTCCACCTCTGATGCCATTCGCATGTTCTTGCAGCAGTCGGTGAACGTCGGCGGACTGCCGTTTCAGCCGATTGCCAAGCGTCCCAATCAGGACACGCTGGATGCAATGAAGGAGCTCGAAAGCGGAGGCGGCCAGGTTTTCGGCAGCACTGCGGCGCTGTTTGCCGATTGGAAGAACTGATCATGCCACTCATCGTGCGCCAATCTACCCAGTTTCGGCGCGACGTCAACCGGCTGCTCCGCCAGGGCGTTGACCTATCGAGGCTTGAAGCCGTGGTGACGACGCTGGGAGATCAGCAGGCGCTCGATGAGCGCTATCGCGACCACACCTTGATCGGCAACTGGAAAGGGCATCGCGAGTGCCATATCCAGCCTGATTGGCTGCTGATCTATCGAGTGACTGGCCAAGAACTACAGTTGGTGCGTACAGGGCCGCACAGCGAGCTTTTCGGGCGATAGGCCGGCATGGTGAGAGAGGACTACTGTGCTTCGATCCGAGCCATTTGCTGTGAATGAAAGCCTCATCAGAACGTTCCGTCAGAATGGGGAGCGTTGGGCCAACTGCTGCGCCAGCGCCGCCGGCTCCGTCACCGGCATCTGGCAGGCAAATCCCTCGCAGACATAGGCCGTGGGCTGGCCGTTGATCTGCACCCGGTCAGCCAACAAGGGGATTGTAGGTGCGGCTTCAGCCGCAGCTTGATTCGAGCCTGCACCGGCCAGCACCGTATGCGGCAAGAAACGACTTCTGACCCCGGTTAGCAATTCGCGTGTGCGGGGGTCGTCCGGGTCGCCGATGATGGCAATCTCCTGCGGCCGGCTGACGAAGCGCTCCAGCGCGCCCAGCAGATGGCCAAAGGCCAGCGGCTGGCGGGCCATGCCGTCGCGCAGCAGCAGCAGGATGGCCTCGGCGTGGGCGTAGGTGCGCTCCTCGCCCGTCAGCGCATGCAGGCGCAGCAGCACGTCGGCCGCCACCGAGTTACCCGACGGCGTGGCGTTGTCCACAACCTCCTTGGGGCGGGCGATCAAGCCCTCGTGGTCGTGGCTGGTCTGGAAGAAGCCGCCCTGGCGCTGGTCCCAGAACAGATCGATCATCGTGTCCACCAACCCGCGCGCCGCCTCCAGCCAGCGCAGATCGAAGGTCAACTGGTAGAGCTCGACCAGCCCATCGGCGACGTTGGCGTAGTCCTCCAGGTAGGCGTTCAGCTTGGCCTGGGGTTCGCCGCCCGTGAGAGAGGCGGGCGCCCAGGAGCGGAAGAGACGGGGGTGAGCGGTTACCGGTGAACGGTGATCGGTAACCAGTTCACGGAGGATGAAGTCGGCATTGCGCTCGGCGACTTGGCGGTAATCGTCGCGACTCAAGGCGCCGGCGGCGTAAGCGAAGGTGCGCAGCATCATGCCGTTCCACTCGGTTAGCGCCTTGTCGTCACGTCCTGGCTTGATTCGTTGCTCGCGCGCCGCGAACAAGATGGGCTTGCTGCGCGCCAGGGCCTCGGCCATGTAGTCGGGCGTCACCTCAGCCTTGGCAGCGGCGGCCTCCAGGTCACGCTCGACGTGCAGGATGTTCTTGCCTTCGAAGTTGCCGTGCGCCGTGACGCCGTAGTACTTGGCCACCGGCCACGAATCGACTCCTAGCAGTTCCTCCAGTTCCCTCAGTTCCCAGACAAAAAACTTCCCCTCCTCCCCCTCGCTGTCGGCGTCCTGTGATGAGTAAAACGCGCCGCTGGGGTCGGTCATCTCGCGCGCCACGTAGTCCAGCGTCTCCTCAGCCACGCGGCGGAACTCGGCGTCGCCTGTGACCTGCCACGCTTCGACGTATAGTCGGGCCAACTGGGCAGAGTCGTACAGCATCCGCTCAAAATGAGGGGTATGCCAGCGCTCGTCGACCGAGTAGCGATGGAAGCCGCCGCCCAACTGATCGTACATGCCGCCGCGCGCCATCTTGCGCAGGGTGTGGGTGACCATCTCCAGGGCCTGGGCGTTGCCTGTGCGCCAGTGGTAGCGCAGCAGAAAGCTTAGGTTCATGGGCTGGGGAAACTTGGGCGCGTCGCCGAAGCCGCCGTTGAACGAGTCGTAGTTGCGGGCAAAGCCCTGCATGGCCTGGTCAGCGATTAAGGCGTCCAGGCTGCCCTCGGACGGCCCCAGCAGGCTGCTGCGCTGCAAGGCCGTGCGCATGCGGCCGGCGCTCTCCTCGATCTGTGCGCGGCGATTGCGGTAGGCGTCGGCCGTGGCCACGAGGACGCGGCGAAAGCTGGGCATGCCGTAGCGCTCGACCGGCGGAAAATAGGTGCCGCCGTAGAAGGGGGAGCCGTCGGGCAAGAGCCACACGCTCATGGGCCAGCCGCCCTGGCCGGTCATGGCCTGCACTGCCTGCATGTAGATGCCGTCCAGATCAGGCCGCTCCTCGCGATCTACCTTGATGTTGACGAACAGCTCGTTCATCAGCTTGGCCGTCTGCTCGTCCTCGAAGGACTCGTGGGCCATGACGTGGCACCAGTGGCAGGCCGAGTAGCCGATGCTGAGGAAGATGGGCTTGTCCTCGCGGCGGGCGCGGGCCAGCGCCTCCTCGCCCCAGGGGTACCAGTCAACCGGGTTGTGAGCGTGCTGGCGCAGGTAGGGGCTGGTCTCGTGGATCAGACGGTTGATGTGCGTAGCTGAGTCGTGTGTCATGGTGTCCTAAAACGTCCTTTCCCATACCAGCCAGCCCGGCAGCCGCTGGTAGCCCAGCTTCTGGTTCAGGGCCAGGATCGGCGGGTTGGCGGTGTCGTTGTGAGCGCGCGCCTCGTGGTAGCCATGCGCGCGCAGGTAGCGAAACGAGGCCAGCTTGAGGGCCATGGCCACGCCGCGGCCGCGGTGCTCGCGCAGCACGCCGGTCATGCCAGTGATGCCGATGCCGTTTGGCAGCAGCTCCAGCGAGGTCATGCCCACCATCTGGCCGGCCTGTCGGGCGATGAAGATGGCGTCGGGGCGGGTGGTGGGGGTGTCCAGCGTGTGGGCGCGGAAGTTGTCGTAGTCGGGGTTGGCGCGGTCCTCGCCGGGGAAGGGCACGTCGACCACTGTGGCCGCGAACACGTCGTACAGATGCGGGTCGGCCTCGGGGTCCTCGGCGCGCGCCTGGGCCAGCGTGATGATCTGATAGCCGGCTGCTTCAGCGCGGCGTTGGCTGGAGAGAAACGGTGTCTCGTCGAAGGCGGCCATGTCCAGCGCCGACTCGAAGCGGATGCCGATCTGACAGAAGCCGGCCTGCTCCAGGAATTGTACTGAGCCGGTCGAGTCCTCCTTGCAACTGGTGCGCAGCTTGGCGATGCCCTGCGCCTGTGCAAAGGGGGCGACGGCAGCCAGCAGCGTCTGGCCGATGCCGCGGCGCTGCCAGGCTGGATCGACGACCACAAACAGATCGTAGACGTCTTGCAGGCTGGACCAGAACGGCCGCATGCATGAGCCGTAGCCGACCATGAGGCCATCGCCCGTCTCGGCCACACGCCGCACGCGCGGGTTGTCGGCCGGGTAGGTGCGCTCCCAGTGTTCCTCCTGCTCGATCGTGGACGGCTCGTCGGGAAAGACGCTGTTCAAGATCGCTACCAGCGGCGGGATGTCGTAGCTCGTGTAATCGCGCAATTGAATGCGCGTCGGCGGATGGATTGTCTGCATGGCGCACCTCGCGGCAAAGTTTGAATGAGGCGCCATCTTACCATCAAGCGGGCCAGCGCGCCAACGCGCGCTGGCCTCAACTGCTGCGGGTATTCAGGCAGACAGGTTAATGCTACTTCTGCGGTAGCTGCTCAGCCACAGGCGCCGGGCGCTTAAATCTGCGCCTGCAACCATGTCGGCCGAGCCTGTTCAAGCTGTGTATGGGCTGAAAGTGCCCGGCGCCAGGCCACAAGCATGATCCATACGGCGTTCCGCCCGGTTTCTGCGTGCCGAACCCTGGTTGACCATCTGCTCTGCCTGAGCTATAATCTGCCACGACACTTCGTGTAAAGGAGTACGATCTCGATAGAAGCGACTGTCAGAAGTGACCGGCCTGGCACTGCAATGGATGCAGCCCAGCGCCTGGCGCGCGGCCTATGAGCTGCGCGCCAACAATGACGTAGTAGCCACCCTGCACTTTCGCAGTGCGTTCGGCTCGCTAGCCACCGCCCAGACCGCCGACGACTGCTGGACCTTCAAGCGAGTCGGCTTTTGGAAGACACGCGTCACGGTACGCCGCTGCGACGCCGAAGTGGACCTGGCCGTCTTCCATAACAACACCTGGAAGGGGGGCGGCACGCTGGAGCTGGCCGATGGCCGCCGCTATCTGGCCAGCACCAACACCTGGCAGACGCGCTATGAGATCAGCGATGAGGCCGGCGAGTCGCTGCTGCTGTTCGCTATCGGAGGCGTTCTTCGCCAGTCGGCCCAGGTGACCATCCACCCTGCCGCCGTGCGACTGGACACGCTGCCGCTGCTGCTTACCTTGAGCTGGTACCTGGTGGTGATGATGTACCAGGACAGTGCGGCGGCTACGGTTGTGGTAGCGGCCTGACACTATGGACCCTGTTTTCGAGAATCTCGGCCAGGGGCTGGCGCTGCGCACCGCGGCTGGCCCGGACGATATCGAGCGCGTTGCGCAGTTCAACGGTTTGATCCATGGCGCCGAGCTGGCCATCGCCGTCCGCCGCCTGCTGCGCGATTATGCCGGCATAGACGGTCGAGACATCGTCTTCGTGGAGGACACGTCAACCGGCGAGGTGGCCTCCTCTCTGCTGCTGCTTCCCTGGACACTGTCCTACGGCGGCGTGAACCTGCCGGTCGGCGAGATGGGCATGGTCGGCACGTTGGAAAGCCAGCGCGGCCAGGGCCTGGTGCGCATCCAGACCGCTTACTTCATGCAACGCCTGCGCGAGCGCGGCTGCCTGCTGTCGCTGATCCAGGGCATCCCCTACTTCTACCGCCAGTTCGGCTACGAGTACGCCATGCCGCTGGAAGGCGGGCTGCGGCTCAGCGGCCGCGAGCTGCCCGCGCCGCCGGACGCTGTATTTTCGTTCCGACCTGCCACCGCTGAGGACATCCCCATCTTGCAGCGACTCTATGGCGCGGCCGCGCGCGATCTGGACATCCGCGCCGTGCGTGACGAGGCGCTCTGGCGCTGTCTGTTGGGCGAGCCAGAGGGCAGCGCGTTGCGCTGCGAGACCTGGTTGGTCTCAGATCCAGCGGGTCAGGCCGTGGGCTACTTCCGCCTACCAGACTTTCACTTCGATGAGGAACTGGCCGTCAACGAGGTCTCGCAGTTGAGCGGGGACGCAGCGCTGGCTGTGCTACACGGGCTCAAGCAAGTGGCTGCCGAGCGGGGCAAGCCGGGCATCCGCCTCAACCTGCCGGCCGGTTGCGCGCTGATGCAACTTGCGCGCTCCGTGGGCGCGCACGACCTGGGAACCTACGCCTGGCAGGTGTATGTGCCCGACCTGGCTGGGCTGCTGCGAGTCATTGGCCCCGTGCTGGAGCAGCGCCTGGCGGCTTCGTCCTTTGCGGGCTTGAGCCGCAAGCTGCAACTGTGCTTCTATCGAGATTCGGTTACAATGCGCTTTGAGGACGGCAAGTTGGTTGCTGTCCAGGCGTCTGGCCCGGCGCAGGGCGAGATCAACTTCCCGCCGCTGACCATTATCCCTGTGCTGTTCGGCCATCGCACTGTCGAGCAGATGCGGCTGGCCTATCCCGACATTTCGGTGGACGGCAGCGTGCGGCTGCTGTTCGACACGCTGTTCCCGCCGCTGGCAGCGTTCATCTATCCGAGCTATTGATGCCCAGAAATGACTTTTCTTCCGAGAAAAGTCATTTCTACCACGAAAGAGGCCCCCATGACCAACATCACCACTCTCCCTTTACGTAGTGAAATCCCGGTCGAGCAGACCTGGGACCTGGCCAGCGTCTACGCCACTCCAGCCGACTGGGAAGCGGCCTGTGCCGAGCTCAAGGCGCAGTTGCCTGAATTGGCCGCCTTCCGCGGCCGGCTGGCCGAAGGCCCGGCCACGCTGCTGGCCTTCTTAGAACCCATGCAGGCCGCCGGCGTCCTGCTGGGCAAGATCTTCATCTACGCCTCCAACGGCGCGTCGGTGGACACCGGGGACCAAGTTGCAGCCGCGCGCGCCGGCCAGGCCCGCACGCTGATGGCCAACTACGCGGCAGCCGTGGCCTTCTTCGACCCGGAGCTGGTGGCCATCGGCTTGGACAAGGTGGAGTCCTGGATCGAAGCAACGCCCGATCTGGCCTTCTTCAGCCACTATGTCGATCGCTTGCGCCGCCGCCAGGCTCACGTGCGCTCCGGCGAAGTCGAGGAAGTGCTGGCGCTGACCGGCGACCCCTTCTCCGGCCCGTTCAGCATCTACGGCATGCTCAACAACGCCGACATGGCCTTCCGGCCGGCCGTGGCCTCCGACGGCATGGAGCTGGAGGTCGGGCAGGCCAGCATCGGCGCGCTGGTGACGCATCCCGACCGCGCAGTGCGGCGCAGCGCCTGGGAGAGCTACGCCGACGGCTACCTGGCCTTCAAGAACACCCACGCCGCCACCTTCACCGCTGCGGTCAAGCAGAACGTCTTCAACGCGCGCGTGCGCGGCCATGACTCCTCGCTGCACGCCTCGCTGGATCCCAACTACATCCCCGTCGAAGTGTTCCAGAATCTGATCGCCACCTTCAAGCGCCACTTGCCCACCTGGCAGCGCTACTGGCGGCTGCGCCAGCGGGCGCTGGGGCTGGATCTGCTGGCCGTCTACGACATCAAGGCGCCATTGACAGGCGCCAAGCCAACCGTGCCCTTCGAGCAGGCGGTGGAATGGATCGCCGCGGGCATGGCGCCGCTGGGCCAGGACTACGTGGATGTGCTGCGCCGCGGCTGCCTGGAGCAGCGCTGGGTCGATCGCTCGCGCAACCGGGGCAAGCGCGAGGGCGCCTACTCCAGCGGCTCGCACGGCACCCATCCCTTCATCATGATGTCCTACCAGGACGACCTGTTCAGCCTCAGCACGCTGGCCCACGAGCTGGGGCACTCCCTGCACTCCTACCACACCCGCCGCACCCAGCCCTTCATCTACGGCCGCTACGGCCTCTTTCTGGCCGAGGTGGCCAGCAACTTCAACCAGGCGCTGGTGCGCGACTACCTGTTCCGCACCCAGACCGGCCACGAATTCCAGATCGGCCTGATCGAAGAGGCCATGTCTAACTACCACCGCTACTTCTTCATCATGCCCACCCTGGCTCAGTTTGAGCTGGAGGCCCACGCGCGCGCCGAGCGCGGCGCGCCCCTGAGCGCCGACATCCTCAACGGCATCATGGCCGACCTGTTCGCCGAGGGCTACGGCGGCGAGATCGACTTCGACCGGCCGCGCATCGGCATCACCTGGGCCCAGTTCGGCCACATGTACATGAACTTCTACGTCTACCAGTATGCCACCGGCATCTCGGCCGCGCACGCGCTGGCGCAGCCGATCCTGGCTGGCGACGCGGCCGCAGCCGGCCGCTACCTGGATTTCCTGAAGTCGGGCGGCTCGCGCTACCCCCTGGACACCCTGCGGCTGGCCGGCGTCGACATGACCACCCCGGAGCCGGTGGAGGCCGCTTTCGGCGTGCTGGCCGGGCTGGTGGATCGGCTGGAGACGTTGGTGGGGTAGGACACTCCCCCTGTGTCAACAGACGCCGCATCCCCTTATGCGGCTGGGTCAATTGCCGGCCCAGCCGCACATGATATTACGCAGACACCCCCAACGGCCCCTCGTCGAACGTCCAGTGACACAGCCTGTACAGCGCCATGCCGTTGCGGGGATCGTCGTCGTGGCTGGGAAGGATTCTCGGAAATGTCGAAAAGCTCCTAAATTTTCAATGATTTCATGGTATGATAGAAAACACGAAGCATTACCCACACTTGACGTTGCTGACTCAACCGGTATAATTCAATCTCTCCCACATAATTCGTGCAGATCTTTCGCAGCAGTTACCATAAACAAAGCATAGAGTGGTTTGAGGCCCTGAAACACTATGGCTGATGGACTTCCCAACGAACACTCCGTATTCGAGTGGCGGACCGTACAGGATATCTACGACGAGATTCGGGATGTCTACCTGCGCTATCCCCAGCCTTGGGTAATTGGCTACAGCGGCGGCAAGGACTCCACCACCGTCCTGCAACTGGTCTGGAAAGCGCTGGAAAAACTAGCGCCAGAGGCGCGCCAAAAGCCGGTTTTCGTCATCGCCGCCGATACCAAAGTTGAGACCCCGGTCATCGTCGGCCACCTCGACCGGACCATTGAGCGCATCAACGAAGCGGCGGCCAGAACAGGGATGCCTTTCCAGGCGCAGAAGGTGCTGCCCACCCTCAACGACAGCTTTTGGGTCAACCTGATAGGCCGCGGCTATCCTGCGCCCACGACCCGCTTCCGCTGGTGTACGGAAAGGATGAAGATCAACCCCGCTAACCGCTTCATCGAGGAAAAAGTGACGCAGTTCGGCGAGGTCATCATGGTGCTGGGTGTGCGCAAGACCGAAAGCACTACCCGCATGCAGTTGATGAACACCTACCAGGTCAAGGACCACATCCTGCGCCGGCACACGTCACTGCGCGGGGCCTACGTTTATGCCCCAATCGCCGACTTCGCCACTCAGGACGTGTGGACCTACCTGCTTCAAGTGCCCTCCCCATGGGGCAGCAATAACCGTGATCTGGTAGCGATTTATCGCAACGCCAACGCTGGCGAGTGCCCGTTGGTTATCGACACCTCGACGCCTTCGTGTGGCAACAGTCGCTTTGGCTGCTGGGTATGCACGGTGGCCAAGCGGGACTCTTCGATGGAAGCGTTGATCGACAACGGCGAGGACTGGATGGAACCCTTGCTGGAGTTCAGGGAATGGCTGGCCGAGACGACCAATCCCGACCGTAAGCGGGAGTTTCGCGACATCCGGGGCCGCGATGGCCGGGTGATTTTGAAGAAGGACGGCACGCCGGCCGCTCGGACGTACAAACTGGCTGCCAGCAAAGAGATGCTGGAGAAAGTGCTGCGCGCCCAGCGTGCCGTGCGTCGCGACGGTCCGGACCAGAATATCCAGTTGATCTCCGAAGAAGAACTGCACGAGATTCGCCGTATCTGGCGCACCGAGCGCCAGGACTGGGAAGACTCCGTGCCGCAGATCTTTGGCCGGGTCAACGGCTCCGATCTGGACTGGCCCGTGGACGACAACGACCCCTTCGATGGCCAGCAGGGCAAGCTGCTGGAAAACATCTGCCGGGAATACGACGTGCCGTTCGATCTGATCGCTAAACTGCTGGAAGAGGAACGTCGCGCGCACGGCATGGCCCGTCGCGCCGGCATTCAGAAGGCGTTGACCAGCGTGCTGGCACAGGAGTGGCGCAGCGAAATCGAGATTCTGGCCGAAGAGCCTCTGCAACTGGGTCTGGTCTAGCTCATGGAACTGCAAACGCTGTCCGTCACCAATCTCGGCGTTTTTCGAGGCACGCACACCTTCGACCTCGCGCCTATCCGCGCGGCCGGCGGCGAGATCAAGCATCTGACGGTAATTCGCGGCCACAACGGCGCGGGCAAGAGCACGTTGTTCCAGGCTCTGGCGCTGGCCTTGCACGGCCGGCTGGCCATCGGCGATCGCGTCAGCCGCCAGGCTTACAGCGATTTCCTGTTCGCACGGCTGCACCGGGCGCATGATGAAACCGCAAGCCCCGAAGGCGGCGTAGCGCTGAGCTTCCTGTTCGTGCAATCGGGCCAGCCGCTGCATGTGCAGGTCGAACGCCGCTGGCAGGTCGCCGGTCGCAGCGTGCTGGAGGATCTGGAGGTGCGCTGCAACGGCCAGTCGCCCGACGTGCCCCCCGCGGAATACCAGAATTGGCTCAACGATCTCGTGCCGCCTGGCCTTGCCCCCGTGGTCTTCTTCGACGCCGAACGTATGGACGCTCTGGCCAGCCCAGAGCAGAAGGGGACATTGTTAGGCGACACGCTGCGCCGGCTGCTCGGATTGGACCTGGTCGAACGCCTGCGCAGCGATCTGGAGTACAACACGCGCCAGCGAGCTGACCTCGATGCCGATGGCCTGCGCAAGGAGGTCGTGCGACGCCAGGCCAGCCTGGACGCGCTGGATGCTCAGCTCGGCGAGCTTCAGAGTGCCCTGGATCTGTTGGGCCAGGAGCAGGCAGCGCTGGAGACCACGCTGGCCAAGGAGGAACGGCGTTTGATGGCCGAAGGCGGTGCCTACGCTGCACGACGGCCTTGGATAGAGCGCCGGCTCGCCGACATTGACGGCGAGATCAAGACCGCTGCCGAGGAGTTGCACGAGGTCAGCGCAGGCCTGCTACCTTTTGCGCTGGTGCCTGAGCTATGCCTGTCTCTCAAGGGGCGTTTGGCGCAGGAGGCCGAGATCCATCGCCGGCGCATTGCCGACGAACTATGGCAGGAACGGCTGCAGGAGGCCGAAATAACGCTGCGCGACGAGGAACATTGGCAAGGCTTCGCCCTGTCAGTCCAGCAGCGCGCGGATTTGACTCGCCGCCTGACTCATTTGCTGCGGGAGACCCCCTCGCAATATGCCGCGACCGACCAGCATCTGGTCCATCGACTGGCAGACAGCGACAGGGAACAACTGCAATCGTGGATCGACGAGGCGCTGGGCTCGACCGCCAGCCGGACGCGCGCCCTGGGCAGCCAGTTGCGCCGGCAGCAGGCCGAGCGCAAACAACTGGAGATTGACCGCCAACGCGTGCCGGACGAGGTCGTGCTGGCGCCCATTCACGCCGAGATCGCGCGCCTGGAGGAAGCTCTGGCCGGGACGGTGCAGCGCCATGAGGCGCTGACCAGGGAAGCCGGCGCGCTGCAATACCGCCGCGAGGAGGAGGCGCGCTACGTGCAGCGCGCCGCCGATCAACTGGCGGCGGCCATGGCGACAGAGCGTCAACTGGCGCTGGTCGAACGGAGCCGGCTGGCGCTGCGGGCCTACCAGGATGCGCTGCTGCGTCAGAGGTTGGCTGCGCTGGAAAATGCTCTAGTCGTGGCCTTCAACACCATCGCGCGCAAAGCGCACCTGCTGACGCAGGCGCACTACAATCCCGAAGACTTCAGCGTCGAACTGCGCGGCGTCCTGGGGCGGACGTTGACACTGGGTGATTTCTCGGCCGGCGAGCGACAGCTGTATGCGTTGGCATTGCTGCGGGCGTTGCGCCAGGCCGGCGGCCGGCTACTGCCTCTAGTGATCGACACCCCGCTGGCGCGCCTGGACGATCTGCACCGCTGGCGTCTGCTGCACAGTTACTTCCCCACAGCCGGCAGCCAGGTGATCTTGTTTGCCACGGATGCTGAGTTGACCATGGATCTGCTGGGAAGAGCCGCGCCGTATTTGGCCAGATTGTATAGTCTTGAGTATGAGCGTGAAGACAGCAAAACGCGGGTTACTCTGGAGAGTCAGCCGTAACTGGCGAACTTCGTCAAAGCTTCAACTAATGTCGTGCATTGATGACGGGGACGCCAAACCGCAAGAGCCGAATGCGTGTTGGTCACAATAGACGACGTGCCGTCTTGTTGCGGAATGTGTGGGCGCGATGCCAACTTAGGGCATCTTCTGCTGGCCAATACATTGGAGATTCGGGCAGATGAAGCTTTCGGCCTGACAATTCGAGGAGAGGTTCCGTTCCTCCCGTGTCAGCAGGTACTGCTTTCGAGACGTTTATGAGGTGATCATCGGAGATTGTGACCAGTCCCTCATCAAACACCCAGTGATGTAAACCACAAAGCGATAGGCCATTACGTGGGTCATCGTTATAACTCTCGCTCCAGGGAACAATATGGGCGGCTACAACAGCTGATCGACCCTCTGGGGTCATTAGTCGAATACGACACATAGCACAAGTGTAATTGTAAGCCTTGACGACCACTCGACGAAATGCCACAGATCGAGCCTCTGGCTTGTATTCCTCACCAGTCTCTCTCAGATGCTTGCTGCCGAGCTTGAAGCGTTTTTTGGCGGAGTTGACCAAGTCAAAACTGTACTGAAAAGCCTCCGCGGTGATCTCACCGAGATCTATTAACACAGGCCGCAACGCTGGTGCAAAGTAGCTTTCAATTATGACTGTGCGTAGTCTGTTCCGTTCCAGCTGATCTTGCATCTGCCAAAATAGACCCTCGTCTAGCTTCGCACCAAGAACTATGTCTTGCAACTGGCCCCTGGTGCGAATCTGAGTGATTGACTGCAAAACCTGCTCTTTGCCCGGACGGGGGATCAAGTGCCAAAAACCATCGCTTCGAAGGTGAAAGAAGGGGAGAACTGGGTTGGTGGGCTTGTCCGCACCCATGATTCTTGTCCAATATAGATCGAAGACGTCGAGGAGGTCGTAATTGAACTCGATGAAGTTGGTCTGAATTATCTCTTGAGCAATCAAATCCATCACTGTCAGCAGCATGAAGGGTTTGTGTGGGGCACGATGATGCGTTGAAGCTGGCCAGCGAGCAGGACTAGTGTCGGAGCGCAACTTCCGAAACCGCTCTTCATAGTCAATTGGCATGTTGTACCCCTACAAATGGCGCGCCACAGCAGGCTTTGCTCACCTCGGCATCACTGAACACCCCGAACTTGTCGTGAAAATCGCCTCGGTCCAGTTTATTGTGCGGCAAAGCAAGCTTGAAGTCGAGGATCTCATCAGCCACCATCCAAGCCAGGGCCGACAGGGTGTCCTTCTCCAGGGCTGTGGCAAGACTGCCGATGTTGCGGCCCAGCGCGGCGCGCAGTGCCGAGTCAGAACGAGCAGAATCGCCGGCTTGCATGGCCTCCCAATCATGTTCGTTGAGTATGGGGCTGGTCACCCAGCGCGACCTGCCGCCGTTAGCTGCAAAAGCCACCATCCCTTGGGCCGCAATGCGCAACCATCCTGAGCTGAAGAAACCGACACCGCGATCATACCGGTTCGAGTGTGCCAACGCTGGCGTGAAGAACTCGTCGATGAGGTTGTTGGATGAGGTGTCAAGAAATGAAGGGAATGCTAAGTCTCGCAGAGAGCACAAACTCTCTGGTTTGGGGCTGATATCAGATATTGGCGAGATCGAAGAGTGCGCATCAGTGCGCATAAGGATTTCCGCCTCCACATGAGATCGCAAAGAACTGCGCTATTCTAGCGTATCTGGCCATCCTTGGCAAAAGACGCACCTGATCGAGCGACATTACTTTTCCCGCACCTCAAACTCCAACTGCCGAAACACCCGGTTCGTCTGCTCGCCGCCGCTGAAATCGGTGGTCGGCATACCGGTGACCACGCTCAAAATGTGCTTGGGCGGATGCAACCGGCCGCCTACATCGAGAGCGTAGCGATAGATGCCCTTATCCAGCTACCCGTCGTAGGCGTTGCTGTCGTCGCCATAAGCGGCGTCAAACTCGGCCAGGGCGCGCAGCCCGTCGGCACGGCTCATGGGGTCACCTCGAAAGGTCACACTGCTCAAGGTCTCGCTCCCGGTGGGGATGCCCTCTCTGCTGTGGAGCGCCTCATCCCGGCTGGGGCGAGGGCGGTGGGTGGTCGACGCAGCTATTATACCTAAGGGTGGATTGCATCGTCTATGCAGGATCACTGCCTGATCAACGTTCTTGCGTCGGCAAACAATCTGGACTAAAATAGCTACGACAAAACGGCTTGCCGTTTCTCTCTTCCAGCGAATCGTCGTCTCCTTGTAGACGGCTTGCCTGAAAGGCTAGCTGGAGGAGTTTTTTGTCCTCGCGGCAAAAACAGCGCGATGAGTTTGCTCCAAAATCGTATCCTGCATCCCGCTTTCATCGGCGTAGGCATATCGTGGTTTGGTGCTGCTCATCATCTGGCTCCCGGTGGGGATGCCCTCTCTGCTGTGGAGCGCCTCGTCCTGGCTGGGGCGAGGGCGCTGGCTGGTAGGGTTGCCAACTTTCCGGAAAGTTGGCAACCCTGATTATACCCAGGATAGACCGCTGCGTCTAGCTCGCGATCCGTCCCGGATGGAAAGACGCCTTGACGGGCACGGTTGCGGTACGCAGAGTTGCCAACTTTTCCGCAAAGTTGGCAACTCTGCGTACCGCAGTTTTCGCCTACAGCGCTTCATCGGTTAGAATGGCCGCTGCTCGCCCAGCACACGCACCGTCAAGGAGCCTCTTCGCCTCTATGGACAAACGTCTCATCTGGACCATCGTCGTTCTGACCGGCGGTTACGTCTTTGCCCAGGCCGTGGCCGATGTGGCGGCGACCAAGCTGATCCAGGTCGGCCGCTTCGCGGTGCCGGCCGGCACCATGATCTTCGCGGTGACCTTCACACTGCGCGATATGATCCACAAACGCCTGGGCAAGGAGTGGGCGCAGGCGGTGATCTGGATGGCAGCCGCCTTCAACCTGGCGATGGCGCTGTACCTGTGGGCGGTGGCGGCTCTGCCAGCGCCGGAGTTCTATCCTTTCGCCGAGTCTTGGTCTGCCATCTTCTCCTTCGTGCCGGCTATCGTGGTGGCCAGCATTGTGGCCGAACTGGCGGCCGAGCTGATCGACACCGAGGTCTACCAGTGGTGGCGCATCCGCTACGCTCAGCGGCCACAGTGGACGCGCGTGCTGGCCAGCAACGCGATCTCCCTGCCGGTGGACAGCATTCTGTTTGCCTCGCTGGCTTTCGTGCTCTTGCCGCCGCTGTTTGGCAACCCGGGCCTGCCGCTGGCCGCGCTGCCACCGATCATCGCCGGCCAGATCGTGTTGAAGGCTATCGTAACCCTGGCATCCCTGCCGCTGATCTACACGGTCAAGGAGCAGCCGCTGCAATTGGTTGCGCTGCCCGTGCAGGCCAACCAGCCCATTGGATGAGGTCCAGACCATGATCGACTCGGTTGCCATCGTCAGCGGCGGGATGGACAGCGTGACGCTGCTCCACTTTCTGGTCAAACAGTAGGGGCGCACGCCGGCTGTCCTGACCTTTAGAAACAGCGAATAGTCTCTGAGAGTTCGCAATATTCGCGGCAGGGCTCCGCTAATCCGCGCTGTTTCAACTGCTGTGCGCGGCTTGCCTTCAGTTGGCGAATCGTGCGCTCTGTGGTATCCTTGCGCCCACTGACCCCCATTCCTTTGTGATCTGCTTCTGCGAGGGCCCCATGAAACCGAAAACGATCCACTGGGCGCTGATCTTGTCGATCCTGCTGTCGCTGCTGGGCGCGCCAGGTATGACTGCCGTTGCGCAGTCGCCGGAGGACCTGCTCGATTATGAGTGGCTGCTGCAGCATGCTGTCACTCAACCAGGCGCCCTGACCGTCCATCAACTGGGCGACCATTGGCTGTTGGAGATTCCACCAGACTTGTTGGATCGTCCTTTTTACTGGTACAGCGAGCTGAGCCGGGTTTCGGCCGATCTGAGCTGGGTAGCGGCCAACAGCTACTCCATGGTGGGCCTCGGCATGATCGGCGAGAAAATGGTTGCTTTTCAGCCGTCGGCCAACGGCGTGAGAGTGGTCGAGCTTAGCTCAGTGACCACCAAGCGTAACCCGGGCGAAGAAGCTTCGTTGGATCGCGCGATCGCTGAATCGGCCCTGCCGGCCGTGCTGTTCGATCTGCCGCTCGTCTCCGTCAGCCCGACCGAGGCCCTGGTGGTCGATCTGGGCGAAGCTTTGCGTGTCGACCTGGACGATTTCAGCGTCAGCAGTCTCTTTCAAACCATGGGGGTTCAGCTTCAGCTCGCGCCGGAGCGCAGCTATATCCAGGAAGTGGACGCCTATCCCAACAACATTGGCGTCAACTCGTTGCTGACTTTTGCCATGACGCCGCTGTCGCCTGAAACTGAATACCGCTTTGGCGCGCCCAACCCGGCGGTCACCCAGTCGGTGTTGGTGCGCCACAACATCGTACGGCTGCCTGAGACGCCGATGACGGCGCGCTACGCGGACCCGCGCGTCGGCTATTTCGGCCTGGCCTACGAGGACTACTCAGGCTCGCAGGATCCCGATGTGGTAGAGCGGGAGCTGATCACCCGCTTCCGGCTGGAGAAGCAGGATCCCAGCCAGCGGATTTCGGAGCCGGTGCAGCCGATTGTCTTCTACATCAGCCGCGAAGTGCCGGAGCGCTGGCGGCCTTACGTCAAACAAGGCGTGGAGGACTGGCTGCCGGCCTTCGAGGCTGCCGGCTTTGCCAACGCCATCGTGGCCAAGGACGCCCCCAGCGAGGAGGAAGACCCCACCTGGGATCCGGCCGATGTGCGTCATTCGGTCATACGCTGGGTAGCGCAACCGGTGCAAAACGCCATGGGCCCCAGCACGGTCGATCCCCGCTCCGGCGAGATTCTGTCGGCCCACGTTCAGGTGTTCGCCGACATCCTGGAGACCCTCGAACAATGGTATTTTGTGCAAGCCTCGGCCGTCGATGAGCGGGCGCGCACGCTGCCCTTGCCCGATGAGATCCTGGGCGCGGCGTTGCGCTACGTGGTCGCCCATGAGGTCGGCCATGCGCTGGGCCTGAGCCACAACCACAAGGCCAGCCAGCTTTTCACCATCGCCCAACTGCGCAATCCCCGCTTCACCAGCCGCTACGGCACCGCGCCGTCGATCATGTCCTACGGACGCTTCAACTATATCGCTCAGCCGGGCGACGGCGTCACCAACTTGATCCCGCAGGTGGGACCCTACGACCGCTTCGCCATTCAGTGGGGTTACGCGCCTATTGCCGGCGCTGAGTCGCCCGAGGCGGAGCGCGCCACGCTGGACGCCTGGGCCGCGCGCCAGCTTACCCAGCCCTGGCTGCGCTACGACAACGCAGACTACTACGACGATATCGATCCCACCGTGCTGATGGAGAACCTGGGCGATGACCGCATCGCCGCCACGCGGCTGGGGATCGCCAACCTGGAGCGGGTGATGGGCTACCTGGTGACCGCATCCACCAGCCTGGGCAGCGACTTCAGCAAGCTGGGGCAGGCCTATGGCACGGTGCTGGAACATCGCCATCGCTGGCTGTCCTCGGTGGTCAAGCTGATCGGCGGGGTCGAGGAGACGCGCACCCTGGCCGGGCGCGGCGCGGCCCAGTTCCATCGCGTGCCCAGGGCCCAGCAGCAAGCGGCCTTGCAGTTCGTGCTGCAAAACCTGCAGACACCGGCTGTCTTCATCCCGGCCGATGTGCTCGACCGGCTGACGCCGGCCGACGGTGCAGGATACCTGCGCTTCCTTCAGGGGTTTTTGCTGGAAGATTTGCTGGATAGCGACCGGCTGGCTCGCCTGGCCGAGACAGAACCGCTGGACAGCGCCAACGCCTACCTGCCGGCCGAGTATCTGGCGGAGCTGCAAGCCGGGCTGTTTGCTGAGCTGCAAGAGGATGTCGTGTTGATCGACCCGCTGCGCCGCGACTTGCAGCGCAGCTATGTCGCTACCTTGCGGGGCTATGCGGCTGACGACTCGGCTGGCGAGCTGCGCGCTGTTGCGCGCTACGCTATGCAGCAGGTGCTGCCTGAGCTGCAGGCCGCCGAGGTAAAGGGCGGCAACGTCGTCACCCGCGCCCATCTGGCCGATTTGAGCCACCAAATCGAGAGTTTCCTTAAACCTCAGACGCCATCGCCCTGAAGCGGGCAGACGGCTTGACACGCATCGGCAGCGGCATATAATCCGCACACACTCCCGACAATGACGTCCCGAGCGCCTCACAGATCCATCACCAGTCTGGCTTCCTCCGGTACATACCGACGACGCCTGGTCGCCGGTTGTCGATACAACGTCTTGTTTGGAGGTTCCTATGCAGCACAAGAGACTCTGGCCCGTCCTGCTGGTTCTTGTCCTCGTCCTCTCGGTCATCAGCCCGGCCTTTGCCCAGGATGATGGCCCCGTCGATCTCGCCCCAAGCGCCGAAGTGGCTACCGTCATTCCTGGCCGCTACATCGTTGTCTTCAAGGATGATGTCGCCGTGGCAGCCGTCGATGCCGCCATTGCCGAGGCGGAAGGTGCTGCCGCCGCCGAGTCGCTCGACGCGGCTGGCGGCCGCCAGACCTTGGAACTGCATTATCGCTACGAGTCGGCGCTGTTAGGCTTCGCCGCCTCCATGCCGGCCAGCTCGCTGCAGGCCCTGCAGAAGAATCCCAACGTGGCCTACATCGAGCCTGACCAGGTCATCACCCTCAGCGTAACCCAGTCGCCGGCCACCTGGGGCCTCGACCGCATCGATCAGCGCAACCTGCCGCTGAGCAATTCCTACACCTACAACAACACCGGCGCCGGCGTGACGGCCTACATCATCGACACGGGCATCCTCTACGGCCACAATGAGTTTGGCGGCCGCGCTTCTTTTGGCTATGACGCGTTTGGCGGCAACGGCGCCGACTGCAACGGCCACGGCACCCATGTGTCCGGCACTGTTGGCGGCAGTGCCTACGGCGTTGCCAAGGGCGTTACGTTGAAGGCCGTGCGGGTGCTCAACTGTAGCGGATCCGGCACCAACTCCGGCGTCATCGCCGGCGTCAACTGGGTGGCCAGCCATCATGCCGCCGGCGCGCCGGCCGTGGCCAACATGAGCCTGGGCGGCAGCGTGTCTTCGGCCCTGGACACGGCGGTCAACAATGCCATCAACGACGGCGTGACCTTCGCGATCGCCGCGGGCAACAGCAATCGCAACGCCTGCAATTACTCACCGGCGCGCGTGGCGGCAGCCATCACCGTCGGCGCGACCACCAGCACTGACGCCCGCGCCTCCTACTCCAACTACGGCTCCTGCCTGGACCTGTTCGCGCCCGGCTCCTCGATCACCTCTGCCTGGTACACCAGCACTACGGCCACCAACACCATCAGCGGCACGTCCATGGCCACGCCGCACGTGGCGGGCGTAGCTGCGCTTTACCTGCAAAGCAACACCAGCGCCTCGCCGGCCACGGTGCGCAACGCTATCGTCAACAACGCTACCACCGGCAAGGTTACCAGCGCCGGCAGCAACTCACCCAACCGGTTGTTGTTCACCAACTACTAGCGTCCTGTCGTCGAAGATTCCGGCGCGGTATGGCGCTGGGCATTCTTCGAAGCAAAAAAACAGGCCCCGTGGCGAAATAGCCACGGGGCCTGTTGAATCTACCCGCCAGAAAGCTGACTAACGGCGATTAATCCCGGCTCATGCCGGTCAACAGCATGCCGTAATACAGCAGGGTCGATAGCGCCTGGATGGCCGCAGCCACATAGGTGAGGGCTGCCGCGTTGAGCACTTGGTTGACCCCGGTCATCTCCTGCGGGAACAGGATGTTCTGGGAGACCAGCAGGCGCTTGGCGCGGTTGCTGGCGTCGAACTCCACCGGCAGCGTCACCAGGGCGAAGGCCGCCACGGCAGCGAACATGAGAAAGCCCAGCCAGGCCAGCGAGGGACCGATCACGCCGGCCAGGAAGAAGCCGGCGATGAAGATGATCGGCCCCAGCCAACTGCCGATCTGCACCGTCGGCACCATCGCGCTGCGCAGCTTGAGCATGGCATAGCCTTGCTGGTGCTGCAAGGCGTGGCCTACCTCGTGCGCCGCCACGCCGGCCGCCGCCAGGCTGTTGCCTTCGTACACGTCGGGGCTGAGACGCAGTACCTTGTGGCGCGGGTCGTAATGGTCGCTCAAAAAGCCCTCGACGCGCTCGACCTTTACGTCGTAGAGGTTGTTCTCTTGCAGAATGCGTTGCGCTACCTGTGCGCCAGTCATGCCAGTGGCCGTGCGAATCTGCGCATTCTTCTTGAAGGCTGAGCGCACCCGGAACTGGGCCCAGAGGCCCAGGGCTAGCGCCGGCAGGCTCAGCAGTAGAAACAGTCCATAGCCTTCCATCGTTGTCACATCTCCTCTTCGGTCATGGGCGCCGGTCCCTCGACCGGCGCTGGCCGCTTCTAAAGTAAAGGGCCGGCGCGCTCTTCCACGGGCTTGGGAGCGGCGTCAACCCTTTGACGAACTTAGGCTTCCTCACTGTCCCGCCCAGGCATCTATGCAGGAAAGCCCAGCTTTTGTTTTGCTTGCCGATCAATTTGTTTTGGTTTTGTCTATCTTTTGAAAGAATTATACCAAGATGTCTAGCTTCTGTCAAGGCGTTTAGATGAGAATCTCCTTAAAGCAATCCATGGCGGAGGCAAGGCGAATACATTGGTCGCCCCGTCTGAGCCAGTTTAGCTTTTGTGACGAAACATGATGTGTATGGTACAATAGCACTTCTGTTCACACCAATCTTTGAGCGAGATACAGTGCCATGCCAGATTCCCCAGCCATTGTTACTCAGGACCTGGGCCGCATCTACAAGATCCGCGGCCCCAAGCGTAAAGAAGATCCGAAAGAGGTCGTTGCCTTGGAGGGCGTCGATCTTACGGTGCCGAACGGTGAGCTGTTCGGCCTGCTGGGTCCCAACGGCGCCGGCAAGACCACGTTGATCAAGATCCTCACCACTCTGCTGCTGCCCACCAGCGGCAGCGCGCGCGTGCAGGGACTGGATGTGGCGGCCGACCCGCAGGAGATTCGTCGGCGCATCAGTATGGTCAGCGGCGGCGAGACCAGCGGCTACGGCCTGCTGAACGTGGAAGAAAACCTGTGGATGTTTGCCCGCTTTTACGGCCTGGACAGCAAGGTGGCGCGCCAGCGCATCGACGAGCTGATCTCTGTGGTGGGGCTGGACGAAAAACGGCGCACCAAGATCTCGGACCTCTCGACTGGTCTGCGCCAGAAGATGAACTTCATCCGCGGCTTCATCAGCGACCCCGACGTGGTGTTCCTGGACGAGCCGACGCTGGGGCTGGACGTGGCTGCGGCGCGCCAGGTGCGCGACTTCGTGCAGGGCTGGATGGCTGACCATCCCGACCGCACCCTGTTGCTGACCACCCACTACATGGCCGAGGCCGACGAGCTGTGCGACCGCCTGGCCATCATCGACAAGGGCAAGCTGCTGGCGCTGGATACACCGGCGAACCTCAAGCGCCGCCTGCGCCGTGAGACCGTCTTCACCCTTAAAGTCGCGCCGCTGGGCGACCGGCCGGTGGACAAGGCCGACATGATCGAAGCTGTGCCCGGCGTGCGCCAGGCGACCGTCACGGAGCAGGAGGGTCTCAACCAGTTGAGCCTGATCCTGGAAAGCGACGACGCGCTATCGGGCGTGTTGGAGCACCTGCACCGTCGCGGCTCCAGCCTGCTTGCGCTGGAAAAGCGCGACCCCACCCTGGAGGATGTCTTCATCGACCTGGTAGGACGCGGGCTGGATGTTGACACTTCGCAGCGCGAGGACGAGACCGCAGACGGAAGGAATGGTTAATTGGTGAACGGCGAATGGGTGAATTGTTAATGGGCGCGCCTTGTTGACAATTGGGTCCGGTCGTTAACAATTCACCATTCAACAATTCACCAATTGACCATTTTCTGCAGTTCAAGGAAAGCCTCCATGCTTGACCAAACACGAGTCTACAAAGCCAGCGGCCTGCGCCTCTTCTGGGCCACCATGTGGGCGCGCGCCTATCCGCGCATGGTGGGAGCGTTCCGCGAGCGCAGTTGGATGTTCTTCGAGACGATCCTGCCGGTGCTGGCGGTTGCGGGCTACGTCTTCCTCTACCGCGCGATTCAAGCGCCGCCGGAATACGTCGGCTTTGCCGTACTGGGCGGCGCCATGACCGCCTTCTGGCTCAACGTACTGTGGAGCATGGCCAGCCAGCTCTACTGGGACAAGGACCAGGGCAACCTGGAGCTATACGTGGTCTCCCCTGGCCCGCTGATGGCCGTGCTGCTGGGCATGGCGGTGGGCGGGCTGGTGATGACCACCACGCGCGCCACGGTGATCATCGTGGTCTGCTCGCTGCTCTTCGGCGTCACCTATCAGATCAGCCAGCCGCTGCTGCTGGCGGCCGTGTTCATTGCCACCATGGCTGCGCTCTACGGCATGGGCATGCTCTTCGCTTCGGTCTTCCTGGTGGCCGGCCGCGAGGCCTGGCACCTGTCCAACCTGATGCAGGAGCCGATCTACCTGGCCTCTGGCTTCTATTTTCCGGTCAAGGCTATGGGCGTCTGGGTGGCGACCTTCGCCTCGATCATCCCCTTGACGCTGGGCCTGGACGCCATGCGCCAGTTGATGTTCAGCAGCGATCCCACCCTCGGTTTTCTGTCGGTGCCGGTCGAGCTGGGCATCCTGGTCGTGCTGGCTGTGCTGTTCATCACCGTGGCCTACTTTGCGCTGGCCAGGCTGGAACAAATCGGCCGGCGGCAGGGCCGGCTGATCGAGCGGCGGCGCTAGAGGATCACCATGGCATTATCGCAACGTATTCTCGACATGCCCTTGGTGCGACGCAGCGACGCCCTGCGCAGCTTCGTGGTGGCCACCTGGCTGGGCTGGCAGATCGAGTCCAACTGGGCCGATCCCTTCCTGTTCGCGGTCTACTCCATTGTGCGGCCGCTGGCTAGCGTGCTGATCCTGGTGGTGATGTACGCGGTGATCACCGACAGTGCGTTCCAGGACCCGATGTTCGCCTACATCTACCTGGGCAACGCGCTCTACATCCTGGTGGGCATGGTCATCACCGGCGTGAGCTGGGCCATCATCGACGACCGCGAGCATTACCGCGTGGCCAAGCACCTCTATACCGCGCCGATGAACGGCTACACCTACCTGTTTGGCCGCGGCGTAGCCCGGCTGATCATCGGCACCGTGTCGGTCTTGATCACCATCGGCTTCGGCATCGTGGTCTTCGATCTGCCGATCCGGCTAAGCGCGGTGAACTGGCCGCTGCTTATCAGCAGCACAGCGCTGGGCATCGCCGCCATCGCCGGCCTGGGGCTGATCATGGGCGCATGGACCATGACCATGGCCCGCCACTTCTGGTCGGTAGGCGACGCGGTGGCCGGCGCTATGTACCTGTTCAGCGGCGCGATCTTCCCCCTGGATACGCTGCCTGTCTGGCTGCGCTGGATCGGCTTCTTGCTCCCCGTGACCTACTGGCTGGAGGCGGCCCGCCGCGCGCTGTTGGGACCAGGCGCGGCCGGCTTCACCACGCTGGCCTTCCTCTCCAACCAGGCGTTGCTGGCGATTCTGGCCGGCTTCACGGTCGTGCTGCTGGTGGGGTCAGCCTACTTCTATCGCTGGGCGCTGCACACGTCCAAGGAGAAGGGGCTGATCGATGTGGAGTCGGGGTACTGACCTGTACACATCGCTGCTTGCAACCTTGTTTCGCCAGAAATTGGTACGTCGAGTATAATGCGAGCAGGAGAAGAGCACCATGAGTTACGTAGCCATTGTTCAGGACCTACCGCGTGATTTGCAGTTTCCTATGCTCAGGCTGGTGGAAGCTGTCCAGCAAGATATGCGCGCTGAACTGGCCGTCCGGCGGTCAGACTTCGAGCGGCTCGAATCGGCGGTGCTTGAGTTGGCCCAGGCGCAAAAGCGCACCGAGCAACGTGTGGATCGGCTGGAGACAGCGGTGCTTGAGCTGGCGCAGGCGCAGAAGCGCACCGAGGAGCGGGTCGAAGAGCTGGCGCAGGCGCAGAAGCGCACCGAAGTGGAGATACAGAAGCTGACCGCCACCCAACAGATGATGCTCATCGATCTGGGGCAACTGGTGGGCGAACGCCTGGAACGGCAATATCGCGACCGGGCGCCGGCCTACTTCGGTCGAATTCTTCGCCGCGCTCGCGCCCTTTCGCTGCAGGACTTGGAAGCTGCGCTGGAACCGTACTTGACAGACGATGAGATGGAAGATGCTCTGCTTCTCGACGCAGTAGTCAGCGGTCGCGTGGTAGGAAGGTCAGACTCTCCACAGGTGATGCTGGCGCTGGAGGTGTCGTCTGTCGTCGATCGCGGGGATATCGAGCGCGCAGTGCGGCGCGCCGCACTGCTGCGCAAGGCCGGCATGTTGGCCGTTCCCACCGTTGCTGGGGCCAAGGTAACGCAAGGCGCCAGTGAAGCCGCTCAATCGGCCGGCGTTCTGTTGGTGCAAGATGGCCGGCGCGCTTTCTGGGAAGATGCCTTGGCCGGTGTTCTGACCACCAACGGCTGATCGATACCTTGATTCTGGGCCGTATCCGACGTAAGACGAAGCCCTGGCCAACGACCAGGGCTTCGTTTTGTGTCCAGCTAGCTGGCGCGGCTATTCCTTGATCTCTCGTCCGCCATATTGCCGCTGGTAGTACATCTGGTAGTGCTCGCCGCTCTTGATCTTGCGCCACCACCATTCGTTTTGAACATACCAGCGCACAGTCAACTCTATGGCCTCGGCGCAGGTGTGACGGCTCTGCCAGCCCAGCGCCTCCAGCTTGCTCACGTCCAGCGCGTAGCGCCGGTCATGGCCGGGCCGGTCGGTGATGGGCTGGATCAGGCTGCGCGGCTTGCCCAGGGTGTCCAGGATCAGGTGCGCCATGTCGATGTTGTGCATCTCGCTGCCGGTGCCCACGTTGTAGATCTCGCCCAACTGGCCGCGCTGTAGCACCGCGTCGATCCCCTCGCAGTGATCCAGCACGTACTGGTAGTCGCGCATCTGCTTGCCGTCGCCGTAGATGGGCAGCGGCTTGCCGTCCATGGCGTTGGTGGTGAACAGCGGCACCACCTTCTCCGGGTACTGGTACGGCCCCACGTTGTTGGAGCCGCGCGTGATGGTCACGGGCACGCCGAAGCTGGTGTAGTAGGCGATGCACATCAGGTCGCCGCCGGCCTTGCTGGCCGAGTAGGGGCTGCGGGTGTGCAGGCGATCCTCCTCGGTCGAGCGGCCCTCCAGCACTTGGCCGTAGACCTCGTCGGTGCTGATCTGGTGATAGCGCTCCAGGCCGTGGCTGCGCGCCGCCTCCAACAGCACATAGGTACCGGTGACGTCGGTCTTCAGGAACTCGTCCGGCTCCATCAGGGACCGGTCCACGTGCGTCGCGGCCGCGAAGTTGACGATGGTGTCGATGTGGTAGTCGCGCACAGCCCGATCGACCGCGGCCGCGTCGCAGATGTCGCCCTGCACGAAGGCGTAGCGCGGTTCATCATGCACATCCAGCAGATTGTCCAGGTTGCCGGCGTAGGTTAGCTTGTCGTAGACCAGCACGTGGTAGTCGGGGTACTTGTCCAGCAGATAACGCACGAAGTTGGAGCCGATGAAGCCGGCCCCGCCGGTGATCATGAAGTTACGCATGGTAGAGCGATGCTCCTTTGAGGCCAGGGATTGGAAATCCCTTGGCTGAACCTGAGAAGCCGCCTCGGCGGCTGGGGAGATCGGACGCCAATCCCTGATGACGATTAGGAACGGCAATGTCGCCGCAACGTCGCCTGCGGTTGATGAAGGTTAAGGAATTATCTCGGTAATCTCGCCGCAGCGCCGCCTGCGTTTGAAACCGCAGGCTGACACCCTCAAAGCATGCTGAAGCAAGCTAACGTGCATGACTGAGCTTGCTTTAGCATGCTTCGGGCGTGTCAGACGCCGATTTCAATCGGCGGCGACGCCGGTGCAGTTGTTCCATTTACGGGGCAGCAGATGCAGCCGCGTATTCCAGCCAAGCCTCCCGGCCCACCGGCCGCGCCTCCGGCGCCGGAAAGACCACGTCCAGCGTCAACGTGGGCATGGCGCGCGGTAGGCGCTGCAAGGCGGCGGGCAGGCCCGGCGCGAGGGTTGCGCTGGGCCGCGGCCGGTGCTGAATGCGCTCCTCCAGCCCGCCCAGCAGGCTGACAACCTCCAAGTTGCCGGCGAGCAGGTCCAGCGCAGCTTGCGCCACGTCGGTCGCCTCGTCCAGCAGGCGGGCCAGGGTTGGCGTGGCCTCATCGGCCAGGTGGTCGCGATATACAGCGGCCGCTTCGGCCGTCGATCCGGCGTGGTAGGCCGGTAGGAACGACTCGATCCAGTAACGCTCGGCTGCTCGATAGGCTGGCGCCAGCAGGTCAGCGTACAGGCGCACCCGCACGATTTTCCGGGTCTCCTCGACGCGACTCATACTGATCAGATGACACGGGTAGAGATCGAAGAATGCGCCGGGGTCAAAAAGGGGCCAGGCCGGGTAGGCGTGCTTGAGCCGGGCCAGCTTCTGGGCCAGCTCGGCCACGGCCCTGGCAACCTGCTCAGCTTGGGCTGCGCCTGCCAGTGTCTTGTCGCTGTGGTAGACCGGCGGCAGAGGCTCCATCTCCAGGCGCGCCGCGTCCGATCGCACGGTCCAGGCTTGGTGGCTTTGCAGAATGCCGGCGGCCAGGGCAGGAAGCGATCGCGGCAACTACAGGATCCCTACCTTGCTGTGATCTCCCAGCGTCAGCTTGTAGGCCTTGGGCTTGTAGGGCGAGCGAGTCAACTCCACCTGACGGCCAATCAAGCTGTCGGCCACGCGCACCGGGATATCCACGATGCGCGAGTGCTCCAGCACGATGCAGTGCTCGATCTCGCTCTCCTCTACCAGGCAGTGGTGGTAGATCGACGTAAACGGCCCCACGTAGGCGTTGACGATGCGCGTGCCTTCGCCGATGATGGCCGGGCCGCGCACCACGCTGTTGATGACCTCGGCCCCCGCCTCGATGGTGACGTTGTCGCTGACCTTCGAGTCCTTGTCCACGAAGCCCTTGATCTCGTGGCGCAGCTCTTCCAGCACCTTGTCGTTGGCCGCCAGCATGTCGATGGGCGCGCCGGTGTCGATCCACCAGCCGCGATGCACGTAGGGATGCACCGCAAAGCCCTTGTCCACCAGCCACTGGATGGCGTCGGTGATCTCTAACTCGCCGCGCGCCGAGGGCTGGATGGCATGTACAGCTTCGAAGACGTGGCGGTCGAACATATAGATGCCCACCAGGGCCAGGTCGCTGGGCGGGTCCTTGGGCTTCTCGATCAGGCGCACGATGGACCCGTCCTCGGCCAGTTGGGCCACGCCGTATTGCTCCGGCTTTTCGACGCGGGTCAGCACGATCTGGCTGTTCCATGCGCTGTGCTCGAACTCACGGATCAGCGGGCTGATGCCGCCCTGGATCACGTTGTCGCCCAGAAACATGACGAAGCGGTCCTCGCCCAGGAAGTCCTGGCTGATCTTGACGGCATGTGCCAGACCCAGCGGCGCGTCCTGCGGGATGAAGGTCACATTGACGCCCCAGCGGCCGCCGCGGCCTACCGCCTCGCGCACCTGGCGCGCGTTGTCGTCCACACCGACCACGATGCCGATATCGCTGATGCCCGCGTCGCGAATCGCCTCGATCACCCGAAAGAGCACCGGCTTATTGGCCACAGGCACCAACTGCTTGGCGCTGGTATACGTCAATGGATAGAGCCGCGATCCCTTCCCGCCGCTCAAGATGAGACCTTTCATGCGATTTTTGTCTTCCTTTGTATTCTGTCTGTGCCTCCGTAATACGTAACGAGTAACACGTAACCCAGAAGGCGCGTGCCAATCCGGTTACGAGTTACGCATTACGGGTTACGTGCTCACATCCCCGCGCCATCGGCCACGTTGTTCAACACCACACCGACAATGTGCGCGTTGACCTTCCCCAGCGCTTCCTTGGCGCGGCGGGCGCTATCGCGCTTGGTCTGGCCGGCGTTGAGCACCAGCAACACACCGTCGGCTTTGGTAGCCAGCACCGAGGCGTCGGCCACGGCCGCAGCCGGCGGCGCGTCCAGCAGCACCAGATCAGCCAGCTCGGCCAGCTCGGCCAGGATCTCGTCCAGCCGGCGCGCGGCCAGCACCTGCGAGGGGCTGACCGGCAGCGGGCCGCTGGGGAGCACGCTCAGTCCTGGCGCATCGGCGACGTCTTGCAGCGCGGCCGCGGCTGTTGCCTTGCCGGACACCAGCGTCGTCAGTCCGCTGTCGTTGCGCAGGCCGAACAGCTCGTGCTGCTGCGGCTGGCGCAGGTCGCAGTCCACCAGCGCCACCCGCTGGCCCATCTGCGCGGCTACTACGGCCAGATTGGCCAGGGTAACGGACTTGCCTTCGCCGGAAGCGGCCGAGGTGACCACAAGGGTGCGCAGCGGCTGTTCCTGGCGGGAAAAGGAGAGGTTGATGTACAGCGAGCGGTAGGCTTCAGCCGCGTTGGAACGTGGGTCAGATAAGGTGATCAACGGTTTTGTCATGATGGGTAAAGACAGCAGGTTACTTCGAGGGCGCCGCCGCCGGGCTGGGCATGGCCTGCTGCCCGCGCTTGGCGCTGCGCGCCGGCTGGCTGGCCTCGGCCGGGATAGCGCCCAGCACATTGAGGCCCAGGCTGCGCTCGACCGAAGTTGGCGTGCGCAGGATGTCGGCCTCCAGCCACTCCAGCGCAAAGACGATCAACAAACCCAGCAGCGCGCCCAGCACCAGGCCGGCGATGGCGTTCAGCAGCGGCTTGGGCTTGAACAGCGGCGCGTCGATAATGTCGTCCACCAGCTTGACCTCAATGCGGTCGGCCTTGTCCTGCTGTTGGTAGTAGGCGTTGCGCTCGCTGACGAACTGGTTGGCAAAGGCCATGGCGATATTGACCGCCACGGCCGGCTCCTGGTCCTCAGCCGAAATCTCGATCAGGAACTGGTCGCCCACCGGGTTGACCTCCACCTTGCTCAGCAGATCGTAGGTAGACATGTCAAGTTGGGCTGCGTCGATCACCTGGCGGGCTGTTTTGTGGGTCTTGATGTTGACGGCGAAGTTGCGCAGCAGGTCCTTGGCCGTGTTGCCCAGGCCCCAGTCAGGCCGGGCCGGCACCACGCTGACCGTGGCCTTGGCTTTGTAGGTCGGGGTCTGTATCTGGCTGATGCCAAAAGCCGCGCCGGCCGCCAGCAGCGCCAGCACGATAATAATCCACCCGCGCTTGCGCAGGATACTCAGATAGTCTCGTATCTCCATGGTTTCATCTCCATTCGTTCAATCGAGCGCCATTGTACCACAGGTCGCCGCAAACGGTAATCGGTGACCGGTAATCGGTCTTTCCCAACCATTTACCGTTTACCGATCACCGTTCACCTCTTCTTCGGGATCTCCCCCACCACCCGCAGCCCCATCCGCTCGATATCCTCGCGGCCGCGCACGCGGTCATCCAGGTAGTCGGCCAGGAAGGCCAGGGCGATGCCGGCCGCCAAGGCGATCAGCAGACGCAGCGGGAACTCCAGCCGGTCGCGCAGGCCAGGGCCGACCATGCCGACGCCGCCCTGGTTGACCAGATAGGCCGCGCCGTATTGGGCGAAAAGGCGCGGCATAAAGGTCGCGGCCTCCTGTTCGAGTGTGGCGGCTACAGCATCGCCGATGGCGGCCAGTTGGTCAGGGTTGCCCCAGGTGATGCCCACGGTCAGGATGCGGTGCAGCTTGCCGGGCTGGGTGGCGCCTTGCAGCGCGCCCGGCGGCACGACGATGCCCTGGCCCTCCAAGCGCCGGCTGACGGCCGCGGCGAACTCGCTGCCCCGCACCACCTCGGCCAGGTCGTCGATCAGATACTCGCTGGCCAGCGCGGTGTAGTAGGCCTCCTCGCCGCTGGCCGGCTCCTGCGGCTGCACACCCACGCTGAAGCTGAGCGAGGTGGTGTAGGCCGCCGGCCGCCCTTGCCAGGGCCGCTGCGTCAGCAAAGTCAACGCGGCAGTCAGCAGCACCGTCAGCACCGGAATCCACCACCAGCGGCGGATGATGGTCCAATATTGTCTCAGTTCCATAGAATTGCCAGTCTCCGGTCAACGGGATAGCCAGAGCTCGACACAGAGAGCACAGAGGAGGCACAGAGAGCACGGAGAAGAGGGGGAGGAAAGGATCGCTTGAGACTGTCGAGTCCTCTCTGTGGACTCTGTGTCTCCTCCGCGAACTCTGTGTCACTGCCTTTTCAGGGATTGCGCCGCGTGTGTTCCACGGCGCGCGCCTCGATATAGTTCAGCAGCTCGCGGCAGAAGCGGTCGGCTGCAAAGCGCTCGGCGTTGCGGCGGCAGGCGGTCGGGCTGATGGCCAACGCCTCGAAGGTGCGTACCGCCTCGACCAATGCCTCGACAGATTGTTCACGGAAGAGCACGCCCGTCTCGCCGTCGACGATGGTGTCCAGCGCGCCGCCGCCGGCGTAGGCGATCACGGGCCGGCCTGCGGCTTGGGCTTCGACCGGCGCAATGCCGAAGTCCTCGAGACCGGGGAAGACGAAGGCCCGGCAGTGCTGGAAGAGATCGACCAGCCGCTCCCAGGAGACGCGGCCCAGGAAGGTGATGTTGCCGCCAGCCTTGGACTGCAGCTCGGCCCGATCGCGGCCATCGCCGAAGACCAGCAGCGGCCTGCCCAGCCGGTTGAAAGCCTCCACGGCCAGATCGACCCGTTTGTAGGGGATCAGCCGGCCGCCGGCCAGGTAGTAGTCGCCAGGCTGCCGGCTGGAGGGCGTGAAACGCTCGACGTCTACCGGCGGGTAGATGATGGTGCTGCCGCGGCCGTAGTACTTCCTGATGCGCGCCTGCACGACGCGGCTGATAGCGATGAAGTGGTCCACCCGGTCGGCCGCCAGCCGGTCCCATTGCCGCAAGGCAGCCAGCGCGGGCCTAAGCGCGGCGTCGGCTGCCTTGCCCAGCCCCTCGCGCTGGCGGTAAGACTCGTACATCCACAGGAAGCGGGTGGGGGTCAGGCAGTAGCTGATGTGCAGGGTCTCCGGCGGTGTGATCACGCCGTGGCAAAAGGCGGACTTGTTGCTCAGCACCAGGTCGTAGCCGCTCAAATCGAACTGTTCGAAGGCCAGCGGGTAGAGCGGCAGGTAGCTCTGGTGGTGGCTGGCCACGCCGGGCAGCCGCTGCATGAAGCTGGTGCGGATGTCCCAGGCGGCATAGTTGGCCGGCATGCGTCTGGGCGCGTAGATGCTGGTGTAGACCGGCGCGCCGGGGAACAGGTCCACCAGCGACTCCAGCACGTTCTCCGCGCCACCGATTTGATTGAGCCAATCATGCACCAGGGCTGTCTTCATAGCCCCCGGATTGTACCCGCAGGGAGGGAAATCGGCAAGGACTTGAGATGTGTGTGCAGAATGTGATAGAGCGCTTCACTCAGTTCCCGCAAAACTGTGACTGTATGGTATACTCAATTGCAGAGTCGCATCGACACGAGGCTGCGATTGTTGAGGGTAGCTCCTAGCCATCAATCGGCACAGATTGGACAGCGGTGATCAAGATGGTTGCCACAAATCTGACAGCAACACCCCGAGCGGGACAGCGGGTTGCCCCAGCGACGATCAAAGATGTTGTCCGGCAAATCGTAGACCGCTTCGACCCGCAGCGTATCATCTTGTTTGGTTCCCACGCTTATGGTCAGCCTGGTCCGGCCAGTGATGTAGACATGTTGGTGATCATGGATACGCCGCTCAAGGAAACAGAACAAGCCGTGCATATCTGTCAAGCCATCAAGTATCACTTCGGATTGGATCTGATCGTGCGAAAACCTTCAACGGTAGATTACCGGCTGGCGTTGGGGGATGCGTTCTTGGCCGAGATACTCAATAAGGGAAAAGTGCTGTATGAACGCGCTAACGATTGAGTGGGTCGACAAAGCAGAGGGCGACTTCGCAACAGCCGGACGTGAACTTCGCGCCCGTCGATATCCGAACTATGATGCAGCCTGCTTTCACGCCCAGCAGGTCGCCGAAAAATACCTTAAGGCTTTTCTTCAAGAGCATGGGCGAACATTCCCGAAGACCCATAATCTCGTGGAGTTACTTGAGCTTTGCCTCGTCGTTGATGCTGATTTTGAGATGCAACGCAATCGGCTCATTGTGTTGGATCGTTACGCGGTGCGTTTCCGCTATCCCGGAGATGCTGCGGATAAAGATGAAGCACGCGACGCCTATCGGACTGCCAGAGTGGTGAGGGGCTTTCTTCGTGTTCGGCTCGGTCTGGACGATCAGGAAGTGGCTTAATCAGGATCTGATCAAATCCCCATGTGGCTTCTGGTAAATTCCAATGGTTTTATGGTATACTCCCGCCGCAGATTCAAGGCGGGTTTCCGCTGGTTTCATCCTTAGTTGGAGGTCGTTCCGTGCGCGTATCCTGTTTGCAAGAAAACCTGTCCCGTGGATTGAACATCGTCGGCCGCGCCGTCTCGCCGCGCAGCACGCTGCCCGTGCTGGGCAATATCCTGCTGGCCACCGACGATGGACGCCTCAAGCTGGCCGCCACCAACCTGGAGATCGGCATCAGTTGCTGGATCGGGGCTAAGGTGGAGGACGAGGGCTCGGTGACGGTACCCTCCCGCCTGCTGGGCGAGTTCGTCAATCAGTTGCCTGCTGAGCGCATCGACATGGACCTGAGCGTGCGCACCTTGATGCTCAACTTGAAGTGCGCCCGCTACGACACCAACATCAAGGGCATCGACGCCAGCGAGTTTCCCATCATTCCCACCAGCGACGGCGCCGACGCGATCCGCATCGGCGCTGACACGCTGCGCAAGATGATCAACCAGGTGGCGTTCGCCGCCGCCACCGACGAGAGCCGCCCCACCCTGACCGGCGTCCATGCCCGTTTCAACGGCAACCGGCTGACCCTGGCCGCCACCGATGGCTTCCGCCTGGCTGTGCGCGGCACCGAGCTGGCGACGGCCGTGCCGGAGAAGACTGAGGTCATCATCCCGGCCCGCGCGCTGTCCGAGTTGAGCCGCATCATCGGCCTTCTGCCTAAAACCGAGGGCGACGCGCAAACGGTGGAGATCACCATCGCCAGCGCGCGCAATCAGATCCTCTTCCACCTGCCCGATGTGGACATGGTCTCGCAGTTGATCGACGCCAACTTCCCCAACTACGAGGCCATCATCCCCAAGAGCTTCGCCACCCGCACCATCGTCGACACTCAGGGGACGCTGCGCGCGCTGCGGGTGGCCAACCTGTTCGCCCGCGACAGTTCCAACATCGTGCGCTTTCAGATGACGCCCGGCCACGACGGCGCGCCGGCCAATCTGACCATGACCGCCACCTCGGCCGAGTCGGGCGACAACCTGGCCAACCTGGACGCCATCATCGAGGGGCCCGAATCGGAGATTGCCTTCAATGGTCGCTACATGCTGGAGGTGCTGAGCATCATCGACGAGCCGCAGATTGCGCTCGAAACGACCCGCGCCAGCGCGCCGGGCGTCGTGCGCCCCGTCGGCGTCGGCCCAGAGGAGTTCACCTGCGTCGTCATGCCGATGCACATCAGCCGCTAGCGGAAACGATGAATGCGGAACGATGAACGATGAATGCAGACTGACACGTTGAGTGAGTCTGTTGTTTGACCGATGACCAATTGCCGCCAGGTCGAAAGAACCTGGCGGTTTTCTTGACCATCCCTTTGTCTCCGTCGTTCATCATTCATCATTCATCATTCATCGTTCATCATTCATCATTCCGTGTACCTCTCCCACCTCTCCCTCACCAACTTTCGTAACTTCAGCCGGCTGGAGCTAGACCTGAATACGGGCATCACGCTCCTCCAAGGCTCGAACGCGCAGGGCAAGACCAGCTTCCTGGAGGCCGTGGCCTACCTGTCCACCTCACGTTCGCTGCTGGCTGGCGCAGAGCGGGAGCTGGTGCATTGGCTGGCCTGGGAAGAGCCGCTGCCCTTTGCCCGGTTGGTTGGGGAGATGGTGAGCCCGTCGGGTCGCAAGCAGAAGATCGAGATCACGCTGCTACAGTCCAGCAAGTCTAACGCAGGCGCGCCGCTGCTGCGCAAGGAGGTGCGGGTCAACGGCGTCAGCCGCCGCGCCCTTGACCTGGTCGGCCACATGCCGACGGTGCTCTTTCTGCCCCAGGACATCGAGCTGATCTCCGGCTCACCCAGCGTGCGGCGGCGCTACCTGGATATCGCCCTCTGCCAGATGCAGCACGACTACTGCCGCAGCCTCAGCGCCTACAACAAGGTTCTTGACCAGCGCAATGCCTTGTTGAAGAACCTGCGCGATCAGGGCGGCGCGCGCGAGCAACTGGCCTTCTGGGACGAGCAACTGGTGGCGCAGGGCAGCCTGCTAATGGCCCGCCGCGCCGCCTTCGTGGCCGAGCTGGAGGCCGAGGCCAACCAGCGCCAGCAGGCCCTGACCGACGGCCGCGAGCGCCTGCACGTGCGCTACCTGCCCAGCCTGGAACCGGGCGACAACAGCGAGGAGCCAGTCAGCGTCGACCTGCCCTGGCTGCGCGAGCCGTCGCCGCTCTACCTGGCCGGCGACCAGGCCTCCATCGTGGCGGTGTTTCAAGCTGCGCTGGCCCGTACCCGTCAACGCGAGATTGCGGCAGGCATGTCCCTGCTGGGTCCGCACCGCGACGACGTGCAGTTCACTGCCCAGGGCCGCGACCTGCGCACCTACGGCAGCCGCGGCCAGCAGCGCACGGCCGCGCTGTCGGTCAAGCTGGCCGAGGTGGCCATCATGCAACGCGCGCTGGGCGCGCCGCCGCTGCTGCTGCTGGACGACGTGATGTCCGAGCTGGACGGCAGCCGGCGGGCGCTGCTGCTGGAGGCGCTGAGCGGCGTGCAGCAAGCCCTGGTGACCACCACCGACTGGACTGATTTCAGCGCTGAATTCCGCAGCCGGGCGCGCTGCCTGCAGGTGATGGAGGGGCGGATCGTGGAAAGCAGCGCGCAGTAGCTCCGTCCTCGAGATTCCGCCAGTGCTCGAGTCATATAGCCCTATTTGATCCGGGGGTTGAAACAAGCCGCAGCTACTTGTGCTAATAGGTCATGTCTGCGATAGCCTGCGCATCATCACGCCAGTGCATGGTGAAAAGTCCTCGAGCTTGATAATCCATGCCTCAACGCAAGATCAACGGTAGCCACAGCCGCACTGGGGTGGCGCTGGGAGTTGCCGTGGGCGTCCATGTGCCGGTGGCCGTCGCGGTAACCGTCGGCGTTGGGCTGGGCGTCGCCGTCCGCGTCGCGGTTGGCGTCGCAGTCGCGGTTGACGTCGCCGTAGCCGTGGCGGTCGGGCTGGCGGTGGGCGTCGGTGTGAAGGTCGCCGTGGGCTGTCCGGCGCCGCTTGCCACCACCTCGCTGTACTCACTGATCACCCGGTTCGGTTGATAGGCGCACATATCGATCGGATCGCAGAAGTGCGGCTCAGTGATCGTGCGCACGCGGAAGTAGTAGGGCGTACTGCGCGGGGGGAGAACCACGCTGTAAGCGCTGATGGTCTTGTCTGCAGTTTGCCCATGGACTGTAAACGGGCCGCCCGACGCGGTGGCGTAGCTGATCTCGTAATAACCCACGTCCCAATGGTAAGCGATGGGCGTCCACGAGAGCGTGATCGGTGTGCCGTTGCTGCTGCCGGTCACGGTAAGATCGGTGGGCGCTATGGTTTGGTTTATGTACCAATACCAGACAGGATAGACAGCCGGATCGTAGCCGGTCAGCGCATTGAAAGCGATACCTCCCCAGCGAACGACCTGCGCCACCGGATACGGCAGGTCGCCGGAGAACATGTTGCAGCTCAGGTTCAACCCGGAGGTATCCGTGAGTTGGCTCAGCTCGATGGGGATTGGGCCACTGAGATGGTTGCTGGCGACGGCAAGGTAGCCGATAGGAGGTTCTGGATAACGCCCCCGCATCTCTGGCATGCAGCCCATGGTGCTTGGCCGAAGCATATCACTCATCCCGCCAGTTTGGGCCAGGGAGCGACACCAGCCGATGCGCGTCAGGTTGCCCAGCTCGGACGGCAGCGTACCAGTCAAGTGGTTGAAGCTCAGGTCGATGTCGCATAGATTGGTCAGTTGGCCAAGGCTTGGAGGAATAGGACCACTCAACTGATTGTTCTCCAGGGACAGGAAAACCAACTGTGTCAGGTTGCCTAACTCTGGCGGGATTGGGCCGTCGAGTTGGTTGTCGTTCAGGTGCAAGTCGGCCAGGGCAGTCAGATTTCCCAATTGAGGAGGGATCGGGCCGGTAAGTTGATTTCCGCTTAGGTCCAAGACACGAAGAGCGGTCAACTTGCCCATGTTTGTAGGGAGCGGCCCGGAAAACCCGCTGCTGACTAAAACCAACACTCCCAGACGATTGAGGTTTGTCAACGAGGAAGGTATCGGCCCTGCGAGAGAGCGGCTCACAAGCCACAATTCGACCAGTTCTGCTAGATCGCCTAATTCTTGAGGAAGGTGGCCACTCAACCCGTTGCCATAAATATGCAAATGGCTTACATGACCTTCGTTGCACGTAAGTCCGTACCATGTGCATGGCGTGCTTGTTTGCAGCCAGCCTGTGTTGTTGGTCCAGTTGTCGCCCCCGGTGCTGATGTAGAAGGCCACCAGCGCTTCGCATTCGCTGTGCGGGATCTCCGTCACCGCTGCGCAATCGAAAGTTGACGGTTCTTGGGCCTGCGCTTGGGGGGCCGCCGGCTTCGCAGGTGCATCAATCCCGATCAGGCTGAGAGCCAGCAGCGCGCCCATCCCTAGTCTTATCATTCTTTGTTGCCACATGATCTATATCTCCTTGACGTTCTGTCACTCATCCATCAACGATACCATACAGTCAGTTGAGGCGCTTGCGCCGCAGTGCATGGCGATACGCCCCGTTCGCTACAGAAGTCGTAGATCACGTAGCCCGCGGCTGACGCCTGGCGCAGGATAAGACCGTAGTTTGCTGCTGGATCGTTCACCCAGGCTTGCGCCATGTCGGTCACATCTATTTCGACCCAGCTTCCACCGTCGCCCAGCACAGTTTCGGTGCTGCCGTCAGCAAGATAATCTGAACCACTTCCCAGCCCTGGGACAACCCAATTCGCTCCCGTCATCCGCTGAGTCCAGGTGGCTTGACTGTCCACCCACGGCGCAAGCAGGCGGTAGGCTCCAACCGTCAGGGCGTTAGAGTTGCTGCGTCCCTTGTAGTACAGCCGCAAAGTGGCTTCTTCAACCGTTGTACCGCTTGGAATTGAAGCCAGATCGAAGCGCACCAGGCTCTTCAAGCCGTCGTTGGCCCCTGCTTTGAAGAGGGCACACCCATTGTTGCTGGAGGAGTAGGCCAGACAGGTTGCATTGGTACCGCTGTACCCCCCAATGCCTTGTTGGAAAGTGGCCTTCTCAGGCTTAGGCTCTTCCAGGTGGTAACGGATCACCAAACGCGGGGCCTGGGCAGATGTACAGGGCGTCCAGCCCAGTTCGCTGCAGAACTGGTAGGTCACCCAGCCGCTGGCCGCCTCCTGCAAGAGCACCAGGCCATGGTTGGTGGCGTGATCGGCGACCCACGCCTGGACAGCCGCAGTAACGTCCAACTGCACCCAGCCGCTGGCGACGCTGCCCAGGGGTAGCGTTGCTTCAGGCGAGGCTGTGTAGTCGCTGCCGCTGCCCATGCCCGCCACGGTCCAGTTGATCCCCGCTTTGCGCTGGAAATGAGTCACCTCGCTGTCGATCCATTCGGCCACAACCCGGTGCGCGCCCACCGTCAAGGTGTTGCCGTTGTCGCGGCCAGTGTAGTACAGGTCCAGGGTGGCTTCGTCCACGATGGCCTGGGGGTCATTTCGTTGGTGCATGTCAAAAGGAATTCAAGCCCACATGCCTATCTCAACGCAGGATCAACGGCAGCCACAGCCGGGATGGGGTGGCGCTGGCCGTTGGCGTTGCAGTGGCGCTGGGGGTGAGGGTGGGCGTCCATGTGCCGGTGGGCGTTGCGGTAGCGGTTGGCGTTGGGCTGGGCGTTGCGGTCGCAGAAGCGGTCGGTGTAGGCGTTGGCGTTGCAGTAGCTGTCGGTGTTGCGGTTGCCGTCGCCGTGGCGGTCGGGCTGGCGGTGGGCGTGGACGTGCGGGTCGGCGTGGGCTGCCCGGCGCCGCTGGCCACCACTTCGGTGTACTCACTGATTACCGTGTTCGGCTGGTAGTCACAGTCGTAGTCGCTGCCGGTGCCGGCGTGGGGAGCAGTGGCCGTGCGCAGCCGGAAGTAGTAGGGCATGGTTTGGCCCGGCAACTGGACTGTGTAGCTGCTGACAGTCTTGTCGGCCGTCTGGCCGTAGACGGTGAACGGGCCGGCCGGCGCGGTGGCGTAGCTGATCTCGTAGTAGCCTGCGTGATTGGTGTAGGGGATCGGCGTCCAACTCAGGGTGATGGGATCGCCGTTGCTGCTGCCTGTCACCGTCAAGTCCGTTGGCGCCACGGTTTGCGTCAGATACCAGGACCACCCTGGGAAAATGTTCGGATCGTAGCCGGTCAGCGCATTGAAGTCGATGGAACCCCAGCGAATGACGCGGGAAACTTCGGGAGGAAAGTCCCCCGACAGCATATTGCAGCTCAGGTACACCCCGGAGGGATCCTCGATTTCGCCCAACTGCACCGGAACCTCGCCGGTCAGATGGTTGCCTGACAAGTTAAGGTAGCCGGTAGTGGGTTGAGGAGGACGGCGACTGGTGCGCGGCCCCGCACTGGAGGCGCCGGCGTACGGGCTATCTATCCCGACCTTCAGCATGGCGAGGTCGCTCGTGATTGAAGGAGAATTCCGGCACCACCCGATGTTTATCAGGTCGCCCAACTCCGGTGGGATCGAGCCAGTCAACTGGTTGTCACTCAGGTCCATATGGCACAGGTTGTTGAGCTGGCCCAACTCGGGTGGAATCGGACCGCTCAACTGGTTGTCGTTCAGCCTCGCAATCCATAGAGCCGGGAAATTGCCCAACTCCAGTGGAATGGGGCCAGTAAGTTGGTTGTCTGACAAATCGAGATAGGACATCATAACCAACCTCCCCAAGTCAGTTGGAATTGGTCCGTTGAGTTGATTGTGAGACAAGTCAAGCAGTTCTAGATCAGTTAAGTTGCCTAGCTCCTCTGGAATCGTTCCATCTAGTAAGTTGATTCCCAAACCAAGGCTCACCAAATGGGTCAAGTTGCCGATCTCTACTGGAACAGCACCGGTCAGCCAGTTGGCATACAGTACTAACACTCTCAACTCTGCTAGGTCACCCAATTCTGGTGGTATTGCTCCTTGCAGACGGTTTTGATCCATTTCCAGATGGCTTACATGGCCTACATCGCAAGCAATACCAAACCAACTGCATGGCGTGTCGGTCTGAAGCCAGCCGGTGTTGTTGCGCCAGTTCGGCCCTCCAGTGTTAGCATACAACGCCACCAACGCCTCACACTCCGTTGCGGGGATCTCCGTCACCGTGCTGCAATCGAACTGGGATGCCCGGTTTGCGCTGACCCGCGCCGCCTGGCTGTCCACCCAGGTTCTGGCGTCCGCATCGAACAAATCAGCGGTTGCAATGGCTGTGGTCCCACTCCAGCCCCCTGCCACGAGAACGCGTCTATCGGTCAACAACGTGGCGCTGTGAGAATTCTGGGCTGAATTCGCGGAGGCCACAATGACGTCCCCTTCGTCAGCTTCGCTGGATGCCAGGGCGAGAAACGCCAGCAGCGCAATCAGCAAGGCCGTCAACAGGAGGACGTGAACGCCTCGTCGCCGATAGATGGGGACTTGCCCCCGTTGCTTCGAGACGGGGGGACGGGCGGTCTCAGAGAAATCGTGGCTATTTGTGGTTGTCATGGGGATTCTCCTGCCTGCTGTTGTTCGACCTCTTTGCCCATCCGCTTCTCGGAAAACGAAGATGTCGCTGACCCACCAGAACCCACTGTGAAATGGTATCGTGCTGCGCTGGCGCGCACCAACCCACACGTATTCACTTCATATCTAGCAGTGAACTCCTTCACTAAATCGCAGTATATAGTTTTGCATCAACGTGTCAAATCTAGTAGGACTTACGCAAGAATCATGCTAACCCCCGGCGACTTCAACTGCTGGCGCATGTAGTCCGACAAGAGACCGTGGTTGACTCTGTAGACAGTCTACTCGGTTTCATGAGCGATTTGTTTCAGATTGACCCATTGTCGCAGACACTCCGAGAGGCGAGCGCGGCGGTGCATCGGCGGGCGGCATGAACTTCCTCCTCAGTACTCCACCTCTGCGATCTGTTCGAAGTCCAGATCGACTGCGATCTCCGCTTCGTAGTCGCGGTAATCTGCCTCGTCGGAGCGGCCCGCCGTCGTTCCCCGCTCACACAACGACCTGTAGACGCAAAAGTGGCATTGTGTTTCGTCGGGCGTCAATGGCCACACGCCCTCGCCGCCGGCCAGCAGCACGATCCGCTCCACCAGCGCATGCAGATAGCCCTCATCCTCCGATCCTTGGGCCGGGCTGTAAACGAAGCGCTCTGGCTGGTCAGGGAAGCCGGCGAACCAATAGACCATCTCGATTCGATCAGCGGCCAGCGGCCGGCCAGCATTCAGATCGATGCCAGCTTGCACCAGTAGGTAGGGATAGACCCGCGTTTGCAGCCGTTCGGCCAGCCAGCGCCGCGGCGGCCGGTGGTGCGATGTCTTCCAGTCGAAGATCACGGCCCGTCCCTCCGGCGTCAGCACGATCAGATCGTATTTCGCCACCAGACGGCGCTGGCCGCTCTCGCCCAGCGGCGCCGATAGCGTCACTTCGGGGAAATGCTGGCCCGGCAGGTCAGCCGGCGCGGCTGCCAGATAGGCCTGCCACCAGGCGGCCAGGTCCGCGTCGCCCTGCGCCATGGCCGTCAGCCGCTCCACCGGCACGCCCACCAGGTGCTGCTGCACCAACAAATGGAACAGCTCGCCCTGCTGCATGTGGCGTTCGTTGTCCAGGATCGGCTCAGCCGGCACGGCCGGCCAGGCGATGCGCTCCAGATAGCGCAACTGAAAACGCCGCGCACAGTCGACGAAATCCTGCAAGCTGCCTTGGCTGAAGTGGAAGTCGGAGGGGAGGGGCATGGGATGATCCAAATGATGAATGAGGAACGATGAAGGATGAATGCAGAATCCGGACTCCGGATTCATCGTTCATCATTCATCCCTCATCGTTTGATAGGCTTGCACCGCCACGAACGGCAGCGCCTGGGTCAGATCGCCTTTCCGGCCGGTGTTCCAGGTGATGACCAGCTCCTTCTTGGCGCGGGTGATGCCGACGTAGAGCAGGCGCAGCCGCTCGCGCACGTAGTCCAGCCGGGCCAGCCGCGAGGCCTCACCTTCCGTGTAGCCGGCCGGATCGCCCTGCTGCGCCAGCAGCTCCAACTGGGCCAGCGCCTCGGCCTGCAGGTTGAGCGGGCCATCGGTCTGCACCTTCCGGGCAGGACGGATGAACCACTTCTCGGCGATGTACTGGTCGTAGGGCTGGCCGGCCGGAAAGTCGTAGCTGTTGACCGACATCAGGTAGACCCGGTCCCACTCCAGCCCCTTAGCCTTGTGCAGCGTCGCCACCACCACCTGGCCTTTATATTTGTCAGGGTCGAAGCCGCTGTCTTCTTCGCTGAAGCCCAGAAAGCGGCGCTCGTTGCGGGCGATGGTGGTCAGCTCGTTGGTCAGCTCCGGCAGCCGCCAATCCGGCTTCTGCTGGGCGATCTGTTCCAGGCTGACGGCCAGCTTGTGGGCCAGGGCCAGGTCGCCCGGCTCGCTGAACAGGTCCTGGGCCAAGGTCAGCACGGCCTGGTCGATGGGCAACAACACCGCGCCCTGCCAGCGCTGCACCAGGGCGCGGAAATCCTCCAGATGCGCGCGCTGGTCGGGGTCGATCTCCACCTCGTCCAGCCAGTCGCGGCCGGCCCGCGGCCAAACGAAGTCCTCGACGCGATCGATGCGGCGCAGCAGCTTGCTGACCTCCTGAACCTCGGCCCACGCCTCTTTGTCCTCGCGCAGATCGCGCCGCCACACCTCGTAGACCCGGGCCAGCTTGGGCGCGGCCGCGGGGTCGGCCAGGTAAAGCAGCAGGTTGGCCAGCGCGCCGGCCGCCTGTCGGGTGGTCAACGTGCTGCGCAGCAGGCTGTCCACGGTCTCGATCTCCCTGGCCCGCAGCGCGTCCACCAGCTCGAAGCCACGCTGGTTGCGCGGGACCAGCACGGCGACCGTGGCCTGCGGGTTGTTGGGCAGCCAGCGCGCCAGCGACTCCACCACGGCACGAATCTCGCCCTCGGGGCTGAACTTGGTGGACATGAGAAATACGGCGCTGGGATCGTCGGGCGGGTTGGGCTGCGGATCGCCCGGCGGCGTCGGCTCGATGTGCGGCGGCGCCAGCGCGTTGCGCACGGCCGGCTCCGGGTGCTCGTGGTTCGTCCAGTCGATCAGGTGGTTGGCCAGGGCGATGATGCTCGGCGTGGAGCGGCCAGAGTTGGGCAGGTCGCGGGCCGCCACCCCCTCCTCGACCAGGAAGCGGCGCAGATGTTCCGGGCTGGCGGTGGTGAAGGATTCGAAGATGGCCTGGTTGGGATCGCCCACCCGTACCCAGTTGCCGGCCGGCCCGGCCAGCGTGCGCAGAATGCGCTCCTGCAGGCGGCTGCTGTCCTGGGCTTCGTCCTCCAGGATGTAGGGCCAGCGCTGGCGCAGGCGCAGCAGCAGCGCCTCGTCGCTCTCCAGCGCCCGCAACGCCAGCCGGATCAGGTCGTCGAAGTCCACCGCGCCGCGGTAGGCCAGGGCGCGCTGGTAGTCGGCGTAGATGGCCGCGCCCATCTCGGCCAGAGGCAGCGCGCCATTCGTGACTGCCAGCCGCTCGCGTAGGACCTCCGGCGTCAGTTGCTGGTCCTTGGCCAGGCGGGTGAAGGCGTTGGCTGTGTCCTTGGCCAGTTCCAGCAGCGGGTCGCGGCGCACCCAGTCCTGCTTGCCGGGCTCGACCTCGTCGGAGATGTAGCCCTCCAGCGCGTAGGGGTTGCTGCGCAGCCAGGCCGCGGCCGCCTCGTCCAGCACCTCCTCGGCCGCGCGCTCGTCCACGATCTGGAAGTCGTCGGCCAGGCCGACCAGCGCCGGCCGCTCGCGCACGATATCGTGGGCCAGGCCGTGCAGCGTGCGCACCCGGTAGCCCACGTGGGGCAGCAGTCCCTGCGCCTTAACCAGCTTGCTGACCCGCTGGTAGAAGCTGTCCACAGCCGAGTTGACCAGGGTGACGATCAAGACCTCCTGCCGGCTGTCCAGCAGGCCGCGGTTGATGATCTGCGCGGCCAACTGCGACAGGGTCTCGGTCTTGCCGCTGCCGGGCACAGCAGCGACGCCCATCTTGCCGCCGGTGTAGGCGAGGATTTCCTGCTGCTTCGGGCGGGGGATGAAGGTCATGGCAGGAACAGTCCGATGGGGTCTGGCGGATCGAGAGGATGATGCTTTTCCTCGTAGACTTCCACCAGAGTCGCCAACGCCTCGAGACGATCGCCATTCGGTGATCCAATTGGCGCGCCCCACAGGTTTTCGATCTCCCTCAGGGCAGCTTCGTATTCATCCTCTGTGCGCAGTGGTCGAATATCCATCTCACTTGCCTTGGTTCTACTAAGAAATTGGCATTATGTCATGCTAGGGTCCGCCGAAGCATCCCCAGTTTCTCATTCAGTACGAATGGCGCTGCGGCCCCTTACGCAACTCAGATCGTTTGAGAATCGAAGTTACCGCAATCGCGATGGCTGCCGCACGATGCATTAACGTAGGTCGAGTAGGGTCCGGGGGCATCCTGCGGACCAGTAACCGAAATGTGAGTCGTTCCAGAACGACTGAGCTGAGCGACCGCCGCCCGACCGCGACTCAGATCGATAAGCGAACTCTTCTGATGCCCGCGACTTCCGCAACGAAGACGCGGGGCGGCTGTTCGCTCCAGCGTCTGGTTAGTCGGCAGAGACTTCCTTTCTGTGTGGCGTGCGAAGCAACGCCCAAGCAACAAGAGCTAATGCGCCGACAGGGATCAAGGCAGCCAGATACAGGATGACGAAATGCGCAATAGCGCTGCCGCCCTCGCTAACAACCATGCCCGGACCAAGGCCATCGCGTAGCACCCATGCGAATGGCATGACCAGTATCGCCACGCCGACCGCCAGCGCCGCACACAGGCTGCCCAGTATCCGTCTCAACCACGAGCGCTGGTGCGAGCGAACGAGTGACAAGATAAAGCCAGCCACAGCCATCACCGGAGCAGCCAACCAAATCATCGTGGAAACAGTGGTATTCATTGGCATGTGCGAAACGGTCTAAAGTCAAGATCGGAGCAATTCGTGGAGTAGACCCGCTCCGGTCTCGATACGCTGGATCGGGTTGCCCTCATGGAAAGAGCGCGACCTCAACCCGCTACTCGACTTGCGCTCGTCAACGCTGAAAAGCACACCAGAAAACTTAAACATGACCTTGGTCAGAATTCATGTCAGTTGCCAGCTGCCGCAACACCTGGTTGAAAGCCCACAGCAGCGGGCCGCGCTGCTCGAAGCCCTGCTCGCCCAGCTCGCTCAGGCCCAGGAAGACCTGCTTGCGGCAGCGGCGCAGCAGGCCGGCCGTCAGCCGGTAGAGCCGCTCCTGGCTGGCCGCGTGCTCGTCGGCGTCGCCCCATTGGCGCTGGCCATCCCACTGGCGGCTGAGCACGTAGGGGTGGGTCAGCGGCTGATAGAGCCGCTCGTACCAGCCGCGGCTGCCGATGTCCAGCCAGAACTGGTAATCGACGGGCCGGTTCATCATCAGGAAGGTGTAGGCCGGGGCCAGCAGCACGGCGTCCGTGCGCGCGTCCGGCTCCTGCCAGGCGCCCACGTACTGCGCCGCCAGCACACCGTCCTCGACCATGGCGATGTATTCACAGCCGAGGGAGCGATCTGCCCTTACCCCAGCCCTCTCCCGGGGGGAGAGGGAGTTGTCCGCAGGGGAGGCTTGATCGGCCCTCACCCCAGCCCTCTCCCGGGGGGAGAGGGAGCCGTCCGTGGGTTGAGTAGGCGTCCCCGCAGGGGCCGTATCGAAACCCGCCACGCCCTGGCGGAACTTCTGCACCGACTCCACCAGCGTCGCGGCCACGCGCGCGGCGTCCAGGTCGTCGTGGAAGCCGTGGCCGCGCTGCGAGAGGATCTCGCCGAACAGCCGGCTGAGGAAGTGGTCCAGCGGCTGCTCCCCTTTGCGTGCGGTTTCGGCCAGCCACAGCCGCAAGGTGTCGTAGCGGCCGCCCAGCACGTAGCTGACGCGCTCGTGCATCTCCGGGTTGATGCGCTCCCAGGTGGTGAGCTGCGGCGCGCCGTCCTTGGGCCGGTAGACAATCTGCGAGAGCAGCTGGGCGCGCACCAGGTCCATCTCATCCACGGACTGCACCAGGCTGTAGGCCACGTCGAAGCGGCTGGGCGCGAGCTGCCACTGGGGATGGCCCAGCGCAACCAGCGTCAGCAGGGCGCGCGCGGCTGGCTCGTCGCGCAGCGCGCGCGAGGGGCGGTGCGAGCGGGCCGGCACGCCCAGTCGAGCCAGCCGCTCCCTCAGCGAGTAGCGCAGCGCGTCGGACAGAAACGGCGCCAGCACCACGATCTCGCCCGGCGTCTCGCCCTCATCCACCAGGTCGGCGATCTGCCGCGCGGTCCAGTCCAGCATCTGGGGATAGAAGCGCAGGTCCTCTTCAAATTGAAGGGCCGCGCGCACGGCGTCGGGCGGAGCGGGGGCGGCCGGCGGGCTGGCAGGCTGGTCCAGCGCGCGGGCCAGATGGGCATTTAAGGTTTGCAGCTCCGGCGGCGTTACCAGCGACTCGCTGAAAATCACAGTCTCGTCGCACAGCGCACGCAGGGCGTAGCCGCTGGCCGGGTCGGCGCCCAGAAACTGGCGGTAGCCGGCATCCTGGTCGTAGACCAGCAGCGCCGACTCTGCCGCCGGCAGCCAGTCGCGCAGCAGGTCGTGGGCGAAGGGGGTGTCCTCCTCCAGGTTGTCGACGAGGAGATGGCGGTAGGTCTGGGTAAGATGCTCGCGGCAGATGGGCAGCGGCCACAGGTGGCGCCAGAAGACCTCGACTTGCAGCGAGAAGTCCAGCAGGTTGTGGACCAGACAATAGTCGCGAAAGCGGTTGGCGCACTCCTGGGCGTCAGCATAGACGCGCACCTGGGCCGGATCGCCGTTCCAGGCCGCGGTTAGCCGCTGGCCGATCTCGCTGTGCGGGAAGCCGACGACAGCCGCCTTGTTCAGATTGTCGATAATTTGACTGTAGAGCCGGTTACGGTCGACGGTGATCGACTCGAAGTAGCCGTCGTCCAGCAGGGGCCGCACTAAGCGGGCCATGTGGTACTGGGCCGTCTCCAGGGTCAGGAAGGTGGGGGGACGATCAGGGTCGGCGAAGCCGGCCGGCCCGGCTGCCAGCGGCCAGAACAGCTCCACCATGCGTCGCGCCAGGCCGCCAGCCGTCGACAGCGACGGCAGGCCGCCGGCCCGCAGCCGGGAGCGGCGCAGCGCCGTCTGGTAGGGCTCGGCCAGCGTGCGCTGCGGCGTGAGCACCAGGATCGAGCCGCCGGGGACGCCTTCCTTAAGCAACCTTAAAAGCCGCTGGGCGGCGGCGGTCGTCTTGCCCGCGCCGGATGGGCCTGCCAGAAAGACGTGGCTGGCCAGCGGCAGGTCGACGACGGCGGCTTGCTGGGCAGTTAGTGGTGGCATAGCTCCGAATACTTCAATCGCCTGTCAAAACAGCGCTGGCGCCGTTGGATCCCTTAGCACGGGATTTATATGGCAAGGTCTCTTGGACGACCTTTTCGCGCAACGACTCAAACTCTGGATCTTTGTGCAGGAGAACTGCCTTCAGCCGAATGGCATGGGCAGCGATGATGGAATCGCCCAACGAGATGCGGTGAGACGCCCTGAGACGGGAGGCTTGCAGCAGAAGCGCCTCGTCTGCCTCCCACACGATGGTCAGCGGCAGGGTCTTGATGAAGGCGTAGCGCCGCTCCGCTTCAGCCTGGCCACGCTCCTGCTGTGTGATATAGGACATCTCCAGCAGAGCAACCCAGGGCACTACGGCTTGGTGACCCTCTATGATTTCGTACACCCGGTCGGCGCCGGCCTCGTCCTCGATCAAGGCGAGCAACGCAGACGTGTCCAGAACAAACTGTTTAGGAGTCGTGTTCACGCTCAGCACGACGTTCCTCCAAGAGTCTCTCGCCCAGTCGCTCGCCTCGTCCTCGCCCGCGCAGAGCCTGCAACGGATTGGCCGGTACGACGACAACCTTGATGGTTTCGCCATCGTCCAGCCACACCAGATGATCGCCTTCCTGGATCTGATAGCGCTTGCGAATGGCGGCTGGAATGACGGTTTGACCGCGCTTGGTGATTGCTGTTTGCATGATCTAACCTCCAATCAGTCATTTTACAAGACAAAACTGTAAATCGCAAGTCACGCGCGTGGCTGATAGTTAGTCATGCTCGATCACTGGCCGCACGTCGCGATAGGCCAGCGTCCAGGCGCTGCTCTCGAAGACCAGATAGACGCCCTGTATCAGGAGGAGCGGGATGCTCAGGATGATGATGAAGATGGGCAGGCCGGCCAGCACGGCCCAGCCGGCCGAGTTGGTCAGCGCGTAGACGGCATAGCCCAGGCCGAAGCCGAGGCCGCCGCCTAGCAGCATTAGCCCGATCACCACCGGAATCAGCACGACGGCGAAAAGGACGCCAATGACCGCCATCAGCAGCCAGAAGATGGCCACATCGCCGGCCTTGCGCCGCGCCATCTGCGTGCCCAGCGAGAGCGCCTCGCCGATGGTGCGGTCATCCAGGGCGATTTGGCGGCGCCAGAACTGCTGCAAGACGCTGATGACGATTGCTGCTGCGAAGATCAAGAGCGTCACCAGCATGACCAGGCCGAGGGTGGCGATCACGCCGAAGATGCTGAGCGCTTCGTTCTCAAAGATCAGCAGCAACAGCGGCGACGCCGCCAATAGCATAAGGCCCATAATCACTACAAAGGTCGCAATCCCAACCAGCAGGTCCAGCAGGAACATGCGAAAGGCTCGGTTGCTCCAGCCCAGCCGCAGGCCCTCGCGCCAGGTGGGCGCTGCGCTGGTCTCCCCGATTTGGTCCACGGCGCGGTAGAGGCCGGTGCGGGCCACGTACTGCACGATGGTCATCACGACGATGAGGAGCGCCAGCAGACAGCAGCACAGCAGCACAAAGCCGGCGATCACGCCTGGGTCGGGGAAGTTCCATACGGGAGACCTGGGCGGAACCATGCCGCCGCTGTTGCCATTGAAGGTGTAGGTGAGGGTGTTGCCCCCGCTGCCGCCGCTGAGGGCCAACAAGATGCCTAAGATCCAGAGAACCTTGTAGCGCCAGGTGAGCCTGGCTGCGCGCTTAATGATGTCAGTGTAGTTCATCGGTAGCTCCTTCTTCGGTTTTGCGCTTGCCGCGCAGCGCCCGCTTGATCCGTTCCCAGACCGACTTGACCTGCTGGGCCTCGTCGGAGCTGATCTCGGCCGCGTCATAGCGGGCAGTGACGAAAGCCGCGGTCAGCGCTTCTACGTCCAACTCGGCAGCCGGCCAGGTTTGCTCCAGGTCGCGGACGAATTCCTGGGGCGTTTGCGCCGGCTGGCGGACGATGCCCTGGTCGCCAGCCCGACGCAGGGTGCTGAGGTAGAAATAGCGCACCTGTTCACGCGGCGGCAGGCCACCCAGGCGCACGAAGCGCCATGGTTGGCGCACGGTGATGTCAATGTTCTGGGTGCGCCGGCCAGGCAGGCCAATCCGGAGGCTTCTGGCTGCGTTCTGCACGCCTTGGCCCCACGATCTCAGGCGCGCCCAGAGCCGGGCCAGCAGCTCTTGCAGCTTGCGCCGCGTGACGTCCAGTCCATCCTTGCCCAGCAGCAGGCGCAGCGCCAGCAACAGCGCCAGCAGCACAAGCAACCAGAGCGTGGCGCCGCCCAGCCACGGCGGCGCTACGAACAGCGGCGTGATCGGTTCCTGAGGCAGCGCCGGCGCCAGCTCTTGCGGCAGCTCCGGCATGGGCGGCTGCTCGCCGAAGAGGCCCATGATCCAGGCGAAGACAGAGGCGAACAGAAAGATGATGAAGATCGCAATCTGCACAAAGAACATCACCACGGCGTTGACAACTGCGCCGAGCTGCCAGGTGGAGCCCAGCGGCAGCAACGCAGCCAGCAGGCCAATGGCGAGGATGACCAGCAGACTCCAGCGGTTCCAGCGACTGGGCAGTCGATCGGGCATTTCCACCCCATCCAGCAGCCACTGCGCGCGCAGCGTGGCCAGCCGCGCCTGGCTGAGCAGCGCCAGGCCAAGGAGGAAATACAAGATCATGGCCACCACCAGCGCCGAGGGGATGCCTGTGTCCAGCACGTTGAGGCTCAGCCGCTCGCCGATGCGCACCTGGGTGACGGCCGCGCACAGCACCAGAAAGACGCCGCCGAACATCCACTGGCTGACGTAATGTTCGACCAGATCGGCGCGCGAGACCAAGGAGCGCTCCGGCAAGTGGCCTGTGCGCCAGAAGGAGCCTGCCCGACGCTCGTTGTCGTAGGCCAGCTCGCCCGGCGTCAATGCCAGCCGATAGAAGATGCCGGCCACCACGGCCGCCCGGTGCCAGGCCAGTGCAGCCATCAGGCTCAGCGCCAGGAAGACGCCATCCAAAAAGGTCCATGGCTCCAGGATCCAGCTTCGCACGCTGGCCAGCGTAGGCCAATGGCCTGTCAAGCCCCAGGTCAGCACGCGCAGCACGATCAGCAGTACCAGCAACTGCGCCAGTTGAAAGCCAGTTCTGCCCACCAGGCGCTGGGCAGGCTGGGCCAGCCACTGCGCGCTGGCTACGCCGGCCAGCGCGGCCACAAAAACGACGATGGGCACAAGGCGCAGGTCGCCAGGCGTGTCGCTGATGTTCAGTGCGATTACCCACAGGCCGGCGACCAGGCAGGTGGACTGGATGGCGATCAGCAGCGGCCGGCCGACCAGGCTCTGCCAGGCGGAGTCTTGCAGGCTATCGGCCTTGCGGGCGTCGGGCCGCTCGCCAACCTGCTCGGTCATAGCGCAGCACCTCGATAGGCCGGCACGCGCGCGCCGCTCTGGGCTTGCAGCCGGTCCAGATCTTCCTCCGAGGCGACCTGATAGGCAGTGAAACCCAGCCGGCGGGCGCGTTCCTGCACCACCGCGAAGCGGTTGTAGGGCTCCACCACCAGCATGACCACGTTCAGACCAGCCCGCGCCAGCCCGTGCAGCCCCTGGCAGGTCAGCTCGTCGCCGCTGGGAGTGACGGCGATCACGGTCGCCCCCCAAGGCAGCGGCGCGGCCGTGCGCTGCGCCCAGGCCGCAAACGGTTCACTGGCTTCCAGCAGCTCGGCCCGCGCCAGCAGTTCCAGTACCTTCATCAAGTGCGGGCGGCCGGGGCGCGGGGGCACGATCATCGGCGGGCGCGCCGCGCCAGTTGCAGTTTCTGGGGCTGGGTCTGGCAGCGAATCGACCCCATGAACAGCCAGCCCCACCGCCTGACGCCGGCTTTCCAGGTAGGCGGCCAGCGAGGCCGTCACCACAACGGCCCATTCGCTGGCGCTATGACGTCGTTGCCGTTCGTATTCGTCCGCGTGCAGATTGAGCATTAGCACGCTCTCCAATGAAATGGCGGGTGAGAACTGTTTGACCAGCAGGCTGTCGCTGTGGGCGCTGGCTTTCCAGTGGATGCGGCGCTGGGAGTCGCCGGGCTGGTACTCACGCACGCCGCGCATGCGGGCCGGATCCTCGAACATGCGCTGCGGGCTGGCCAGCACACCGAAGGGCAGCCGCGAGGGCAGCGCCAGCCCGACCAGCGGGATGATGCGCGGGTAGACGGTGAGGTGCTGCACAGCCTCGCCGCGGTCTTGAATGTCAGCGAAGCCGAACAGGTCGCCGCTGGTGAGCCGCAATGGGCCGATAGGGTAGTAGCCTCGGCGCAGGCAGCGCAGGTCGTAGTCGATGACAAGCTGCTCGCGCGGCCGCAGGGTGAACACGCGGCTAATCTGGGCGCTGGCGGCCAGATCGGGCGGCAGCGACTCGTTGACGCGCAGCCAGGGCATGGGCAGCCGGGTGCGGTTGTGCAGCTCCAGCGCCACGGGGATGGTTTCGCCCAGGAAGGCGTGGTCGACGAAGTTGCGGCGCGCTGTCAGCGCCCTCATGCTGCGCGGCGTGGCCCAGCGCGCCAGCAGCCAGACACCGCCCACCACATAGATAATGTAGAAGACGAAGTCAAGCCGCAGCAGCACGGCGAGCAGGAGGATGACTCCCAGCAGGTAGGGCAGCTCGCGCATGACAACTCACAGGTGTCCGATGTCCAGCGGGGTTTCGGCCAGAATCTGCTGCACCGCCAGGGCCGCAGTGCGCCCGCGCAGCGCGCTCTCAGGCCGTACGATGCAGCGATGGGCCAGGGCCAGCGGCGCCAGCAGTTTCACGTCGTCGGGCAGCACGTAGGGCCGTCCGCGCAGGGCGGCCAGGGCCTGGCTGGTCTTGTACAGCCCCAGCGAGCCGCGCGGGCTGGCACCCAGCATCAGGTCGGGATGCTGGCGGGTGGCCTGCACCAGCCGCACAATGTAATCGCGCACGGTGTCGTCCACGTGGACGTCCCAGACTTGTTCGGCCAGGGGCAGGATCTGCGCTCCATCGCTCACCGGCTGAAGGGCTTCGATGGGATGTGCGCGACGCAGATGCAGCAACAAATCCTTTTCCTCCTCCACGTCCAGGTAGCCCAGGCTGAGCTTGAGCAGAAAGCGGTCCAGTTGCGCCTCAGGCAAAGGGAAGGTGCCTTCGTACTCGATGGGATTCTGCGTCGCCAGCACCATGAAGGGTCGAGCCAGCGATCGGGTCACCCCATCGACTGTCACCTGGCGCTCGCCCATGGCCTCCAGCAGCGCAGCCTGGGTGCGCGGCGTGGCGCGGTTGATCTCGTCGGCCAGCAGGATGTTGGCGAAGGCCGGGCCGGGCAGGAACTCGAACTGGCGGCTCTGCTGGTTGAAGATCGAGACGCCGGTCACGTCGTTGGGCAGCAGATCGGGGGTACACTGCAAGCGCTTGAAGGAGACGCCCAGGCTGGTGGCCAGGGCGCGCGCCAGCATGGTTTTGCCCACGCCGGGCACATCTTCCAGCAGCACATGGCCGTCGCACAGCAGCGCTGCCAGCAAGAGCTCGATGACAGCGCCCTTGCCGACGATGACTTTTTCGACGTTGGCGGTGACTTGTTGTGCGAAGGATTGGATGGCCGTCATGGATCAATCTCGCTGGTCTGGCTGGCAGCCAGAGGGGTCTTATCGCTTGTGAAGGGGTGTGTCGGGTTAGCGTCGGGCTCTGTAGCAAAGAGTGTTGGCGCTTTCCGGGATATTCTACCCCATCTCACGCCTCGTTGGCAAGGGATGACCGCGCTGTGGTCACTTGGACGCTTTTTGCTATCGTGTTATAATCGTCGCGTCCCGCTGTAGAGTTAACGATAACCGTGTTTCACGTGAAACATGAATTCACTATAAGAGGCAAAAACCGCTGTGGCTGACCCTGCATCCGACCAATCGACTGTCCGTCCACCGCAAGTCATCGACTACGAGGGCTCGGACTATCAGCAGCGCTTCTGGGAGCAGGGTGGCCGCGCTTACGAGGACCTGGCCGAGCGCATTGCGCTGCGTAAGCTGCTGCCGCCAGCCGGCCGGCGTCTGGTCGAGTTCGGCGCAGCCTTCGGCCGGTTGGCCGACCTGTACGATGGCTACCAGCAGGTGTTGTTGCTGGACTACTCGCGCTCGCTGCTGCGTCAGGCCCAGACGCGGCTGGGCGGTGACAGCCGCTTTATCTATGTGGCAGCCAACCTGTACAAGTTGCCGCTGGCTGCGGGCGTGGCAGATAGCGCTGTCACAGTGCGGGTGATGCATCACCTGGCCGACGTGCCGGCCGCGCTGGCGCAGATTCGGCGCGCCCTCGCGCCGGGTGGTGTGTTTGTGGCCGAATATGCCAGCAAGCGGCACCTGAAGTCCATCGCGCGCCATGCCCTGCGCCGCCAGGACTGGAGCCCCTACGACCCTGCCCCGTACGAATTCGTGCCGTTGAACTTCGATTTTCACCCGGCATGGATGACTGAACAGCTACAGGCTGCCGGCTTCCGCATCGATCGCGAGTTGGCTGTGTCGCATTTCCGCCTGCCGCTGCTCAAGCGCCTGGTCCCTGCGCCCACGCTGGCCGCCATGGACGGCGCGGTGCAGCAGATCGGCGCACTGTGGAAGTTGACCCCCAGCGTCTTCGTGCGCTGCGTGACGCCAGGCGCTCGGCTGGAGAGCCTGCCCACCGAGCTCTTTCAGTGTCCTGAGTGCGCAGGCCAGTTGACGCCGGGAGCAGACTCGCTGGATTGCAGCGAGTGCGGCTTGCGCTGGTCGACGACCGATGGGCTCTATGACTTCAAAGAACCGCTGAGCTGATGAAGGTAAAGAAAATGATCCGGTAATTGAGCTGAGGCGTCGCCGCCGATTGATGAAGGTCAAGAAAATGTTCCGGTAATCGCGCCGCGGCGTCGCCGCCGAATGAACCCGTAAACCGGGCAGGTGTTCGGCGTCTGACGCACCCGAAGCATGCTAAAGCAAGCTCAGTCGCGCGTACCAGCTTGCTTCAGCATGCTTTACGGATATCAGCCTGCGGTTTCAAACGCAGGCGGCGCTGCGGCGAGATTACCGGGATAAATCCGTAACCTTCATAAGCTCAACACCTGTGGACAGGGAAAGGACATATGCCGTGACACCAGACCCCGCTCGTCGCGACTCTATGCGCCAAGCAGATGCCTCGGCTCCTCGAACTGACACGGCGGCTGACTGGCCGCGTCGCAGCTTCAGCGTCACGACTTTGCTGCTGCCTGCCCTTTTGATCCTGGCCGGGCTGGCTCTTCTTGGGGTAGGGCAGGCCCGGTCACGCGCGAACGAAACTGCGGAGCCCGCCTCTGCTGTCCACTCCGGCTGGGCTGAGGCGCTGATGGCCGACGTCCCGACTTCGCCCGCGACGGAAGCCACGCCTGTTGAGGTGGTTGCTCCCCTAGCGCTTCAACCGGCTCCGGAAATTCAGCCGGATGGATACGAGTCTTACTGCCTCTGGCCGAATGACACCCTGGGCCTCCTTGCCGCCAACGCAAAGGTCTCTGAGCAGACGATTCTCGCCGCCAACCCTGGCTGGACAGGCCAGGCCGGCCGGGCTATTCGTTTGCCGCCAGGTAGTGTACCCCCGAGCCAGTGGGCGGCCCCCTTGCCGCCGGTGGCGCGCGTCGAGGATTTGCCTTTCGGTATCTCAGGCTACTACCTGGGCCGCGACAACCGGCAGAAGCGGGTGGCGCTCTCGTTCGACGTGGGCTATGCTGAGGGCAATCAGGATCTGAAGGAGATGCTGGCCGCGCGCGGCATCCGGGCTACCTTTTTTGTGCTGGGCGGGGCGCTGGTCAGGCATCCCTACATCATCGGCCAGATCCTGGACAATGGCCACGAGCTGGGCAACCACTCCTACACTCACGACAACATGTTGTATATGTCGGAGAGCGTCATTCGCTGGGAGTTGGCGCTGACCGAGCAGCTGACCCAGGAAGCTTATCCCGGCGCTACCACCCGGCCCCTGCTGCGTGCGCCCTTCGGCGCCATCAACGGCACCGTGGTGCGGGTCGCCAACAGTGAAGGGTTCCATGCGGTCGGCTGGACCGTGGACAGCCGCGACTGGGATGACGGCGTCACAGCCGACGCCATCTACGAGCGCGTCGTTACCCAGGCTTGCCCCGGCGCGATCATTGCCTTTCACGACGCCAACCCGGCCAACACCGTCGCCCTGCCGCGCCTGCTGGATTTCTTCGAGCGCAACGGGTATCAGTTTGTGACGGTGTCGCAAATCCTGTCGCCCTGAGAGATGTTCCATATTTCACCCATTGGCCAGCCTGGATCGCCTTGGTTGAAGCCGCGCCATGCCTGGGCGGATCAACTGAGCGTAGGCGTAGCAGCATAGAGTAGTGACGTTATAGCCTTATGTTTGATACCAGCCTCTATCATCGCGCCATGGCTGAGGCGCTTCGCCATCCGCTGCTCTTCGCCAGCATCAGCGGCGCGCACCTGTACGGCTTCCCGTCGCCCGACAGTGACGTGGACCTGCGCGGCTGCCATGTGCTGCCGGCCCGCGCGCTGCTGGGATTGCACCCGCCCAAGCCGACCCTCAACCGCACCTGGACCGTCGATGGCGGCGAGATCGACCTGGTCAGCCACGATCTGGTCAAGTTCGTCGTCCTGCTCTTGCAGCCGCATGGCAACTACCTGGAGCAGCTCTTTTCGCCGCTGATAGTGTTGGACACGCCCTGGGCCGAGGAGCTGCGCAGCCTGGCGCAGCAGGGCGCGATCTCCCGCCGCGTCTACCAGCCCTACGCGGGCTACGCGCGCAGCCAGTGGCTGCAATGGCGCAAGCAGGCCGCGGCCGGCCCCGCGCCGCTTAAGCCGCTGCTCTACGCCTACCGGGTCAGCCTGACCGGCATCCACCTGCTGCGCACCGGCCAGGTCAACGCCAACTTGGCCGAGCTGGCGGTCGAGTATGGCTACGCCCATCTGTTGGCGTTGATCGCCGCCAAGACCAGCGAACACGCCGCATTCCTATTGCCGGTGGAGGAGCACGACGCGGCCCTGGCGCGGCTGCACGATGACCTGGTCGCGGCGCGCGACGCCAGCCCGCTGCCGTTGGAGCCGACCAACGAGGCGGCATTGGACGACTTCGTGCTGCGGGTGCGGCTGGCGGAGGGGCTGTGATGGACTGGATCGAGCGCTGCACCATCCTCAAGACCGTGTGGGGCAGCCAGGCCTTTGGCACGGCCGGCCCCGACAGCGACGTGGACGTGCGCGGGGTGTGCATCCCGCCGGCGCGTTACCTGCTGGGCCTGAGCGCTTTCGAGCAATACGAGGACCGGGCGAGCGAGGTGGTGATCTACGGCCTGGCCAAGTTCGCGCGGCTGGCGCTGGCCAACAACCCCAACATGCTGGATATCCTGTGGGCGGACGAGGGAGACGTGCTATACATGGACGCCTACGGCGAGGCCCTGCGGGCGGCGCGCGGGCTGTTCCTGTCGCGCAAGGTGGCGCAGACCTACGCCGGCTATGCCGACGACCAGCTCAAACGCATGGAGACACACTACCGCTGGCTGCACAACCCACCCGACCACCAGCCGGAACCGCCGGAGTTCGGCGCGACGCCCCACCCCACGGGCGGCTTTCGCTTCCCCGACACGCAGAAAGAGCGGGCCTACCGGGCGGCGCTCAAGCACTGGCAGAACTACCAGGGCTGGCGCGCCAACCGCCATCCGCAGCGGGCCGCGCTGGAGGCGCTGCACGGCTACGACACCAAGCACGCGGCGCATTTATTACGGCTGTACCGCATGGGCATCGAGATCCTGCGTGAGGGGGTGGTGCAGGTGCGCCGGCCTGACGCGGCCTGGCTGCGCGCGGTGCTAGGCGGGCGCTACGGCTACGACGAGCTGATGGCGCTGGTGGCCGATCTGCGCGTGGCGTTGGCCGAGGCCGAAGTCGCCAGTGCGCTGCCGGCCGAGCCGGATGCCGCGACGGTGGAGGCGTTGGTGGTGGGTCTACAGCGGTG